>JBBIJR010000063.1:3639-13873 GCA_037445875.1 Bacteroidota bacterium | reverse complement strand
GACGCCATGTTCGACATGGAACGGACGCTTCGGCGTTTGCACAGGCTCCGCTCCGACCAGGAGAACGATTTCAACCTGCGCAGCATGGCGGACGTGATCGCCACGGCACAGGAGGCCAGCCAGACCATGTCCCTGCTGCTTGCTTCGATCGCCGCCATTTCGCTGGTAGTGGGCGGCATCGGGATCATGAACATCATGGTCGTATCCGTCACGGAGCGAACCAAAGAAATAGGCATTCGCAAGGCGATCGGGGCCAAACGACGGGACATCCTGCTTCAGTTCCTGATCGAGGCCCTCATGATCTGCCTGTTCGGCGGTTTGCTCGGCGTGGCGACCGGTACCGGGACGGCACTATTCATGAAGAACTCCGGGTGGGCTGCCGTGGTCACGCCGGACTCCATCGCCTTGAGCTTCGGTTTGTCCGCTTGTGTAGGGATCTTCTTCGGATTCTATCCCGCCTGGAAGGCCGCCCGGGCGAACGTCATCGATTCGCTACGCTACGAGTAGCTCCCCTCTGCCTTCCATTGCCGGCAAGTCCCGCATGCCGCACGCCGGCGGCACCCGGTCGGCGTCGCGCGCAAACAATCAGTACGACGCCGAAGCTACGAATTGCATCTTTTCCTTGACGGCGTTGAATTTTTGCTCGATCAGAGGCTTGTAGGACACGTACGGTGCGGCAAAAGCAAACTTCAATTTGTTTTCCACCGAATCCATCAGATCGGCAATCAGTTCCTTCTGAGGATGGATCAGCGTGGTGAAGTTCTGCTCATCCTTGTTGAACGGAATCGCATCTTCCGCGAGCTTTTTCAGGTGGGCCTCCATCAGGATGTCGTATCCCTTCTCCGAGGCGAGCGTGGCGATCAACCCGTGCGCTTCCCGCGGGGCGTTGTTCAGGGGATGATGAATAATGTCTTTGTACCGATCGAGGATTTCGTCCATCGAATCACGGTTGCGGCTGCATTTCTTTAGAGCGATGACGGCGAAACTCTGCTGGTATGCCCGAACGGCCTGTTCCAAATCGCCGGTGAGGAAGTACAACGTACCGAGGTGACTGAGGGTCACGGCCAATTTCTCGATCTCCACGTTGAAGAACGTTTCGTCCTCCATCTGAGGTATAACGATGCGCGATGCGACCTGATACACCCGAGCAATGTTCTTCTTCTCCCGCTCGATGAAGCTGAACCGGACCTGTCCCCGAGAATATCGCTCCGCCTTCAGCAGGGAATCGCACCACTCGAAACACATCGTGGTCGCGGTCTGATAATCCATGAAGTCCCCGCTGAGGTCGGGGGCATTCAGCACGCGCTCGAGATGATTGAGGCAGTCTTCGTACTTCTGGGCTCGGATCAGGAAGAACACGAGCTGCGGCAACAAATACGACATGAGGTCGATGTTGACGAGCTGCTCGACCAGGTCTTCGACAACCCGGACCTGTTCGCTCTCGTCTCGTTCCTGGATGCGGTTGATCAGGCGCTCGGTCGTGATCCGCATGGCCTCTTCGATCTGGGACCGGATGGCCTCCTTGAGCCGGGAGCCGCCGGTGATCAGCTTGAAGAGTTCCACGGCGCGCTCGCAGTACAGCGTTGCGTGGGAATAGTCGGTCGTGGCGATCGCGTCGACAGAGGCTTGACAGAGATTGTAGATCAGAATGGTGACCGCCTTGTCGGACCGGATCTCATGCATGTCGAGCATCTTGGTCATGAGGGTGATCTCGGTTCGCAGTTTGGGCGTGGACTTGGTCGCCAACTCGCGATAGATGACCGTCATGACGAGGAGAAAGATAACCCGCTGATCGCCGATGGGAGCGATCACGTATTCCCGCAGGAAGGCCTCGACCTTGGAACAGAAATCTTCGAAGGACTCCTCTGAGGAACGCTCCGAACCCTTAAGCGTCTCTTTCATGTGGAGGAACTTCGTCAGGAAGTGACCCAGGGGACCGGAGAGTCTTCGCTTCGGCGCTGACTCTCCGTGGAAAATCTGTTCGATGATGCGGCGATTGCTCTCAAATTCCTGCTGCAGGTCCTCGGAAACTGATAGATCCCGGCTTTCCTTCAGGATTCGGCAGATGAGATCGTAAGTCTCGGATATGCACGTCCAGGAGGATTTGTTGGAGCGGCGGGCGATGTCCACCAGGAACTCGATGACGGCTCGCAATTCGGGATTCTTGCGCCGCTCCCGAGTTTTCTCCGGTGACGGACCGGCGTCAATCATGGCGAGCGTCTTTCATGGCATGTCGTAGAATGCGAGTTCGTTCCGGGATCAGACTTCAGGAGTAACGCGGATTGAATCTTGAGCGAAGTTGTTCAGGTCCATTTTAGTCAGAAACCGAGGCGATTGCAAGCTCTATTTGGCCGGCTCACGTGCGGCCAGTCGTTCGTTGATGCGTGCGGCGAGAGTAAAATCGAGATCCGTGATCCCGCCGGCGTCGTGCGTAGACAGGTCGAGGGTCACGCCGTTCCACACGTTGGACCACTGCGGATGGTGGTTCATGGCTTCCGCTATGAGGGCCACGGCACTCACAAAGGCAAATGCCTCGACAAAGTCTTTGAACTGCAGCTCGCGATGCAGCTGACCTTCGCGAAGGGACCAACCGGGGATCGAGGCCAGCCGGCTTCGCACGGTCGCGTCGTCCAGCCTTTTTCTTGTCAAGCACTCCTCCGAGAATAGCGTGCGGACCCGCGACCAAAGCCCCGGGTTCGCAGCATGATTTGTTTACCTAACTTTCATGGCCCTGTCAAAATTCGCTGCGACCTGGCTCCAATTCACCACGTTCCACCAGTTCTTCACATACTCGCCGCGGTTGTTCTGGTACTTCAGGTAGTATGCGTGTTCCCACACATCAATGCCGAGCAGCGGGGAGACGCCCCACGCGGAAAGCTTGTGCTGATTCTCGGCCTGGAGTACGATCAGGCGCCCGTCGACCGGCCGGTAGTGCAGCAGGGCCCAGCCGCTGCCCTCAACGTCCCGTGCGGCGGCGGAAAACTGGTCCATGAAGGATTTGACGTCTCCGAAATCTTCTCTGATCTTTTCCATCAGGGCGCCGGCAGGTTCTCCTCCTCCGCCTTTGCCAGCAGGAGCCATAACCGTCCAGAACATCGAATGCAGGAAGTGGCCGCCGCCGTTGAAGGCTGCCCGCCGCGACCAATGTTGGACCAGACCGAAATCGCCCGAGGCCCGAGCTTTGGCCAATTCCTCCTCGGCCTTGTTGAGGCCCGTCACGTATGCCATGTGATGCTTGCTGTGGTGCAGTTCCATGGTCCTGGTGTCTAGGTGAGGCTCCAGGGCATCGTACGAGTACGGCAAGGCAGGCAGTTCGTGTTTGGTGAGGGCGCCTTTCGTCCCCTGGGTCTGTTCGACCGCACCGAGCAAGCCGGAACCGGCGACGATGCCGGCCGTGGCGAGGCCGCCCGTTTTCAAGAACGCTCTGCGTGATGGTGCCATTCGGATCCTCCTTTGGGGTTGGTTGGTCTATCCTTGTGTGGACCGGTTTTGGGTGGACTTGAGCGAAAAGATTCTGCGTGCGAGCGCCAGAACCGTTCGGCGAGGCAGCCATCGCTGCAGGTGGAGCAGCAGCCGATTGTCGAGGCCCTCCAGAGCGATCAACCGTCCGTCGAGCAACGCACGGATCGTAATGCGGGCGATCTTTTCGGGTGTTGCAACGCGGGAGCGGATGCGCACGCTCAGCGAACCAGAAACGACGCGAAAGTTGGTCCGCGTTCGGCCGGGGCAGACATCCAGCACGCGTACGCCGCTGGGTTCCACCTCGCCCGCGAGCGCCAGCGTAAAACTGGTAACGAAGGCCTTGGTCGCGGCATAGGTGGCCATGAACGGGAGAGGCTGAAAACCCGCCAGCGACGAAATGTTCACGATGGCGCCGTGACGGGATTTCACCATTTGCGGAAGAAACCGATGCGTGAACCGAACGAGTGCTTTGACGTTGAGATCGATCATCGCGAGGTCTCTTTCACCGGGTAATTCGGCGAAAGGCCCGTACGACCCGAATCCCGCGTTGTTGACCAGCAGATCGACCTGCAGACCCTGTGACGCCACAAAGTCCTGTGCGGTCAGGTCCGCGTCCGGGAGGGTGATGTCCAGCGGCAGCGCCAGCGCCGGAGCCAGCGGGTTCAATTCCGCCGCGAGCCGCTCCAGTCTGTCCCGGGTGCGCGCCACCAGTACAAGATGAACACCGCGCCCGGCCAGCGATCGGGCGAGCGCTTCGCCGATCCCGCTGGACGCACCCGTTATCAGGGCGCAGCGATAGGGAAAAGTTACGGTGGTCATGAGCTTTCGGGTTCTGAATAAGGTAGGAAAGTCCACCTTCCGCGTCAAACGAAAATCCGATCCGCGTCTGGCCCCCGGCTCTTCTTGAATGCGATTTCATGATGCACTCCTTCCTCCCGGGCATCCGGGTAACAAAGTAACGATTCTTTGAGATGAAAGGACGTCTCTCCCGCTAGCCCGCCGTGCCGCTTGACTCTGCCACGGGTTTGAGCTAAGTTAGATATCCGACCTTCAAGATGTCCTCAAATCCGTCGATTCAATCACTTCGGTGAACCTTGCAGGAACCACAACGATCGCCAATCGATACGAGCTGGTGAAGCTGCTCGGGCAGGGCGGGATGGGCGAAGTGTATCACGCAACGGACCGTCAAGATCGAAAGGACGTGGCTCTGAAGATCCTGACACGATTGGATCCACACAGCGCTTCCCATTTCGATAATGAGTTCCTCACGCTGACGAAACTCCGTCATCCATCACTGGCGGAGGTCTACGAAATGGGCGACGCACCGTACGGCGACCGCAGCCTCCGTTTCTTCACGATGGAACTGGTCCACGGCAGGCCGATCCTCGATGTCATACGTTCATCGTACGGTCTGCGCCTGGACGGCTTCTACGAAACGGTCGGCCAGATTCTTAACGCCCTCGGCTACATTCACTCGCACAAACTTGTTCACGGCGACCTCAAGCCCTGCAATATTCTCGTTCATGAACAGGACGGGCATTTCTCGGTCAAGCTCATTGATTTTGGCCTGTCGCTTCCGATACGTAGTGAATGGGAAACGCAGCGTGTTGCCGGGACCGTGGAATATCTTGCGCCCGAGCGTCTCAGGGGTGAGCCGGCGGACCGGAGTTCGGACATCTATGCGTTGGGGATCGTCCTGTACGAAGCCGTGGCCGGCCGGCCGCCGTTTACCGGCACGGTAAGCGAAATCGTACACAAACACCTGGATGCATCACCGCCCCCCATGTCGTCTTTCGGTGCACGGGTTCCGCCGCGTCTGGAGCGAATGGTAAGCCGCATGTTGGAAAAACAACCGTCCGCGCGGTACCCGTCCTGCGAGGAGGTTTTTGCCGATCTGGCGGAGCTCAGCCCGGCCGCGCTCAGCGGTCCTGCAAGCGGTGCATGGAACGGTTCCGTATTGAACGGGCGTTTGGTCGGCCGGGAGGAAGAGCTCGGTTTGCTGTCGAGTTTGATGGAGCGGGCCGAGAAGGACCGGCAGGGTACCCTCGTCCTGTTGACGGGCGAGACGGGAGGGGGAAAGACGCGCTTGCTGCGTGAGTTCCGTTATCGGGTGCAACTGCACCGCTTGCCATACATCGGATACGCGTGTTTTGAGGACAACACGGTCGAGTACAAACCGTTCCTCGAGCTGCTTCGCCAAATGGTGCGGCAGGCCCAACTTGAGGCAGCGGATCTTGTCGAAGCGTACTCGGCCTTCATTGCACGGCTGCTGCCCGAATTTCGATCTCCTTCGTATGACGCGAACTCAGGTGACGCGGCCTCGTACGAAAAGATCCGGTTATTGGACGCGTTCGTCGATTTCGCAGTACAGTTGGCCGATCGTTCACCGTACGCCATGGCCATCGATGACTTCCACTGGGCCGACCACGGAAGCCGGGAGATACTCAGGTTCCTTGCGCGCAACCTGTCCTCGAGCCGGATCCTCGCGATGGTTTCCCTCAATACGGACAGCCGCTCCCACCGGGATATCCTGCGTCTCTTCGAGGAGCAGCCGGACACGATGGTCCTGTCGCTGCCCGCGTTCGATCGTACTCAGATCGGGGAGTTTGTTTCGAGCATGTTTGGGGACGATGAGGTTCCGGACGCGTTGGTGGATCAACTGATGACCACCGTTCGGGGTAATCCGCTTTTCATCGAGGAGTCCGTGAAATCGCTGGCGAGCCGGGGGCTGATCCGGCGAATGCACCGGCGTTGGGAATTCAATACGTCGGCCCTGGAGCATGTTCCGGTTACCTCGTTGGACGATGTGATCGCACAACGCCTGTGCGGGCGGTCGTCAGATACGATGGCATTGCTGGAGGTCTTTGCCGTCGCGAATCGTCCGTTATCGGTCGAGCTTCTGGCGAAGTGCTGCGACATGTCCCGTGAACGTCTACAGGAGAGTTTGATCGATCTGCGTAACGACAAGATTCTGATCCAGGAATGGATCGATGAACGACTGAAGTACAGCCTTTATCACAGCCGGGCACAGCGGATTCTCTACGACCGGATGGATCTGCAGCAGCGCCGGACCGTTCATGTGCGCCTGGCACGTGCCGTCGAGCGATTGTGCAAGGAAGCCACAGACCCGGAATTGGAGCGCTACAAGAATCTCGAACCGCTGGCGTATCACTACCGTCTGGGCGGTGAAACCGAGGCGGCGATCCGGTTCGGTATGGCGGCGGCGAAAAAGTGCAGCGATATCCTGGCTCATGGGAGGGCCATGGCCTTGTATGAGCAGGTGTTGGCAACCATGGCGGCGGGCACAGACGGTGATCGGTGGGCCGGGGAGCGTGTCGAGGTGCAGGAGTCTCTGGGAAAGCTGTTGCAGCAGGAAGGTCGTTACGAGGCGGCCATTCAGAACTACCGGGCGGTGCACGACAGCGCCGCACAGGTAAAAGATGCCGGGCGAATGGCTCGCGCACTGGAGCGGATAGGCCAGATGGCGGCGATGCGATCGGAGCCCGCCGAGGCGGAGAAGTACCTCCACGCCGCCCTGACTTACTACGAACAATTGCAGGACCGGGCGGGCCAGTCGGACGTTCTCAACCACCTGGGCAACGCTCATGCGAATGCCGGGCGATACGACCGCGGTCTGGAGTATTTTGAAAGAGCCATGGAGATCCGCAGCACATTGAACGATCCGGTGCGCCTCGCAGGCTCGTGCAACAATATCGCCGTGATTCACGCCGGCCAGGGACGGTTCGAGCAGGCCCTGGAATATCACCGCCGGGCGCTGGAACTTCGCCGGTCCGCCGATGTGAAGGCCGACGTCTCCATTTCCCATCTGAATCTGGGCAGTCTGTTCATCAATCGTGGGGACTACGAAGAGTCGCTCATGCATTATGAAGAGGCCCTCAAGGTCAAGCGGGAGATCGGGGACCTCCCCGGGGAGGCCCTCGCTTTACGGGGACTGGGAGTGGTCTACACGAATCTGGGCCGTCACGACGATGCGCAGGGATATTTTGAGCGGGCGCTCCAGATCGAGCATCGTATCGGCAACGACCTTGGAAAAGCATTCACCTACCACTACCTCGCTGAGTTGGACTTGATCGGGGCCCGGTACGATCACGCGATGCAAAAATACGATCTGGCCCTGCGGGTTTTCGATCGCGTTACGAACGATCGGTTCCTTGCGATCCTGCAATTCCGCCGGGGGCGGCTGCTTCTTCTGCTGGGCGACCTGCCGGCATCCGTAAGTCTGCTCGAGAAGTCCTTCCGGATGCTTGAGACCATGCCGGGACATCCTCAAAAACCGGAGATTCAGGCCTGTCTTGGGTACGCGTACATTCTCCAGGGCCGCGTCGATCAGGGCATGGCGCTTCTCGAAGATGCACCCGCGCAGGCCGAAAGCACCCACAGTTTCTGGGCGATCTGTGAGTGCAAGTACCTTCTGGCCATGGCCCGGTTATGCCTGGGGGAGGCGCGCGAATGTCTGACTCTGTGCCGGGATTTGATCGGTCTCTGTGAACGTATTCGAAATGTCGAGTACCACACGAGGCTGCTGCTGTTGATGACGCAGGCGCTCATGCCGACCCCCGATTCGACGGAAGCGCTTGCGTGTGCTCGGAAAGCGCGTTCCCTCGTGGTCGGTCTGGGTATGTGGTACCACGAAATGAAAGTGGAGAATTTCCTCGGGCAGCTTTATCTTGCCCGGGGTGACCGTTCAAAGGCCGTGACGCATGCCACGTATTTTCAGGCGGCGTGGGAACGGGTTCTTCAGCACCTTCCGCCCGACCGTGCCGCGCTGTACGAGCGGGCGAGACGCGACTACGACCGGATCGACATCGAGTTCTACACCAACCTTGTCACAACGTACCGCGAGGCAGAGATGAACCCTTCATCCGAGACCGACCACCGGACGCTGGTGAGAGATGCGCTGGGCATGGTGGACGGCGGCGCGAGCCACGAGTTGCAGGTCTTCTACGAGATGACCCGCAGCATCAATTCCATTCTGGAACTGGACCCGCTGCTCGAGGCCATCATGGATCTGGTGGTTGAAACCGTCCGTGCCGAGCGGGGCATGATCTTCCTGTGCGAAGGGGGCGATCTGCAGGTCCGGGTGGCCCGTAACATCGGCCGGGAGACGATCCGCAACGTTGCCGAGGTCAGCCATTCGATCATCGATCACGTGCTGTCCACAGGGCGGCCGGTGTTTTCCGTGGACGCGAGAGACGACGATCGGTTCCGCGACCGTCAGAGCGTCGCTCGCCTCGAGATCACCTCCTTCATGTGCATCCCGCTGCGGATCAGGGACCAGAGTATCGGCGTGGTTTACGTTGATAACCGCAGCAGCGTGGGGCGATTCGACCAGCATACGCTCGATTTCCTGACGTCCTTTGCCCATCTGGCCGGCATTGCGATCGAGAATGCCCGGCTGCATGCGAGTCTCTCCAAAGAAAATGAACAACTGAAAGAAGAGAACATCCACCTGAAGGAAGAAATCACCCGCACGTTTGGGCTGGAAACCCCTATCGTCGGCCGCAGCGAGGCGATCGAAAAGGTGCTGGGGCTGATCCGCGTTGCGGCCCGCACGGCGAGCAATGTTCTGCTCGAGGGCGAAAGCGGCACTGGAAAAGAACTCGTAGCCCGCGCGATCCACTACAACAGTGCCCGGAAGGAAGCCAAGTTCGTTCCGGTCAACTGCGGTGCATTGACGGAAACATTGCTGGAGAGCGAACTGTTCGGCCATAAGCGGGGTGCGTTCTCGGGCGCCGTGTCGGACAAGAAGGGACTGTTTGAGGAGGCGGATGGCGGGACGATTTTCCTGGACGAAATCACAAACACCACACGAAACATGCAATCCAAGCTCCTGAGAGTGCTGGAGAACGGGGAATTCCGCAGAGTGGGGGACAACCAGATCCGCCGGGCGGACGTACGAATCGTATCGGCGACCAATCTTGATCTCTCGGAAGAAATCAAGGCAGGCCATTTCCGTGAAGACCTGTTCTACCGTCTCAAGGTCATCCACATCAAGACGCCGGCGTTGCGCGAGCGTCCGGAAGACCTTCCGGTGCTGGCCCATCGCTTTCTCGAAGAGCTGAATCAGCGCCACGGAACGAACCTGCGTTTTGCCCCGCCGGTCATGGAGCTGCTGCTCGAGCACGACTGGCCCGGCAACGCACGCGAATTGCGGAACAAGATCGAGCAGGCCTATGCGATGGCCGAAGACGGGGCGATCCGGGTCGAGCACTTTCCCGATCTGCACGCGCTGGAAAAGCGGGCGGAACGTTCGGAAAGCGGACCCTTGAAGAACCGCATCAACCGCATTGAACGGCGCATCCTGATCGAGGAACTGGCGGGAAACCAATGGAACGTACAACAGACCGCACACGTGCTGGGCCTGTCACGCCGTGCGCTGTATGACAAAATGGAGAAACTGAACATCAAACGTCCTGAGGTTGTAGGGCATTCCGCAGAATAACTGGGGGCTATCGATGAAGCTCAGTGTGTGGACCGTGGTAGCCGTGGCCATGCTGCAGGGCCCGAGGATTCATGCCTCGTTCGACAACAAGAAAGGCGCGCGGCCGTTGGGCATGGGTGGCGCGTTCGTTGCCCAGGCCGACGACGCCGATGCCGGTTATTACAACGTCGCCGGCTGGTGGCGGCTCACGGCGCCGCAGCTCAGGGGTTTCTATTCCGCCCCGTTCAACCTGACCGAGCTCAACACGCTTGCGTGCACCGCCGTCTATCCGTTCTCTCACGGCAGTGCCGCGGTTGTGATCGAATCGTT
>JBBIJR010000063.1:0-3616 GCA_037445875.1 Bacteroidota bacterium | reverse complement strand
ATAGCGAAACCAGTGCGGGCGCAGGCTTTGCCGGAGCGGTCCGGGAGCGTATCGCGTGGGGCGCCGCCCTGTACTATCATCACCTTCGCATCAAGGACGGAGGCTCGGCCGCCGCCCTGGGCTCGGAGTTCGGCCTGCTCGTGCGGCCGCATGCATCGCTGCACCTCGGCGCAACCGGCCGAAACCTGCATCGTCCGAAACTGGCCGGGGAAACCCTGCCGCAATCGCTTGCCGCCGGGGTCAGCTGGCAGCCGGTCCGTGATCTTACCGTCAACGCCGACATCTACAAGGACCTGCGGTTCGACGCCGATCTTCGATTCGGTGTGGAATACCGGATCCATCCGCGCTGGCAAATCCGTACCGGCATCGGTTCCGAGCCCTCGCGGTTCTCCGCGGGCACGGGGATCGACTTCGGGCAGGGAACCGTTGACTATGCGTTCTATACCCATCCCGACCTCGGTATAACGCACGCCGTTTCTCTGTCCGTACTCCTCGGTCGAAAACCGCACCGAGAACTCAAACCGGGACGTGCCCGATGAGCGGAAGGCTCGTCGTTGCATCGTATGCGCTCGCCTTACTCGCGTGGAGTTGCACCGGCGACGGACTTTCCGCACAGGTGCAGGCCGACAGTGTCCGCGGTCACGAGGACGAGACGGCTGGCCTGGAGGAAGGACAGGAACGCTTGTTGGAGGCGGCGGCGGATGCCTCCGACGAAGGCCAGACCTCCGAACTGCTCGAGTCGTATCGCCGGGATCCCCTGAATCTCAACACCGCAACCGCTTCAGAACTGGAAAACCTTCCCGGCGTCAGCCCCGCGCTGGCGCACGCCATCGTTACCTGCCGGCGTGAACGGCCTTTCAAAAACGTCCGTGAACTTCTGCAAGTCCCCGGCATGACGCGCGAGATCTTTGTATGGTTGACGGACTATGTCGCGGTTGCCGAGCAACCGACGGTTTACGGGGGCTCGTATCGGAGCCGCGTACGACGCAACCTGGACCTGAGCCGCGATTTCGAAGCAGGCCGTTACGATGGAAACGCGTTCCAGACCTATCATCGCAGCGATCTTTACTTTCGCCGCGAGCAGGACGGCGGACGTCCTCTGGTAGTCAACGGAACAATCCTTGTCGAAAAGGATCCGGGCGAACGGTCGTGGGTGGATCATGCCGCGGGGCATGTGGACATACGTAACGCCCTGCTGGTTCGGCGTGCCGTGGTGGGGCACTATCAGTTGGAATTCGGCCAGGCGCTGACCCTGTGGGGAAGCCGGGGACTTTCCAAGGGGTCCGAGACCGTCCAAACGGTCAGAAGAACCGGTCGCGGCCTGGTCCCCTACCGTTCCGCGGGCGAGGGCGGCGCCTTGCTCGGCGTGGCGGCGACACTGGACCTCGATTCCTGGAGAGTGCTGCGTCCAATGGATGTCACGCTGTTCTATTCCCACGCCAACTACGACGCATCGTTCAATACGAACCGGACCGTCAACGGATTGCTGGAGGACGGCTTGCACAGGGACAGTTCCGAGAGCGCCCGGAAGGACTACGTGCTGGAGACCCTGGGCGGTCTCAACGTGGATTATCGATGGGGTTCCTCCTCTATCGGCTGGACGCACTACGCGGCCCAGTACAACCGTCGGTTCGTCGTCAGGGACACCATCCGGAGTCGCTACAATTTCTCCGGTACGCGCAACCGGGTGACCGGGCTTCACTATAACATCTACCGGGGCCGGTCCAACTGGTTTGGCGAAGCAGCGCTCGACCGGAGCGGAGACCACGCGTTCAACGCCGGATGGTTCCATGATTTCGGCCGGATCGAGACCGTCCTGCTCTACCGCAAGTACAGCCGTTCCTTCCAGAACCTGCACGGCTTTGCGTTTGGCGAACAGAACGGCAAAACGCAGAACGAGGAAGGTCTGTACACGGGTGTGCGGTGCTCACCGCAACGGGGTACGCGCGTCACGATGTACTACGATATCTACCGGTTTCCCTGGCGGACGTTCGATGTGCCCAGGCCGGTGACCGGAGACGATTTCTTCGTCCAGGTTGAGCAGAACATGCTGCAAGGTCTGCGGTTCTCCGGGCGGTTCAAGCAGGAACGCAAGGACGAGGCGTTCCCGACAATGGACGAGTACGGCCGCTCAATCTCGGTCGTCGAGAAAGGACGAACGCGGCGATTGCGGTATCAGTTGGAGTACGATGTGAGCCGCGGAGTCCGTCTGCGTAGCCGTGTGGAACACGTCTGGTATCGCGTGATGGAGCGGTCCGGTACGGATGAGTCGGGTGTCCTGATGTACGAAGATGTCCGCATCGAACCTTCCCGGTCATGGACGCTGTATGGCCGCGTCAGTGTTTTCGGCACGGAAAGTTCCCACTCCGCGATCTATGAATATGAGAACGACATCGACGGTGTGTCCACAAATGCGATGTTCAGCGGAAAGGGGACGCGCTGGTACGCGATGGTCAAGCGCCGACTGGGACAAAGAGGGAGTCTGGCCATCAAATACTGGGAGCTCTACCGGGACGATGTCGATGAGATCGGTTCGGGTGGTGATTCGGTCCCCGGGCGCGTTCTGCGCAAGGTCTCGATGTCCCTGGACATGACGTTATGAAAGTGCGTGAGTTTTTGGCGGTTTTTTCATAGGTTGCCGTACACGACTGCCTCTTCGATTCGGTGATATGCCCATGCCAAGACGTCCAGCCGTCCTCGTGTTTAGCCTGGCGGCCCTTTCCTGTTCAGCCCCGCCCCCGGTGCGGGAGCAATTAACCACGCTTGCGTGTTACGACGGTCAGCCCGTGATGTCCCCCGACGGCCGGTTCATCGCGTATGTCTCGACGCAGAGCGGCGATCGGCATATCTGGCTCTACGACGTGGAGGAAAAGACTGTCGGTCCGTTGACGGCCAACGAAGGTTCGGACGAGTCGCCGTCGTTTTCTCCGGACAACGAATCGATCGTCTTTGCTTCGCGTATCGGAGGACAATCCGATCTCTGGCTCATCACCCAGCGTGAAGAGTTGACGCAGCTCACGAATACGGAAGGTATGGACGAATTCAGTCCGTCGTGGAGCGCCGATGGCCGCTTCGTGTATTTTGTCCGAGCGCGTGGAGCGGGATCGTTCGAACTCTGCCGCCTCGTGCCTTTTCGCGCGGCCACCGTGGAGGTGCTGCGGAACGACAGCGTCGACCTCGACCGGCCTGTTTCCTGTCCTTCGACCGGCCTCCTGTATTTCCAGCGTCGCGAAGGAGAAAGAGAAACGCTGTACACCATGAACATCCACAGTGGTTCGTTCCGTCGGTTTACCTCGGGAGCGTGCGATTTCCTCCACCCGTCCGTATCTCCCGACGGGAAGCGCCTCGCGTTCGTTTCCAATGCGTCCGGCCGGTTTCAAGTGTACATCACCTCAGCAGACCAGTTCCGGCCCGTCCGGATCACAGAGGATTCCATGGAATACACGCATCCGTCGTGGACCACCGATGGCGCGTCGATTCTTGTCGGCGCGGCGACGGACTGGGATATTCGCGTCATTGATGTGGACTCGCAAAGAGATTCGGTACTGGTAGCGGCGAGCGGTGACGAGAAGACTCCCGTGCCCGGTCCGGACGGGCGTTTTGTGTTATTCATACG
>JBBIJR010000062.1:0-21197 GCA_037445875.1 Bacteroidota bacterium | reverse complement strand
GTACGCACGGTGGTGTGACAGGTAAAGCGGGCGACCGCCTACCTATGTTAATTCTGTTGTTCAGTTCGAGACCTTTGACGATGGGGCGCAACGCCGTGTTCTGTAAGGCGGGTAGCCTTCCCGCCTTACACACACACCTCGGTTTGGGTGTATGACATAAAGACCCGAAGGCGAAATCATATACGCCAGAACCTGTCGAGGGCGCCAATAAGCGGATGTTCATACGATCCTTTCGATTCGGTGGGGCTTCTGTGGTTAAAAGATTTGTGATTAACTGTGGAATTCGATACATTACCCGCCGAATTTTAGCGCAGAAGCCGACGTACCATGCAATTCAGGCCATTCGAAGCCGGCATCGAAGTGAACGGGCAGACGGTTTATTCCATCGTGGACGGCTTCGGCCATCTGAAGGCCACCGCCGTCCGCATGCTGCTGGAAGAAGGTATCGGAGAGCCGGGTGACGGCGACGAAATCCGCTTGCTGCCCGACGGCTGGTATTCGCAGGAGGCGTGGCTCCGGGTCTTCGAACGCATCGCCGCCCGCATCGGCAGCACGATGCTCCACAGCATCGGGCTCGCGATCCCTCGAAACGCAATCTTCCCGGAATGGGTCCATGACGCATACTCGGCCGTGCAATCCATCGATATCGCCTACCACCTCAACCACCGCAAGCAGGGCGAAGTGATGTACGATCCGACCTCCCATCGCATGCTGGAAGGCATCGGCCACTACGGATACACCCCGGTGGACGGCCAACGCAAGATCGTGTCCGTGTGCGAAAACCCCTATCCCTGTGATTTCGACCGGGGTATCATCACGTCCATCGTCCGGCGATTCGAGCCGATGGCGTTTGTGGAACACGACGACACCAAACCGTGCCGGAAGAACGGCCACGACGCCTGCACGTACATCGTGACC
The DNA here is from genome assembly GCA_037445875.1 of Bacteroidota bacterium. Taxonomy (GTDB): domain Bacteria; phylum CLD3; class CLD3; order SB21; family SB21; genus JBBIJR01. The sequence continues at coordinate 20,279 of JBBIJR010000062.1, read as the reverse complement.
TGGTGAGGGCGATGAACCGCATCCGCCTCAAGGAGAAGAAAGACAAGAAGATTCGCAACCACTACCTGTGGGTGTTTCGCGACGACGTGGCCACACACTTCAAAGACCGCCAGGAGATCGAGGACGGGAGCATCGTCGAGGTGTTCGACGCCGAGGACAAGTTCCTGGGCATAGGGGCTTACAATTCCCGCTCGCACATCCTGGTGCGCATGCTGTCCCGGCAGAATGTGCCGGTCACGCGCGATTTTCTCCGGCACCGTCTCGCCCGGGCCATCGAGTACCGTGCGGCATGGGCGGGACCGTCCGAGGCCGTCCGCCTCGTACATGCGGAAGCCGACCTGCTTCCAGGCCTGATCGTGGATCGTTACGGGGAAATTCTCGTCGTGCAGCTTCGAACGCTCGGCATGGACCGCATGAAGCACGACGTGGTGGAATGCCTGGTCGAATTGACGCATCCGGAGGGGATTCTGGAACGCAGCGATATGGACTCCCGTACGGAAGAAGGTCTCGAAAAGTCGATCGGCGTGTTGTATGGAGACGTGCCCGACCGTGTGGAAATCGCAGAAGACGGCGTCCGGTTTCTGGTGGACCTGAAAAGCGGCCACAAGACCGGCTTCTACCTGGATCAGCGGGACAATCGGCGCCTGGTCCGGTCGCTGCTAAAGCCCAACCAGAGCGGTCTCGACCTGTTCTGCTACTCGGGTGCATTCTCGGTGGCGATGGCCGCCGCGGGGGCCCGCGTCACGGGCGTGGATATCGATGCGGCGGCTCTGAAAACGGCGTCCGAGAATGCCGGGTTGAACGGCGTGGCGGAGCGCTGCACGTTCGAGGCCGCCGACGCGTTCGAGTTTCTCCAGCAGGCGCTCCTCGCCTCGCCGGACCGGCAAAGGAAGTACGACGCGATCGTGATCGATCCGCCAGCCCTCGCCAAACGCAAAGAAGGCGTGGAAAAGCTCAAATGGACGTACTGGAAGTTGCTCAGCGGCGCACTCCCGCTCCTGAATCCGGGTGGAACGATCGTACTTTCTTCCTGCGCATACCATATGAGCGTCGACCGGATGCTCGAAGCGGCCCGTTTTGCCAGCGCCGATCTCGGTCTGCGGCTGAGGGTGAGCGATCTGACCTATCAGCCGGCGGACCATCCGTGGATCCTCCAGGTTCCGGAGACGCTGTATCTGAAAACTCTCTACCTTCAGCGGACGTGACGTGAGAGGTTTATGGCTGGCAGCTCTTCTGTTCCTGACGTCCTGTGCGACGACCCGCCGCATGGACATCGCCTCCGACGATCCGGGGGCGTCCCGAACCGTTCTGAGCGGTCTCAAACGCGGAGATCATTGCGTGGTGACCCTGAAGGACGGCCGCGTCATCGAAGGGTGGTTCTACCGATTCGAGGCAGGTCTGCTCACACTGCAGGCGGGCACATCCATACGGGACATCGAGATGACCGACCTTCGAAGCATCGAGGTTCGTCCCGACAGGTCCCGGCTGCTCAAGCCGTGGGTGTTCGTGCTGGCCGGGGTCGCCATGGCCTTTATCATCTTCAGTTTCGTCGAAACCCAATGACGTTCTTTCAACGTACGGAATATCATGGTTAGACCGATTACCCCGCAGCCCCTCACGAAACCGCTCGTATTGAAACAGGCACGCGTGCTGGACCTGATCCACCGGCGCGACGAGGTGCAGGACGTGTTGATTTCCGAGGGGCGCATCGAGCGAATTGGAAAGATCTCCCCTCCGGCTGGTTCCGAGACGCTGGACCTCTCCGGTAAAGTCGTCACGCACGGCCTGATGGACATGCACGTGCATCTGAGGGAGCCGGGACGTGAAGACAAGGAAACGGTCGTCAGCGGCTGCAACGCCGCCATGGCCGGAGGCTTCACCGCCGTTGCCTGCATGCCCAATACGCAGCCCCCGATCGATTCGGCCGACACCGTTGCCCTGATCAAGGCCCGGGCCGCGGACCATCTGGTGGAGGTGTTTCCGGTCGGATGCGTGACGAAAAACAGGGAAGGCAAGGAACTGGCCGAGATCGGAGAACTCGTTCAAGCAGGTGCGGTCGCCATCTCCGACGACGGCGACCCGGTCGGCAATGCGGAGATCATGCGGCGTGCGCTCGAGTACGTGAAGATGTACCGGATTCCCGTGATCGAACACGCCGAGGACAAGGACCTCTCCTGCAAGGGCTCGATGCACGAAGGACTCGTTTCGGCCCGGCTCGGTCTGCGGGGCATCCCGCGGATTTCCGAGGAAGTGATCGTGGCCCGTGATATTCTGCTGGCGGAGTATACGGGCTCGCACGTGCATATCGCGCACATCTCGACCGCCGGTACGGTGCGGCTGGTCCGCGAGGCCAGGCGGCGCGGCGTCAACGTGACCTGCGAGGTCTGTGCCCACCATTTCACGCTGACCGACGAGGCAGTATCGAATTATAACACGCATGCCAAGATGAACCCGCCTCTGCGTGAACGGTCCGACATCGACGAGATCCTCAAAGGCCTGCAGGACGGTACGATCGACGCGATCGTGACGGACCATGCGCCGCATACGGTCGAGGACAAGGAGTGCGAGTTCGACCTCGCTTCCTTCGGGATCACCGGCCTCGAAACCTGTCTGGGCCTGACCCTGACGAACCTCGTGCACGCGAACGTCCTTCCGCTGGCGGTCGCCCTCGAAAAACTCTCGCTGGCGCCGCGGCGAATCCTGAACCTGCCGATGCCGGAGATCGCGCCGGGCCATCCCGCCAACCTGACCCTGATCGATCCCGAGGAACGATGGACGTACGACGTCGGCCGGACCTGTTCCCTCTCGACCAACTCTCCTTTCCACGGTTACGCGATGAAGGGACGGCCTCTCGGCGTCATCCGCCGCGGCCGCATATTCATGGAGAACGCACAACGTGGAAATTCCTGAGCTCATCGAGGCCGCCCTCCGTGCCCGCGAAAAGGCCGCCGCCCCGTATTCACGCTTCGCCGTAGGGGCCGTCGTCGTGACGCGCTCCGGGCGGCAGTTCTCGGGCTGCAATATCGAGGTGAGTTCGTACGGGCTCACGATGTGCGCGGAACGGGTGGCTTTGTTCTCCGCGCTGGCGGAAGGGGAGAAGGAGTTCGACACCCTCGTCGTCGTGGCCGACACGTCCGGGGTTTGTCTCCCGTGCGGGGCCTGCCGCCAGGTGATTCATGAGTACGCCCCGCAGGCGCAGATCGTCTGCGCCAACGTGCGCGGCGACTTCGAAATACATTCAACCGAGTCCCTGCTTCCGCGTGCCTTCGGGTCGTCCGACCTTCCACCTTAGGGACCGATGGCAGGCAATGAGGCCACCCCCGAAAAAGTTCAGCATTGCCGCGAGCTTCAACTCGTGGAAGTTGTTTGCGAAAGAGGTGATGTTGGGTTTTAACCCAATCACCGGGGCCTGAAGCTCCTGTGTTTTTTTCTGATCTGTCTTTGCACACCCCGACCCGTCGGGCTATGGCACCTGACATGCAAATTCGTTGCATTTCGGAGGATCGTTCTTTATATTCGGTGCGGGCTTAGATCACTATAACTCCTCTCGTTTGACAAGTACCACACGGTCTGGAATTCAGTCACTGGAGTGTGAAATGGCAAACTATTTTCCTTCAGTCGCGGGCGGGCGTAAAGGGTTTACGTGGTGGCACCTGCTCATCCTGGTTACCATACAAGTCCTTGGAGTGAACGGACGTCTCTGGAGCCAGGCCAATCCGAGGGGCGCCTTTGAGTACGTGGCGCGCGTGGGTAACCCGGACGACGGCGCCGTCCACCTTCTGTTGGAAGGAACGACGCTGTACGTCGCCAACAAGTTCAGCGGCCTGCAGATCATCGATGTCGCGGACTTCTCCAGGCCGAAATTGCTGAGCCGCACTCCGTCCCAGGGTCAGAACTATGGTCTTGCCAAAAAGGACCATTTCATCCTGCTGGCGGATAATCTCGCCGGTCTGGTGGTGTACGACGTAAGCAACACCCGTAAGCCCAGGAAAATCGGATCCATGGACATCCGGGGAGGGGAGCCCTGGGATGTAAAAGTGCAGGGCAACTACGCGTACATTGCGGCAGGACTTGCCGGACTGGTTGTGGCGGACGTGACCGACCCGCAAACCCCGAAGCTCGTGGCCACCTTGCGCAACGACCGGGAATGGGACTACTCCCGTAACGTGTACATCGGTCTGAACAACCGGATCTACGTGGCGGACCGTAAGTCGGGTATCCATGTCATCGACGTGACCAATCCTCAGACGCCCGTCGAGCTGAAACGCTACCTCACGCAATTCGCGTCGGGCGTTCACGTGGACGGCAACTACGCATACGTCGCCGACGGCCCCAACGGCCTGGTCATCCTCGACGTCTCTAATCTCGACAAGATCAAGCTCGTGTCTGAATACAAGCTGCCCGGCCACGCCAACGATATCGTGAAGGCCGGTAACTACGTTTACCTGGCCGTGGACGACATCGGAATCCGGGCCATCGACGTCACCAATCCCCAGCGTCCGTTGTTCGATTCGCGATTCGACACGCCCGGCCAGGCGTTCAATGTTCTCAAGCAGGACATTTTCATCCTTGTGGCCGATCTCTCGTCCATACTCGTCATGATCCACAACAAACCGCCGGTCATCACGCCGACGGGAAATAAGGTGGTGGCGGAAAACGAGAAGCTGGAATTCAAGGTGAGGGGCTACGATCCGGACGGTAATCCGATCGTATTCTCGGCCAATTTCATTCCGCAGGGAGCGGTCTTCTCGCCGCAGGACACCGTTTTTACCTGGGTACCCTCGTTCGAGCAATCCGGTCAATACGACGGCCTTGTGTTCACCGTGACCGAGAATACCAAAACCAAGCTCTTCTCGCGGGACACGATCGGCATCACGGTCAAACACACCAACCGCGTTCCTTCTCTTCCGATCACCGGCGACTATATCGTGGATGAAAACGTCGCGCTGAATTTCACGCTCAGCCCTCCGACCGATCCGGACGTGGAGGACGAGGGAAAGTTGACCGTGGCGGCCGGTTCGGTACCAAAGGGAGCGGTCTTTGACCCGGCGGCCCTGTCGTTCAAGTGGGTCCCGACGTATGAGCAGTCCGGAACGTACACCGTCGATTTCACGGTCGGAGACGGTGCCGGCGGCAAGGAAACCAAGCAATCGAAGATCACGGTCAACCACATCAATCGTCCACCGGTGCTGGCCGGCCTGAACCCGTCGTTCTCAGTGGACGAGAACAAAGCCCTGTCCTTCCAGATCTCGGCAACCGATCCCGACAAGGAGGACGCGGGCAAACTCGAATTCGGAGCCTTCAACGTGCCGCCGGGTGCGGCGTTTGATCGCGTTACGCAAACATTCAGCTGGACGCCCGGCTTTGAACAGTCGGGTACCTACGATGGGGTCTATTTCATCGTCCGTGATGCAGACGGGCTGTCGGATACCGTGACGACATCCATTGCGGTCCAGCACGTCAATCGTCCTCCGGTGTTGTCCGCGATCGCAGCACAAGTGGTGGACGAAGAGCAGGCACTGACTTTCAGAATCAACGCCTCCGATCCGGACGCGGAAGATCAGGGCAAACTAACCGTCAAGGCGGCCGGACTGCCCGAGGGAGCGGTCTTCGATGAAGCAAGCCGGACGGTGACGTGGAAACCAACCTTCGAGCAGTCGGGCGACTTCACGATCAACTTCACGGTCTCCGATCCGGCGGGCCTGTCCGATGGGGTTGCGGCCGCGGTCAAAGTGGCGAACATCAATCGTCCGCCGGTTTTGGCGGTCATCGAACCGCTCATGGGTGATGAGAACAAGGACCTGGTCTTCTTGATCCCCGAAGCCACGGACCCCGACCGCGAGGATGCCGGTAAACTGACGTACGCCGTGGACAAATTGCCGCCGGGTGCGGCGTTCGATGCGGCGACCCGCACGATCAAGTGGCTGCCCACGTACGAACAGTCGGGAGTCTACGAGGGCATCACGGCGACCGTGAAGGATGCCGGCGGCTTGACGGCCTCCGCCTCGTTCAAGATCACGATCAATCATGTCAACCGGCCGCCGGTCCTGGATGCTGTTGCAGCCAAGTCCGTGGACGAGACCAAAGCGCTCACGTTTACGATCGCCGGCAGCGATCCGGACAAAGAAGACGCCGGCAAGTTGACGTTTTCGTCGACCGGGCTGCCGGAGGGGGCGAACTTCGACCCAGCGACGCGGACGTTCAGCTGGACGCCGACGTTCGAGCAGGCTGGCCCGTACACGGTGACCTTCCAGATCGAAGATCCGGCAAAGGCGACGGATCAGAAAAGCGCAGCCGTCACCGTGAACAATGTCAACCGTTTGCCGAAGCTCGCGGCGGTTGCAGCGGTGGTCGGCGATGAGAACAAGGCCCTCTCCATTCAGATTCCTGCAGGAGAAGATCCGGACAAGGAAGATGTCGGTAAGTTGACCTACAAAGTAGACGGACTTCCGCAGGGAGCCGCGTTCGACGAAGCGTCGCGCACGATCACGTGGACGCCCACGTTCGAGCAGTCCGGCGCCTACTCGCTCAAGGTGACCGTAACGGACGTGGCGGGCGGATCGGACTCGAAAACCGTGGATGTCCGAATCAATCATGTCAACCGCCCGCCCGCAATCGGGGATGTGGCCGCGCAATCGGTCGATGAAGGGGGGAAACTCAATCTAACCGTTCCGCTGAACGATCCGGACAAAGAAGACAACGGCAAGTTGATCTTGAAGGCGGACGGCGTGCCTCAGGGGGCCCTTTTCAACGCGACGAACCGTACGGTGACGTGGACGCCCACATTCGATCAGGCGGGCTCCTATCAGGTGACGTTTACTCTGACGGACGCGGCCGGCCTGTCGGATTCCAGGACGGTGGGCATTACGGTGAACAACGTCAATCGCAAACCCACGCTGGGAGCGGTGACGGGTCAGCAGACGTCCGAAGGAAAAGCCGTGAGCCTTTCACTGTCCGCCACGGATCCGGACAAGGAGGACGCGGCGCAGTTGAAGTTCTCCGCGGACGGGCTGCCTTCCGGCGCGACGCTATCGCCGGACGGTAAGTTCTCGTGGACGCCCGCCTACGATCAGGCCGGCGACCACGCGATCACGTTCAAAGTCACCGATGCCGGCGGACTCGAGGACTCGAAATCGATCCCGATCAAGGTTGCCAACGTCAATCGTCCTCCGAAACTGGAGCCGATCGGCGATCAGAGCGTGGACGAAGGCCAGTCCGTATCTTTCCGTGCCTCGGCGTCGGACGAAGACAAAGACGACAAGCTGACCTTTTCCATGACGGGAGCCCCGTCCGGCGCATCGATGTCGGGCGACGGCGAATTCTCCTGGACGACCCAGGCGGGCCAGGCCGGGGATTACACAGTTACCGTCAAGGTGAGCGACGGCACGGCCTCGGACAGCAAGGCCGTAAGGATTACCGTCAAGAAGGCTGGCCCGTAGGCGGGACGCGTCCGAGGACGCCGGACAAGGCCTCCGTTCTTACATTAGCCCGTGAAAAGCCCGATGGCTCGGATCATCGGGCTTTTCGCTTCTTAGCCCAAACCGTCAGGTATTTGCCTCAAATGCCGCAACGGGCTGATGATAGAATACCTCGTGATGCACGACGCGCTCTTCGTAGTCGATGAGGAACTCCCTGTCCTCGGGATAATACTTGGCCTTTTCGAAATCCTCCCCCGCGAAACGTCGGACGGCCTCGACGGAAGGCCAAAACGTCACGAGCGTAAAATGTGCCTCCTCGCCGGCCATGCGATGAAGGAACGTCAGGCCCAGGCAGCCGTCCGTGGCCCGATAGTCGGGGACCGCCGTTTCGAGGAGGAATCGCTTATACGCTTCCGATTTGGAAATCGGTGTTCGACCGTGCCATACGCGAGCAATCATGCAAGGGCTCCTGTTTAGTTCGTTGACTCCTCAATTACGGAACTCGAGGACAGAGGTTCCCGGCCGCTGGGCCGCGTTCGGTCAAACCTTCGTGAACGAGTCAAGCCGCCTGCGCGGAGTGAACGGTGCCGAGGGGGCCCAGCCGATGCGAAAAACCATCTGAGGAACTTCCTGGATTCCGATCCGACGAACCAGCGCTTCCCGCGTTTCAGGAACTTCGAGTATCTGGCTCATGGGATGCAGCGCGAGGCCAAGCCGCGCAGCCGCCAAGTGAATGCGTGCGAATACGATACCGGATGTGATCTCATCGAGTCGTGACGAACCGGGACTTGCGAGGATTCCGATTGCGGGAGCACTGAACGCGGCCTTTCGCGCCAGTTCGGAGGATCGCTCGCGGAAAGAGCGGTCGAACGCGGTCTTTCGGGCCGTGAAGAGCCGGGCCAGAAGCAAACTCAGACCCGTAAGACCCAGATGCTCGAACGCGAACCCGTCGCGATGCTCCCGAAGTTCCTCCTCGTCGAACCGGATCATGGAGACGTTCTCCCCGTGCGCGTCGTCGTTGAACGATTCGTTCCGCATCGCTTCGGCCATCCATCCGGCTACCGATGACCGCGTCTGTTCGTCCTCGATCCACAGCAGCCGAAATCCGTCCGCCTGAATTACGTCGATGAGATCCTGGTGCGTGGACTCGGGAAGCGGGACCGCATCGTACGGTCGACGATTCGTCTGACGTATTTCAATGAAGGAAAACAACGGGTCCTCGATTACGGCGGCATCGGTCTTCCATTTCATGGCTGCGGTGGGACAGGACCCCGTGGCGGCATCGTTCTTCGCGTCGGGGAGGAGGGTGGTTTCCATGCTCAGGTGGAGATGCGATGCGGCGATCCGTGCGGTTTCGACGAATGTGCCCTGACTGATCATGATCTGGCGGTGGTGGGGATCCGTCTGCGGTAGCAGACGTAAGGGGTCCACGTACAGTTCCATCTCACCGGGACCCAGACGAACGAGCCACGGCTGTTTGTTATGGGCATTGGGAGCCGTTACGGCATAGGCCAGCAGCCTGAGCCCGTCATCGCTCACCATGGTTTCGGGATCGTCCCGGAGCGCGCCTTCACCGCCTCCGCGGCAGGAAGCGAGCGGATAAACGACGATGGGAAGGGCCGCGATGTTGAGGAATTCTCTTCTGTTCATGTTCATCTCCGATATGGGATGATCCAAGATACGCAGGCCCGCCGCGTTCGGATACGGGCGGGCGGCCGGTGGCGGGCTTTTCCGGGCGGATCGCCGGATCCGTCCCGCGAACGGAGCTTGAACCCGGGGTCCAGGTCCGGACCGCCGAGCGTTTCATACGCCCAGTGACGGACACATCGCGGAAAACGCAAAAGCCGTCCCCGCAGGGACGGCCTCCCGATGCACAAGCGCCTGTGCGTTCACAGGATCAACATCGCATCGCCGTAGCTGTAAAAGCGGTATCCGTCCTTGATGGCCTTCTTGTACGCTTTCATGACGAGGTCGCGGCCTCCGAAGGCGGAAGCCAGCATCAGAAGCGTAGATTCAGGTGTGTGGAAGTTGGTGATCAGCTTGTCGATGATCTTGAATTCGTACGGAGGATAAATGAACTTGTCCGTCCATCCGCGGTGCGGTTTCACACGGTTGAGGGCCGTGACCGCGCTCTCGATGCTTCGGACGACGGTGGAACCGACGGCGATCACCTTGCCGCCGTTGTCCTTCGTCTGATTGATGGCCCGTGCGGTTGGCTCGGGAATCTCATAGTACTCCGAGTCCATCTTGTGTCGGGCCAGGTCTTCCACCTGCACCTTTCGGAACGTCCCGAGTCCGATGTGCAGAACGAGCGGTGCAATCGTCACGCCCTTCCTCCGCAGTCGCGTCATCAGCTCCTTCGAAAAATGCAGTCCCGCGGTCGGTGCCGCCACCGAACCCCGAACCCGGGCAAACACGGTCTGATAGTCCTCCTTGTCTCTCTCTTCGGGCTGGCGGCGGATGTACGGCGGCAGAGGACACTGCCCGATCTTTTCGATGAACTTGTGGAAGTCGGCGCCGTAATCGAACCGCACCACACGGCCTCCCGAGACCGTGTTGTCGATCACGTCGCAATAGACCCCATCGATCACCAGTCGATTGCCAATGCGGACCTTGCGGGCGGGCTTTACCAGCACCTCCCACAGGTTGTTCTCGAGTTCACGGAGGAGGAACACTTCCACTTTCGCGTTCGTTTTTTCCTTGCGGGCAAAGAGTCTGGCCGGAAAGACACGCGTTTCATTAATGACGAGGCAGTCTTTCTTTGTGATGTATTCCGCCATGTCTGCAAATACGCGATCTTCGATCGATCCGTCCGCCCGGTTGACCACCATCAACTTGGCCTTGTCCCGGTGCCGCGTCGGATATTGGGCGATGTACCGTTCCGGCAGCTTGAATCTGAAGTCGGACAGTTTCATGAATGCCTCTCAATAGGGGTTGGCATGCCATATTCTCAAAATCGCGTAAATTTAATAAAAATAATACCAGAAGTCAACGACAATTTTTCAAGTTCCTCTAAGAAAAATAAAGCACTTACACGGGGAAATCACAGGAGCTTCCATAGGTACCTGGCCAATTCGGTCGTGCCTTGATGGGTAACCGCCGAGATATGCAGGATTGGTGTCTTATCCCGCATGACTCGTTTTTTCGGCAGGACAGGCCGGACGTCGGACTTGGTAAGCACAACCACACGACGGCGCTTCAGCAGATGTGTATTGAAGGCCCGAACCTCCCTTTTCAGGATAGAATAGTCTTTTTCTATGTCCTCTGATTGGCAATCAATCAGGAAAACCAATACTTTAGTTCGTTCGATGTGCTTTAGGAACTGTATCCCGAGCCCTTTGCCCATGTGGGCGCCTTCGATGAGACCGGGGATGTCCGCCATGACGAAGCTCTTGTATTCTTCGACCTTTACGATGCCGAGATTCGGCGTCAATGTGGTGAAAGGGTAATCCGCTATCCTCGGTTTGGCCGCGCTCAAAGTGGCCAGCAACGTGGACTTCCCGGCGTTTGGAAACCCGACCAATCCGACATCGGCAAGCACCTTCAATTCGAGAGCGATGTCACGCTCTTCTCCTTCGGTGCCGGCCTCGAATTCCCGCGGGGTGCGGTTCGTAGGGGACTTGAAACGCGAATTGCCCCTTCCGCCCGTGCCTCCCCTGGCGACTACCAGTTTCTGTCCTTTTTCTTCCAGGTCCCCGAGCACTTCATGATTTAGTGCATCCCGCACGAGCGTTCCCAGGGGGACGCGAATGACCACGTCCTTGCCGCGCCTTCCGGACTGATTATTTCCCAGTCCTTTTCCGCCATGTTCCGCGTGATAGTGGCGATGCTGGCCGACGTCCTGCAGCGTGTGCAGGTTCGAGTCGGTCACCAGGATGACGTGGCCGCCGTGACCGCCGTCGCCGCCGTCCGGGCCGCCCTTGGGCACGTATTTTTCACGCCGGAAAGACACGCAACCGTTGCCGCCACGGCCCGCGCGGACGTGAATCTCGATGTAGTCGATGAACATGGAGTTAGGGATGAGGCGACGTCACCGGCCTGGGGTCGAAATGTTTGCGGCAGCGCGCTTCATACACGCCGGTCGCCCCCACGAGCACGCGGTCCTCGCTTTCGATGATGCGCTGGGAATAGTTTGCGGGCCCGCCGCAAATGACACAGATCGCCAGCGGCTTGGAAATGTACTCTGCAATCGCCAGCAGTTGCGGAAGCGGATCAAAAGGCCTACCCGTATAGTCTTTGTCAAGACCTGCCACGATGACCCGTTTGCCCATGTCGGCCATCCGGTTGCAGATGGACACGAGCGTCTCGTCGAAGAACTGGGCTTCGTCAATACCCACTACGTCCGTCCGCGGGTCGAGCCGGTCCAGGATCTCCTGGGCGCTGCCGACCGTGTCCGATTTCATCCGCAATTCGCTGTGGGAAACGATGTGGTCATCGCTGTACCGGTTGTCGATCTTCGGTTTGAATACCTGGACGCGCAGGCGTGCGATCTCGGCGCGTCGCAACCGGCGAATCAGTTCCTCGGATTTGCCGCTGAACATGCTTCCGGCGATCACTTCGATCCAGCCGCTGTGCCCCGACATGACGTTCATGATCCCACCTGTAGGTTTCCTTCACGATTGGAACTGCCCGAAGGCCGTGCAATCTAACACATTTTGCCGGAAGGCGCAACCGTTTTAGGGGCGCTGGTTCGAGCGAGGACGTGGAAGGACGGTCAGGCGTGCAGACGTTCGCGGGGACTGAGGAACTGCACCGGATGGCGGCGGAAGTGGTCGCCGACGATCTCACCGACCAGCCCGCCCAGTACGAGGGCGACGAAGAGGATCAGCAGGTTCAGGAGGAGGAGATCTTCCAGGAGATGATGGAGGATATCGATGTGGAGAAGGACGACGGAGGCCGTCAACACGAACGTCGTCGGGGCGGTCCACCGTCGGGCGTGGAAACACCGCCGCAGATGGGGATTGTCCGAGAGCAGCGCCGGATTGCCGAACCCCGACCGGCGGGCCATAACTTTCGGCCAGAAGTAGAACAGCGCTATCGTCTCCACGATCACCGCAACGATGAACTCCGTCATACGATACCCTTCTACCGTAGTGGCCGGAACAGGCCGTTGATGCTGACTACCGAATTATACCGGGGACTACCATCATCGGACAAGAATAATGTAAGGTACGGCCGGGCGCTTTCGCAAGCTGCCCCATGGTTTTTTCTCGCATTGTTCGTAGATTATCGTCATGATACCTCAAAGGACACTGGCCCGTCCGGTCACACTGTACGGCCGCGGCCTTCACACGGGCTTTCCCGTCCGGTTGTGCGTTCGCCCTGCACCGGAGAATACCGGATTGGTGTTCGTTCGCCTCGATCGCGACCCCCCCCATCAGGTCCCGGCCGACTGGAGAAACGTGTTCGACACGCAGAGGGCCACGACCCTCCGGTGCGGAACGGCCCTCGTCCGGACAGTGGAACACTGCCTGTCGGCTGTCTTTGCCGTCGGTCTCACCAATGCACGGATCGAGCTCGACGCGGAGGAACTCCCTATTATGGATGGAAGCGCCCGTCCTTTCGTGGATGCCCTCCGCCACGGGGGCCTGGTCGAGCAGGGGGCGCCCGTTATCGAACGGGCACTGGCAGACGCCGAGATTCGCGACGACGAGGGAAACATGCGGATGCTGATCCGGCCGGACAACGTTTTGCGGCTCACGTATCATCTCGACCTCGGATTCGTCAGAGAGAGCCTGTCGGTGATTCTGTCTCCGGAGGACTTCGCCCACCGGATCGCGCCGGCCAGGACCTTCTGCACGTGCGCCGAACTGGACTTCCTCGCACGCAGCGGTCTGATGGGCGGTGCCTTGAGCGATTCGGGATTCCTCGTGGCCGGGCCCGGCGAGCCGCTGGAACCTGCCTTTGACCACTTCGGTCTGCGGGCGGACCGGAAGTTCATCCACGAACGCCCGAATCACAGGATTCTGTCTGCAGAGCCGCCTCGGTTCGACGATGAAATGGTGCGTCACAAGATTCTGGACCTGATTGGGGACCTGGCCCTTTACGGTTGTCGTCTTCGCGGCGTCATCGAAGCCTTTGGCACCGGCCACTCAGACAACCTGAGACTGCTGCGGCGTCTTGAGCAAGTTTCAAATTGATATGTGCGGCAAAGATTGCTACATTAAGGGTTAGCAAGCCCGTCGCTGCCCAAGCGAGGTACCATGGCTCTGGTCGATGCATCCGTTGCTCAGGCGTTTCTCCTGCTGCTGGATACGGAGCCCGACGTCTTTGAGGTTGAGGCGTTCCTCCGCCAGCATGTGGTGATCGTCGAGCAGGCTTTCCACGCCGACGCCCACACGCTGATCAAGTGGTCCCCTCACCTGGACGTTCTGGTGCCCGATCTGTGCGTGGGCCACAAAACGCACGAAGGCTATCGCTGGTCCGTGGTGATTTTTGAAACGCCTCTCGTTCCGATCTTTCTTGCTCCCCGCAAACCGATCTCATCCATTGCGAACAGCATCTCAGAACTGGAACTGCTGCGGTCCTGGATCGAGAACAACTCAGAGGCCGCCCGGTCGGTTCTGGCGGATCTCAAAGCGGATTTCGATGCCGTCATTCTCGCCGGCAACCGTTACCATCTGATGCCCCGGGAGGACGAACATCTCCAGGACATGAATCGTGTTCTTCGGGGCATACGTCTGTACACCTACCAATGGCTGCTCGATGGGGCGATCTGAGTCTGTGGCGTCCGATTTGAAGAAGACCGACCTGCGGCTGTCTCCGGATGAGATCCTGCGGCGCTTGAGCGGCATCGAACTGCTTCGCGCTCTGCCTCCGGAAGAGATGCACCGGCTGGTGGGGGGAGTGCACTACGAAGCCTTCCCGGCCGGCACGTGCCTCATGCGGCAGGGCGAAACCGGCCGTACGATGTACTTCCTGGAAAAGGGCACGGCGGCAGTGCGGCGCGACGGCACTCCTGAAGTCCTGCGCGTGGAGAGCGGCAGCGTCGTCGGTGAAATGGCCCTCTTCACGGGAGCCCCGCGCAGCGCGGACGTGACGGCCGAAACGGACCTCGAGGTGTGGCGCATCGACAAAGAAGCCTTCGACCGCATCATCGAGGCGTCTCCCGAACTCCGCAAGACGTTGCATGAGCTCGTCGAACACCGGCTGGAGGGAACCCGGCTCACACTGCCACACCCCAACGTCTGGGTAGCCACGGCCCTGCGTTCGCTCGAAGCACAGTACCGCGGGCTGAGGACGTGGCAGTGGTTGATGGGTATCGGACTGGCCTTCTGGTTCCTCCACCTGGCCAATCAATTCCTCGGAATCGTGGATGAGGAGCGGTATCATCTGCCGATCGCTTTCGGGCAGTTCCTCACCGGCTTATTGATCCTGCAGGGGGCGTGCGAGAGCTACGTAACGGGCGTCGAACGGCTGGGCGCCCGTCTGCGGTGGGACGGATTTATCTCCGGTACGATCGGTTCGCTGCTCAGTACCCTGCCGGAATTCGTGGTCATCGGTTTTCTCGTACTCGTGGAGCCGCTCGCCGCCTTTGTCACCGCCGTCGTGACCATTTTCAACAACGCGCTGGCATTCTCCGTCTATTCCTTCTTCCTTCCAAAGGACCGGACGGGTTGCTACGCCATGCCCCGGTCGCTGACCAATGCGGGCGGTGAGATTCTCATACCCGGCGCCGCGATCACGCTGATCGTGGGCGCCGTCATGCTCGTGATGCGGGTCGAACACGTCCGGACCCACCTGGTGGGCGTGGACCTGCTGGTCATCGCACTCGTCCTGATGATGATCTATGCTTACTATCTCGTGACACTGGTGAGATACTACGCGGAGGGCCAGGACAATCTTGAATCGCTCCCGCCGGATCCCGGACGCCTGGGGCACGACACGAGCATCCGAGGGATTGCGATCATGTTCGCCTTGGGCACGCTGGGAGCCTATGCCGGTGGGGAAGCGATCGGCGGGTTCGCGGAAACGCTGCTCAAGGACATGCACCTGCCCATCATTCCGACGTCGGCCGCACTTGCGTTTTTTGCGGGCATCAGCGAATACATCATCGTATACAAGTCCCACCAACGAGGCGAACTCGGCATTGCCCTGAGTAACGTGTTCGGCGGGCTGACGCAGGTGATGTTCCTTCTCTTGCCGTTCGGACTGCTCGTCATCGGGTTGTCCGGATTGATCACCGGACAGGCCCACTACGCGATTCCCATCAACGTGGCCACGTGCCTTCTGTTGCTGTTATTGTTCCCCTTGTTCTACACGCTTCACCAGCATATCGAACAGGAAAAGAACATCACCAATCTGGACGCCGCAGCCATGACCGGCGTCTACGTTCTGCTGCTGTATTTCCTGTTTACCTATCCGGAATAACGTTCATGAACGTCGAATACCGTTCCATCGATCCTTCCACGGATGAGATCTTGAATACGTTTTCCCTGATGAGTTCTGCCGAGGCGCTGCGTGCCGTCGAACGCGCCGATCGGGCCTCCAGACTCTGGCGGCGGACCGAGCCGGCCGTCCGCAGTGAAGCGCTGCGACGCCTGGCACAGAGCTTGCGCGAACGACGCAGCGATCTGGCCGTCCTGATGGCAAAGGAGATGGGCAAGCCGCTTCCGCAGGGCGAAGCGGAGATAGACAAGTGTGCCTGGGCGTGCGACTACTATGCCGATCGAGGACCGGAATTCCTCCGGCGTCAGGAAGTCCCGACGGACGCGACGCGCAGTTACGTGGAGGCTGAACCGCTGGGGGTGATTCTCGCCATCATGCCCTGGAATTTTCCTTTCTGGCAGATTGTGCGTTGCCTCGCGCCTTCCCTCATGGCGGGCAATGCGGTCCTGTTCAAGCCGGCCCCCACCGTAGGCGGATGCGCACAGGCCACAACCGCTTTGGTCCGCGGTGCCGGTTTTCCCCCGGACCTGTTCACGCATCTCTTTCTGACCAACGAAGGGGTCGAGGAACTCATCGGACTTCCGCTCATTCGGGGCGTGACGCTCACTGGAAGTACGAGAGCCGGTCGTTCGGTCGCCGCGCGGGCCGGGCAGTTCTTGAAAAAGACGGTCATGGAATTGGGAGGCAGCGATGCATACGTCATCCTGGACGATGCGGACGTCGAAAGGGCGGCCTCAACGTGCGTGGCTTCGAGGCTGATCAACAGCGGACAGAGTTGTATTGCGGCCAAGCGGTTCATCGTCACCAAGACAAATCGCGAGGCCTTTGAGGCCGCGGTCGTACGCGAAATGAGCCGCACATCCTTTGGTCCGCCGCTGAAGGGGACGTTTGGAATCGGACCGCTCGCACGTAAGGACCTGCGCGATACCCTGCACCGGCAGGTGGAACGCAGCGTCGCCGGGGGTGCGCTGCGTCTGCTGGGAGGCCAGGTTCCTGCGGGACCTGGGGCCTTCTATCCGCCTACGGTACTGACGGACGTGCAGCCCGGGCAGCCCGCTTTCGATGAAGAGACCTTCGGACCGGTGGCTGCCATCGTGCCTGCGGACGACGACGAAGAAGCTCTGACATTGGCCAATGCCACCTCCTACGGACTCGGCGCCGCAGTCTTCTCGAGGGACGTGTCTAGAGCGGAACGCATGGCGCTCGAAAGACTCGAAGCCGGTTCCTGCTTTGTCAACGCCTTCGTGAAGTCCGATCCGAGGCTGCCGTTCGGCGGGGTGAAAGAATCGGGATACGGCCGAGAGCTGTCCGCATACGGAATGCTCGAATTCGTCAACCTCAAGACGATTTACGTACACTGACCAGAGAAACAACTTGACCTCGCGGCACCTTATTAGTAAGTTTGTCCACATCCAAGATGCGCAGGAAATCAAATGAAGGACACCATCGTCTTCTGACTGGTTCCGGGTCACGCCGCACTCATTTCCTGATGTTCTCACTTCTCTGATGAACTTTTCTCATTGACTCTTTAATCATCAATTTCTGGGAGGCCACACATGGCAAGCGTTACGAAATGGCTGGGTGTTTGTCTTGCAGCCCTGTTCTTTGTTGTCGCCAGCGGATGCGGGGGCGGCGAAGACCCCGAAGATATCGATCTGAGTACGTTTGAACTGCAGATCGGTGGGCTCTTGGTGGGAGTGCCCTTTGATACGACCATCACGGTGACCAACTCGGGAGGCCAGGGCCTGACGGTGTATGCACCCCAGGTCACCAACGACTCGAACATTTCGTTCGCGGTCACCGGAGGCTTCCCCGTACTGGTGGGTGGAGGCGATGTGGTGGACATTACCGTAACCTTCCGTCTGGGTCGCAGTGCTCTCGTTCGCGACACAGTTATCATCCTTTCGAGCGCGGCAGCGGACGAAATTCCTGTGCCGATCCAACTGACAACCCTCTCTTATGAGCAGGTCCAGACCGGATGGGGCCAGTTCGAGGCGGACAACTTTGCCGGTGCCCTTGCCAGCTTCACCTCGGCCACCTCGCTCGATCCGTCTTACGGCGACGCATTTCTCGGACGTGGATGGAGTGAGTTGAAAGATACCTCGTCCGCATCGCTTTCGGCGGCGCTCGCCAGCCTCACCACCGCACAGACGCTGGGTGTTGGGGCCGATGCCCGGGCGGGTATGGCCTTCGCCAACCTCAATCTGGGTAACCACACCACGGCCATCGCCGATGCGGATGCGGTAGGCAGTCCGTACACGTTTTCGCATGACAATACCATCACGCATACCGATCTCCTGTGGATTAAGGCACGGGCGTATTTCCTGCTGGGGGATTACGCATCGGCGGAAGCGGTTCTCGATGTCCTGGCTCCCGGCAATGGACTCGATTCGGCCAGTCCCACGTACATCACGGACATGGCGGACTTGATCGAGAGTCTGCGAGGCTCGGTCTAGGAACTCAGCAGCACCAACGAAGAAAACTTAGGAGAAAATTATCATGCGTAACAAATGTTACTTCGTCTTGTTTGCGGCGGTGCTCTGGGTGAGCGCATACGGTTCATCCGCCGTGGCGCAGCAGATCCAGGTGTCGCCGACCAGCTTCAACGTGACCATCGGCGAAGGCGATACGTCCGTCCAGCAGCTGGTCATTCGGAACACCGGCGGGGCCGGTTTGCTTAACTGGTTTCTCGAGATTGCCAGTGTGACTGCGTCCGCTACGTCGGACCGGTTGGTTTCCGGTTCGTCAATGCGGTTTTTGGATCAGAAGAGCGGCTCGGCCTTACGAATGCAGTATCCGACGACAGGATCGGCCTCTTCTCACGGATCGACTTCTGCCTTGAAGGTCGGAGCCGATCGTCTGACGGGTTCTAACAGCATACTCGTGATCGGGGCCGTTGGGGTTCCGCTGGACTCATCGTTGTTCAAGGCCTTGGACCAACTCGGTGAGACCTACGATTATGTTTCGGCCGACGCCTGGGCTACCGTGGACCTGACCGGTTATTCGCAGATCATCATTGGAATGGACGGTGGTTATCCGGAGGACGCCGATATTCAGGCCATGGCAAACGCGATCGCATCCGGAAAGAACGTGTTACTTGTTGGAGGGACGAACTACGGACCCTTCTATACCGGGATGCAGTCCTACATCATATCGCATACGGGCGCAACCGGATGGACAACGAGCGCACCGCCTCACCTGACGGTAACGGACGCGCTGCATCCACTGGCCAAGGACTTGCCGGCCACGTATACGTTCAACAACTGGAATGCCAGTTACTACATGATTCGCCTGAACGATCCGTCGATGGCTACGGTGGTGACGAATGGTGACGGCTATCCGGCCCTGGTGCAAAAGACCATTGGCGCGGGCACGTTCACCTACTTCATCAACAGTGCCTGGGATCCGTACTGGTATGATCCCGCTGACTTCGACATACTGAAGACGGTCGTGCGAAATTCGCTTGGCATAACGTGGCTGCGCGCCGGTCAACTTTCCGGCGAAATCTCGCCCGGCGATAGCACGGTAGTGGACCTCGTCGCCGACGGACGGGCGGTACCGAGCGGCTTCTACTCCGCAGAAATCCGCATTCAGAGCAACGATCCGGATCCGTCGGACACGCTTATAGTTGTTCCGTTCGATTTGACGGTGCTGCCTCCCGACATCGACGTCAGCCCGTTGAGCATCAACGTCTCGCTGCAGCCCGGCGATTCCGCGCAGCAGACCATCACGATCCAGAACACGGGCGTGGGCGCACTGAACTGGGGCTTGAAAACCCTTTTGGGTGGGCCCTGCGTGGTGAGCGCCAGTCCCGTTTTTCATTCGGACCGGGTCACCGAAAAGACGCAGACACTTGTTGCCCCGATGGGTGCGATGTCGAACGAGTTCTACGCCAGTAAGCCGGTCCCGCCGAAGGGCATCTCCATGATGGCCGGAGGTGACCTGAACACCATCCTCACCAATCTGGAAAACGGATACGGTGATATTACGTCCGTCATTCCAGGCCGGTATGATTTCAGTGAAGGCATCGCAGGGGACAATATTGATGACGGCGGCGACGACATGTATGATGGCGGGAACTACATTAGTACCAACCTTGGCGGACCGGTCCTCTATTCGGACGGCGTAGTCGTGCCCAGTTCCGTATTCGGTACGGCCGGCGCCTATTTCACGCGAAAGTATACCGGCCTCTGGGTGTTGGCCGCCGATCTGGACTCGGTGGACTACTTCACCATTTCGGGCGATCTGGGGGCGGACGGAAGCGGCAGCGCGGACGGTGTCGTGTTGCAGGCCGCCGGATACACGGCGTTCGTCAAACGTGTGTTCAACGCGGGCGACCCGTCCGTCAATCACATGATCATCATCCCGGACAACCCTGCGGCCTACGACTCGTTCGCGACATACACAAACGACGATTTTCACCAGGTCAACGGATTGGCGCAGACGACCCGGATCTATTATCTTCTGTACGCG
>JBBIJR010000061.1:21130-21408 GCA_037445875.1 Bacteroidota bacterium | reverse complement strand
AGATCAACAGGTTGCTGTATGTATGGTAGTTCAGCGCGTTCTTGAAGCGCCGGTTGTTCACAAAGTCCCTTATCGTCTGCGTCTCCGGCTCGGAGAACGGAGCGGTACCGCGATACGTGTCTGAACTGCCCGATGTGCTCGACCCTCCGTTAGACGAATTCCAGTACTCGAAAGTACCAAAATTCCGGTTGAGGTCGACGCCGTACGAACCGCCGTTGTTCTTTCGGTTCTTTCGCCACATGCCGCCGCCGTTCGGATCGGTCGTCTGATTGAAAACA
>JBBIJR010000061.1:0-21107 GCA_037445875.1 Bacteroidota bacterium | reverse complement strand
CACAAACCACAACTGACGATGATCCAGAAGGTAGGGCACCTCGTCGTCGGTACCGTAATTCTCAAGCAGATAGTACATGAAGTACATCAGCGTCATCATGGCTTGAGGCTCACGGGCGTGAATAAGCGCCGTGTACAGGACTTCCGGCTTTGTCGTGTCGTCGAAACCCGGATTGGACGAAATCTTGACCGCATAGATCGGGCGTCCCTCGATGGACATTCCTATCGTGTCCTTCGCCGTGATCAGATTGGGGTACAGGAGATACATGGTGTCGAGTTGCTGGACGACCTCCGAAAACGTGTAGAAACCACCCATACTGCCGTATCCGAACCCGTTGATCCCATACAGCTGCTTCATCTGCGATTCCAGCGACCGGAGTTCTCCATACGGCATGGCCGTCCGGGCCCGATAATCGGCAACGACGTCCGGGATAGTAATCTCGAACCGGAGTCCGCTGCGACGCAGTTTATCGAGTTCGTCCTGATTCAACACAACGCGCAGGGCATTCTTCTCACGAACGCCGTGGTCGGGATAAACTCCGTATGCGTGCAGGTGCCGGAGGTCATCCAGGCTGGAGATATAAATGCGCACTTCCGTGTACACCTCAGGATCATCCGCAGCAAAGCCGGCGGTATTCATCCAGCAGATACACGCCAGTAACATCGCGATCACGCGCAGGGCGCCGGCTGCTAACCATCGTTTCATCATGTTTCTCCTTAGCTTCAGTCCGACTCAAAATAATAGTAATTCCCCGACAATACCAGCCAAAAAATCACCGCGAAAAGCGGTACTGGAGCAGCGTCCACAGGGCCTCCAGACCGTCCCTCCATCGGATGTGCTTGCCCTCCCGGATGCTTCGCGGATAGTAGCGGATCGGCACTTCGAGAATGCGTTCGCCCATACGCAGCACCTTGGCCGTCACTTCGGGTTCCCAGTCAAAATGGTTCCCCTGGATCGTCAGCGACTTGATCAAAGCCGTGTCGAACGTCTTGTAACAGGTAGGCGCATCCGTGAGACGCGATCCGAAAAGCAGATTGGTGCACAGGGTCACAAGGCGTCCGCCGAAATAGAACGACAGGTGGCTGTACGCGTTGTTGCGGTTGAGCACGCGCGACCCATACACCACGCGGCAGCGGCCTTCGACGATCGGCCGCACGCACGCATGATAATCCTCGGGATCGTATTCGAGATCGGCGTCCTGTACGATGAGTACGTCCCCCGTTGCCGCGGAGATGCCGGTTCGCACGGCTGCTCCCTTCCCGGCGTTCTTCTCGTGGTGCAGCAGGAGAACCCCGGGATAGGTTCTGCCGAGTCCTTCCATGATTCGGGGCGTCTCATCGCGGGAGCCGTCGTTTACGATGATGATCTCCTTCTCCATCCGGACCGCGGCCACTCTTCGCACGATCTCCGCGAGCGTTCTCGCCTCGTTGTACACGGGTATCACGACCGATAGCTTCACGAGGCATCCTGCAGTGTTCTTGCCAGCCGCACCGTGAGGGCCACGACGGCGATCAACAACAGACCGGCCAGAGCAAAGGAAGGGACCGCGGCAACGCCTGCATACGCGGCATACATGAACCAGAGATCAAACGTCTGCAGCAGTGCGGCTTTCTGGGACTCGTCCAGAGGAACCCGTTCGCCCGCGTGTTCACCGGAAGGGATCAGCAACGGCCACGAACCTTCCGCATGGACCCTCAGGTTGTCCGCCAGCATCTTCCAGTGGCCCACGATCGGTGAGTAATCAGGCACGTAGTGCGTGCGGGCCATGAACTCGGGGTCCGTAAACGGCCGGGTGAACGGAAAGTCCCCGGCCTTGCGCAGATAGTTGCCCTGATAGATAGCAACGCCCCCAATTTGGATCACCGCTCCAAGTACGGCAAGACCCCAAACGGTCGCGCGCACAGCACGTGAGGAGCCGTCGACAAAATCGGCCGCCACCAGTAGCACCATCGGCAGTATCACGATCAGGTAGCGCGGTCCCCAGCTGCCGTCGCCTCCCCAGGCAAAGTACTTGGCGTATAGCAGCATCGTGGAACCGACGAGAACCAGCAGCAGCCAACTCTCTGCCCTGAATCTCCTTGCAAAATGGCCCCACGCCCACAGGCAGACCCACACCACCGGAGCGAACCAGAAGAGTCCTTTGCCTGGGCTCAACAGGAGACCGAATAGACCGACAAGAACAGGCGTTGGAAAGGACGTTCCCCCGTGATAGCCCATGTCGAAGAAGTCGCCAAACCGGGCCGCGTTGTAGATGCCGATCAGCAGGAAGGAACCGGCGACGGGCGCACCCATACGGACCGCCTGAAGGAGCGGACGCCCGTGGTGACGCGCACACATCCAGAGATAACCGGCGATGATCGGAACGTACATGACGAAGACGATCTTAGTCAGAATGCCCAGTCCCATGGCACAGCCAGCCAGCCAGAGATAACGGTCTCCCTTCGTGCGGACATAGCGGACAGCGTATTCCACCGCAAGCAGCAGCAACAGCGCAAGGGGCACGTCGCGAATGATCGTTTTGAGGTAAGGAAACAAGAACGTGGAGAAGGCCAACGTCAGGGCCATCAGGGCAGACGTCCGCACACCGATGGAAAAAAGCCGGCAGCAGCGAAAGAAAACAACGACCAGGCACGCGCCGACGAAGGCATTGAATGTGGACACCGCCGCCTTGATGATGAGAGGCGAGAGACCGGGACTCAAGGGAAGTACGCTCGTCAGAATCTTTCCGGCGAGATACCAGGGGACTATGAAGATGCTCATCCCGGGTTCGTACCAGATATAGAACTTGTCCCCAAACCACGAGCCGTTGGGTGTGATGCCGCCGGGCACATCGAGTGCACCCCGGCTCAGCAAGCTGTCCGTCAACAGGTAAATGGCCACTTCGTCACTCGAGGCCAGCCGCGCCCCGCTGACCAGAAGAGCGACGCCCACAACCAGCCAGAGCAGCTGACGGGAAAGGCGTTTTTCAGAAGAGCCGGGATCCGTGCGGGAGGTCATGCGTTGTCTTCTTGACGTTCGAGCAATACGACCGCGTGCGCAACGAGGCCTTCTCCGGTACCCGTAAAACCCATCCCCTCCGATGTGGTGGCCTTGATCGACACGGCGTCGATGCCGATGTCCAGCGTTCTCGCGATCCGCTCACGCATCCGCTCGACATAAGGACCGATCTTAGGCCGCTGCAGCACAATCACCGTGTCCACATTCGCCACGGCGTAGCCTTTGGCTCTAATCAGGCCGTTCGCGGACTCCAGCAGCGTCAGACTCGAAATGCCACGGAAACGTTCATCCGTGTCGGGGAAGTGGCGGCCGATGTCCCCGAGGGCCAGCGCACCCAACATGGCGTCACAGACCGCATGCAGCAGCGCATCGGCATCGGAGTGTCCTTGCAAACCCCTCTCAAAAGGAATCTCCACACCGCCCAAGATCAACGGACGTCCCTCGACAAAGCGATGCACGTCGTAACCGTGCCCGATTCGGTAACGCGCCGTCATGGCCGCGGCTCCGGCGATAGCGTCAGGAGGTGTTTCGCGCGCGTGTACTCCGCCGGTTCCATGGAGACCGTCTTGTATTGTCCGCGCAGCCATCGGTCAAACTGGTCCGAATAGTGTGGACTGAAAACCTGTCCGCTCTGGCCCAGGCTCAGGATCGTCTGCGGATGCAGCGGATCCGCCAGATCGACGATACGCCGCATCGACACGCCCCACACAGTTTTGAACGTGGAGTCGCTCAGGTTGTACTGCGTCTTGTTCACGGTGTTGGAAGAACCACCGACCGGGACCGGACCCACATTGAACAAGTGGTCCATCGGTTTTTGCTTGCCAATGGGATGCTCGATCGTAACGGTGTGAAGTTTCTCCCAGGTCCAAGCGGCCGGCTCGGGAGAGATGCGTCCTGTCAGATCGGCCATGGCTTCGACGAGCGAGCGCCGTATGATCCCTTCCCGGTCCTCGCGAACATCGGTCCGCTGATCGTCCCACCAGCTCGAAGTCCGGTTGTCCAGCAGCCGCGTCGTGACACGGAACGGAATCGCCCCGAAACGAAGGAACGCCTCGTACAGATTCTCCCCCATTTCGTCACCATACGTATGGCGGATCAGTTTTTGGAAGAAGACGGAGAATATCGCGGCTCCCCGGCTGCCCCTGTCCATTCGGCGATCCCAGTGTTTCAGGAACAGATACGTCTCATAAGGTACTGAACTGCCCGCTTCGGGCTTGCGGAACAGCGAGTCGTTTTCGCATGCGGCCAACACGTACGGTAGGACCTCTGCCGCATGATGCGAGTACTCATCTCCCTGAAGCTGCTTGAAATCGTCCGTCGAAAATACCTCGCGCCGGCTCAGGAACTCCACGATGCGTTTTGCTCGCGAAGGATGTTCCCAATAGTTTCCCACGTAACGGTGGGACCCGTCACCGGCCACCTTGTTATTGGCAGATGCCAGAAAACCCGTGGGCGGATCCAACGCGTAAGGCAATTCGTCAAACGGGACCGTTCCCCGCCAGTCGTACTGGTCGGTTGTCCCGTCCTGCAATCCTATGCCGTTTCCGTTCCTGCGAATCGGAATCCCGGACATGCACTGATAAGCGATGTGGCCGTCGACGTCGGCGTACACCACGTTCTGGCCAGGCGCCTGAAAGAATCGCGTGGCCTCACGGAACTCTGTCCAGTTGGATGCGAGGTTCATGCCGAGTATCGCACGGACGGACTCGTTTTTCCTGTGTGCGAGCCACTGGAAGGAAATCGCGTCGGAGGACGCCCGGATGGAATCATAGGCCTCGGACACGATCGGCCCGCGATGGGTAGACTGAACGTGCAGAATCACGTAGGCCGAGTCTCTGATCTCGATCATCTCACGGCGAACACCCAGCGGCCGCCATTGCCCGTTAAAATAGTACTCTCCTTTATCGTTAAGGCGCTCGCGGTAGAAGTCGGCATCGTCGGTCATGACGTTCGTAAAGCCCCACGCCACGCGGCGGTTGTTCCCCAGCACGATCAGCGGAACGCCGGCCATCGCGAAGCCGGTAACGTCGAGTCGTCCGCCTTTGAGATGCATCTCATACCATATCGAGGGCGCCGCGAGCCCAAGGTGCGGATCGTTGGCCAGCAGAGGTTTGCCCGAGACCGACCTGCTGCCCGCGACCGCCCAATTATTGCTGGCCCCGGCCCCATCGCCAAAGCCTAACAGCTTGCGTACCTGCGCCGTACCGCGGACGAACGTTTCCAGGAGATGTGCCTCGCGACACGACAGACTCGAGGGTGCCGCCACGCTCCAGGTGGAATCCCCGGCCGCCGCCCGAACGGACGGACTGCCCACGATCACCGGTGCGTCATCGGGATACTCCGGAAAGATTTCCCGAGCTTTCTGCAGACCCACGGTGTCGATGATCCGCCCGTACGTCACGTCCATCATCCACCCCATGCACAACTGAAAAGCCATCAGCTGGGCGATCGATAAGGTGTGTTCGGGCTTCCAGGGTTCGGGTGTGTAATCCAGCAGGACAAACTCGATTGGGTAATTGTGCCGGTTTTCGTCGATGTACGCGTTGACTCCCTCCGCATAAGCCTGCAGCAGCGCCGCGGACACCGGATCGAGGCTGTCTGCGTTCATCCGCGCGGCTTCGAACAAACCCAGCAGCCGCAGCACACGATCCGCTTCCAGTGTCTTGCTTCCCAGTATCTCCGACAGTCGTCCCGCAGCGACTCTGCGGAGGAAGTCCATCTGCCACAACCGGTCCTGTGCCTGCACGTAGCCCGCCGCCAGCATAAGATCGTGTTCACTTTCCGCAACGATGTGCGGGACGCCGAAGTCATCGCGGTAAACCTCCACCGGCCGGGTCAATCCTCGAACCTGTACGGTGCCGTCCAATACCGGCAGGCAACGGGTCAACAGGTAGTACGCCGATCCAATGGCCACGAGAACCAGTGAAACAACCACGACCAGCAGGAGCGGAACGATTTTCTTTCCCGACCGGATCATATCAGGCCGGAGCGGAGTTCGGTCGGCGCAGCTTCATTGCCGCGCTAATGCCCGTGACAACGAGAAGGGCGGTCACACCGAAAAAACAGGCGGAACCGAGCCACACACCCAACGTAAACTCTTTCGGCTGCAGCAGGAACTCCACGCGGTGCGATCCCGCGGGCACGAAAACGGACCGAAGGATGTAGTCGGTCTTGTGGATGGGCGTCGGCTGTCCATCCACATACGCGTTCCATCCGTGTGGGTAATATATCTCACTGAGGACCAGCAACGACGAACGATCGACGTACACGTCCATCGCTATTCGATTGCTTCGGTGCTCGGCAATTCGAATATGACTCGAATCGTGCGGTGTGATCTGGAAGTCCACGGGTTCTTCCAGCAAAGCGGTAAGAGCGGGATCGAACTCGCTGGAATTCAGGTATTGAAACAGCCGCGCCCTGTCCGATTCCACGCGGATCTCGGACGCGAAGAAAGCACGGGGCAGCATCCGAGGATTCTCGTACGTCAGCTGTTTCTCGTTTTGATCGATATGAACCAGACGGAACCCCAGGTCCTCCGGTATCCGTCCCTGCGCCACCAGGTACTTCACGTTCAGCATGCGGACGACGTTCATATTGATAGGAAAGTCCTTGTTGGAACCTTTGTACAGGGCGAAGTCGATGATGTCCTGGTAGATGCGCATTTTGGTCGGACTATAACCCCCGATGTTCTCCAGGCCGAAATAGGTCCATACCGGAGACCCGGACTGGGCATGTTCCGTCAACGGAAAGATGCGGAACCGAGTGGTATCGGACTTGAGGAACCGGATGGTTTCGGTCATCTGGAATTCGGCGGCCTGTGCGGTGCGGTTCTGGGGACGCAGCACCTTCTTGTTCAGGTGGATCGTGTCCACCACCAGCACCGCCAGGAGCAGACTCAACGCCAGACCCGCGGAGAGCTTTTGCCGGATGTAGAAATACAGGACGGCGGCCGCGATGGCCAGGATGGCGGCGAACTTGGCGCCGCCGGAAACCAACATCTCATAGCGAATCTGCTTCAGCTGTACGACTTGCTGGGCATTGTATCGCTGCGCGTCTCCTTCGTTCAAGTAGGAAAAGACGTCCCTTAACGCTCCCTTGAAAAGAGTAAAGACAAGAAACAAGACAACGCCCGCCATCAAGAGATACAGCAGCGGTTTGACCACGGCATCGCGCTTCTTCCGCTCTTCATCTGTCGGATTGAAGACGAAATCCAGCCCGTAGCATGCCAACAGGCACACCGAAAATGCAAAGATCGACAGGATCATGGACGGCACGCGGAACTTGTCGAAGTACGGCAGTACCGCGAGCATGAGTTTGAAGAAGGGCTCGAAGAAGCGCCCGAACGAGATCAACCAGGACAACAGCGCCGCGGTGAGAAGCACCTTAACCATGAGGGTCCGCCGGCGGTAGATCACGGCCAGCACCGCCGCAACCACGGGCAGCAAGCCAAAGTAAAACGCCGACGAAGTGAACGTCATCCAACCCCAGTAGTAAGGACTTTCCAGACCAAAGAAGGTGGGAATGAAGAAGGTGACGGACTCCAGGGGATGAAACGACCAGTTGGTTATATAGTCAAAGGTCATGCCGCTGCCCGCCGCTGTTTCCCCCGCCTCCGCGAACGCCGGAGGGACGGTCCGCATCGTTACCGAAGAATAAACGTACTGTGAGAAATACGTCAGCGCTCCGAAGCCGAGCCCCAGGAGCATTGCGGCCCCAAGCCCGGCCCCGCTCTTCAGGATCCCGAGCCGGTCCGACTGGAAGTGATCTATGCCATAGTACACGCAGTAGATACCCACGACCAGAAAACCGTAGTAAACAATCTGCGTGTGGCCGGGGTCGGTGAAGAACAAGCCCATGACAAACGCCATCAGGGACCAGTTCATCGTCTTTCGCTTACCGAAGAACCGGAGAACCGTCCAGACAACGAGAGGAATGTACGCGATCGTTCGTACTTTGCCGCCGTGCCCGGCCGCCACCGAGGCTACAAAAAAATTGCAGAACATGAAGGAGACGGCCGCCACCAGAGCAATCATGCGTCCAAAGCCGAGGAACCTCGCCAGGACGAACATGAACACTCCGGCAAGAAAAAAGGTTGCAACCTCCCACGAGTGGTCCCGATTGAAGAACAACAGGTTGACGGCACCGCTGATGTAATAGAAGGGATTAAAGTAGCGATGCAGCCGGACGACGGGAATCTTACTCACGTCCCCGTACATCCCGCTGGCGTGGCTCGGCATCCCGCTGAAGATATACGGAAACCACAGGGGATACTCACCCTCTTTCTGGATGAGTTCCTCCGCCGCCTGCGTTACGCTGAGACCTGCCGACACGTCGCCGCCGACAGTGAACACTTTGTTTTGAACGACGTAGTCGCTGAACAGAAAGAGCACCGATACGTAGAGAAAAGCAATCGACAGCGCGTCTTTTTGCCAGTTCCTGAGGCTCGAGGATTGACCGCGGCCCGTTGGCCTGATCGAAGCCGCGGGAACCTTCTTTGTCATGCAAAAATGTCCGGAAAATAGTGGATATGACCGTGCAAAAGTAAAGAAAAATCATCGTAATATCAAAATTTTTTCTCCGCCTTGACCCTTTGCATTCCACGCGCTAAATTACGCTTCATCGAAAGGTTTCACGCGTGACCATTCGGCACGGAGAACTCCACAGCGCAGGCGGTGCCCATGTGCAGGCGTTTGGCGAGTACGATGTTGAATTGCCTAGCCACTACGGTGATGCCGCCCGGGAGCTGGAGATACTCGACCGTTCCGCGGGAATGGTCGAGGCTTCTCACTTCGGACGCTTGTATCTCACCGGTCGGGATGCGATCAGCCTTCTTCATCGCCTCTCTACCAACGATCTAAACGGGCTCGTGTCGGGCCAGGCCAGGCAGACCGTTCTCACTTCCGAAAAGGGCCGTATCCTGGACCTTGTGACGGTCTTGCACGCCGGCGATCGGTACGTGCTTCACACGTCTCCGACGCTCGTGCCGCGCATCATACGGTGGTTGGACAAGTTCACCATACAGGACGACGTTCGATGCAGGGACGTTTCCGCAGACACATTCCGTTTCGATCTGATCGGGCCTGACGGAGGAGAGGTTCTGCGTCGTGTCGGCTGGAGTGTTCCGAAAACGGGCGAAGCAGTTGAGGTCGAAACGGTGGATGTTTGTGTGCAGGTCCTTGCTCACGATACAGGCGGAGTGTCTTGTTTCATCGTCTCAGGTCCGGAGGAGCACGCCGCATCTGTGGCGCGGAACCTGACGCAAAGCGGAGCTGCCTGCTGGTGCGGGTGGACGGCTTACCTCGCCTGGCGCATTGGACGGGGAATCCCGCTCTATCCGTTCGAACTGAACGAGCTCTACAACCCTCTCGAAGCCGGCCTGGCGGAAATCGTGAGTTTCACGAAAGGATGCTACATCCGCCAAGAAGTCATCGCACGCTTGGACAGTTACAATAAGATCCAGAAGCACCTGCGTAAGCTTGGCCTTTCCTCCGAAGTCGTGCCCGGTCCTCTATTCAACGGGTCAGGAAAGGAAATCGGCGTCGTGACCTCTGTGTGTCCCGTGCCGTCTGTGCGTCCGCTCACTGCTCTTTCGTATGTAAAAACTGAATTTGCAGATTCCAAGGAAGATTTTTTTTCTTACTCATCCATTGGTCGTGTCACTGCCAAGATCCTTCCCGTCGGCTCGTAAATTCAAATTTTACTTGACAATGTATCGGGTTTTCTTTATTATCATGGCACAAGGGACGTTGTGCGTTCAGTGGTTATTCAGGAGATAACCCAATGAAAACAAAGACTAAGAAGGACGTTTCGATTCGCGTGGCTGAAAAGCTGGGCGAAAAAGTCCACAACGTAGAGCATCTGGTCGACGTAGTCTTTGAGTCCATCCGTGAAATCCTGTCCGAGGCCGATCCTGACGTACGCATCGAAATCCGCGACTTTGGCGTATTTGAAGTGAAAACAACCAAGGCAAAACCGAAAGCCAGAAATCCCAAGACGGGTGAGATCATCTATGTCCCGCCGAGGCGAAAGACCCATTTCAAACCAGGAAAGCTCCTGAAGGAAGTTCTGAAGCAACCGCTCGATCAAGCGGGTCAAGTCGAAGGTATGGCATAACGTCTTGATTATTAGAAGGATTTTCTTGGGAGACCATCTCGTATGAGATGGTCTTGTTGTTTCCATGCATCAGGGACGAATACTCGCGGTTGACTACGGTGAGAGACGTATCGGTCTTGCGATGAGCGATCCGATGCGGATCATTGCCTCGGCACTCGAAACCCTCGTTATTAGAAAAGAAGAAGAGGCGGTCCGCCGGATTGCGCAGATTGTGCGCGACCAGGAAGTGCAACGCATCGTAATTGGAATGCCGCTGGAAAAATCGGGGCTTGCGGGCGAAAAAGCATCCAAGGTCAAGGCCTTCACAGAAAGGCTGGCCGCGACGGTCGCCGTGCCCATTGTCTTCTGGGACGAGCGGCTCTCGACGGTCTCTGCCAAACAGATCCTCCTGCAGACGGAGACGAAAAAGAAGCGTCGAACGAAGGAACGCCTGGACACCCTCGCGGCCGTCGTCATCCTCCGACATTTCCTGGACGCCAACGAGGGCCGCGACTAGCTACCCAATCGGGCCTTTACGAGTTCCTGTACCGTCTTCCCATCCGCCTTACCCTTCACCTTCGGCATGACCGCCGACATGACCCTGCCCATATCTTTCGGGGACTGCGCACCGGTTTCACGTACCGCTTCATCCACAAGGGTGCGGAGTTCTTCTTCCGTAAGGGGTTTCGGAAGGTACTCCGAAATGATGACGAGCTCGCGCTCCTCTTTATCGGCAAGATCCTTGCGGCCGCCCTTGCGGTACAACTCGACTGCTTCCTTGCGGCGCTTCACCTCAACCGCCAGAAATGCGATTTCGTCGTCCGGCGTCGCCGAAGCTCCCTTATCGATGAGAACCTTCTGAAGACTGGCCTTGAGCAGGCGCAGCGTCTCCAGACGATCCTTGTCCCCCGATTTCATAGCGGACTTGATTTCTTCGTTCAGTCGCCGACTCATCGCCGTTTCGATCATGGCTCTGCCTTTCTTGTACTATGGTGTGCTCAAGATGTAGGAACGTCATCGAACAGGAGCACGTTCCGGACGATTCTCCTCAGGACGGGATTTCGCTCGGTTTCTGCGGCAGCCGGATCGTGAATTCCGTCCACGAGCCCGGTTCACTCTCGCAGGAGATGGAGCCGCGGTGTTTCTCCACGATGATCGCGTACGAGATGGATAGCCCGAGGCCTGTTCCCTGTCCAATCGGTTTAGTTGTGAAAAACGGATCGAATACGCGGCTTTGAAGATCGCGGGGTATACCGACGCCGTCGTCCCGTATGCGGACGATGAGCCCCTGGGACTCATCGTTGTCGGTGGCGATGGCGATAACACCCGCCTGCCCTCCTTCCGGAATTGAGTTCCTTTTCTGTTCGATCGCTTGGGCCGAATTGATCAACAGGTTGAGCAGAACCTGGTTGATCTGGTTGACAAAACAGAAGACCCGGTTGGTGGCCCGAAATTGCCGTTCGATCTGCAACACATGCCGGTACTGGTTCATAAACAGCTTCACGGTCGTGTCGATGCAGTCGTGAATATCCACCTCGCTGATCTCCGCCTCATCGAGACGCGAGAAGTTCCTCAGATCCAGCACAATGTGCCGAATCCGCTCGGCCGCATTCTTGACGCTGGCAATCAACGTATCCATGTCGGCCTGGACAAATTCCCAGTCCGTGGCCCTTTTCAGGTCGTGCACCTCCTGCTGAAACGCGGCATCGGAGATCGGGTACGTTTCGTATTTTCCGATCAGCTTGCGGAGGATCCGGAGATACTCTTCGATATAATTCACGTTGCCGGCCAGGATGGAAGTCGGATTGTTGATCTCATGAGCCACTCCCGCGACAAGTTGGCCCAGAGCGGCCATCTTCTCGGACTGGACGAGCTGGGCCTGGGTACGCTGCAGCCGGGTCAACAGATCTTCGAGCGCGTCGCGCTGGCGCATAAGCTCGGAGGTCCGCTCGCGCACTTTTTCTTCCAACTCCCGATTGCGCCTTCGCATGGACGCCATCTTGCGATTGACCCGAAGGCGATGCAAACCGTATATTCCGCCGCCGGAACCGGCCGCAACGAAAAACAGGAACAGCGGATGGAGCCACCAAGGCCAGGGAACAATGAAACTCCACACGGCCTCGGACGCGCTGTCGCCCATCCCGCTGCCGCGCGTTCGGACGTGGAAGGTGTACTCGCCGGGCCCGAGGTTGGTGTATCGAACTTCGTTCTTTCGGACGAATTCGGACCAACCTTCGTCGAAACCGTCCAGCCTGTACTGGCACATGTTTTCACGTTCGTCCCGGTAGGAAAGCACGGCGAACTCAAAAGAGAGCGTATTGCCCTTGATCCTCCGCGCCTCGCCGGTCGCGGCCGTCAGGTGATTGACATGGATCACGGAATCGACGAGGTGGACGGCCTCTACAACAACGGGCGGGGCGATATCGGACCGCTTACTCTCGCGATCGTGTGCATAGTGCGTCAGGCCCGAAAACGTGCCGATCCACGCGTTGCCTTTCCCGTCGAGCAACATGCTGTTATTGGTGGTGCATTCCTCCCCGACCATGCCCCGCCCCTTGTCGAGTTTGCGAATCAGACGTGGGACCGGGGCCCGATGATCGTACAGCGCAAAGCCGCGCGACCCGATCCACAGGGCGCTGACGAACGGATCGTATTCGATCACCGCCACGACGTTGTCGAAGAGGCCCAGCTCTCTGGGTTTGAAATTCGTAAACCGCGTCCCGTCAAAACGCGAGAAGCCCAGGTCCGTCCCAATCCAGTACACGCCATCGGCATCCTGGCGAACCACGTTGACGGTGTTATCGGGTAGACCATCCGCCGTCGTATAGATTTTCATGCGGAGTCCGGACGGACTCAGACTATCAAACCGGACGAGGCCGCCGTTGATACCGGCCCACATTGTCCCTTGACGGTCTCGATATACGCACCAGATTTGTGTTCCGGGAAGGCCGGCTTTCTCGTCGAGCACCCGCGTGCCACCCCGACCGGCCACGACCATTCCGTCCAACGTGGCCAGCCACAAACGCCCCTCACGGTCTTCCTCGATATCGAGGACCGGTGAATTCAGTCTTCCATACAGGTCCGGCCGCTCACGAACCCTGCCGCCGACGTATTCAAAGAGATGATTCCGCGTGCCGATCCAAAGCGTTCCTGAGCGATCGACCTTCAACGACCACACCGGATCGCCCGTCCGCAGAACGTCCGGGGACAGGGAACGCATACCGGAGACCGTGAGTATATTGAGGCCGTCATCCGTCCCGATGTAGATGTTGCCCGATTCGTCCCGTTCGACGGCGTTCACCACCCTGGAAAGAAGCCCGTTTCTTGTCGTGAAGTTCCGCAGATTCTGGTACGGTATGGAAAAACAGCCCCCGCCGTCCGTACCAAACCACACGGTGCCCTCACGGTCTTCGAGGATTGTGTGCATGCTGTTCGACGAATAGTCCCGATCAACATCGTACGTCTGGAGCCTTCTCTTCTTCAACTGTCCAAATCCATTCTCCGTGGCGATCCACAGGGACGAGTCGGAGGCGGCGAAGACGGATTCAATCCTTCGACGGGTGCCCCACGTGCCCAGGGAAAGGCTCTCCATGTGGGGTTCAGGAGCACCGCTGCCCGCCGCGTAGGCTGCGTAGTCAAACGCGATGAGGCCGGCTTGCGACGCAATGAGTATGCGTCCCTCCCGGTCTTGTGAAAGCGAAGAGATTCCTCCGAAGCGTTGGGTCCCGCGCTTTTGGAAATACACGAAGGACGTGTCGTACCGCTCACCTTGAAATGCGAGCACGACACATCCGTCGATCGTGCCGAACCACAGATTGCCGTCCCGGTCCATGAACCCGTCCCGGAACTCACCGGTGGGAAGTCCGTCGTTCGTTGTGTACGTGCGGAAAGCCCGTCCATCGAAACAGGATAGGCCGCCGCTGGAAGTGGGAAACCAATACCGTCCGGAACGGTCTTTAACCGTTTTCCACACGAACCCGGCTCCCAGGCCGTCCTTCTCCGTGTAGTTTTCGAACGTGCGCCCGTCAAACACGGTGACGCCGTCGTCCGAGGTGACCCATAGCTTCCCGTCGTCGTCCTGGAAAACATGCCGGATAATGTTACTCAGAAGGCCGTCATCCTTGGTGTATGTCGTGAACCGGATGCCGTTGTAACGGACCAATCCGCCTCCCGTGGCAAACCACAGACAGCCGGAACGGTCCTGCGCAACATGCCACACCTGCGGGTGGGGAAACCCCTCATGCAGCGTATAGTACTTGAGGAAGAGGTCCTGCCCTGAGCCGTTCGACGGGAAAAAACACGTGTACAGGAGTACCGTGAGCAGACAGGAGGGGCTGTTCAACGTATTCGCTTCAATCCTTTCCTCGAGGTCGCCGGCTCCTAATGAGGAAGATCTTTTACGGTGGTCAGGGACACACTGGACTCGGCGAAGTCCCCACTTTGAGCGGTCTTGCCTTTGAACATCGCGACCATGTCGCGGGTTGATTTCTTGATAATGAACATTCCGTTTCCCGCGTCTTGAAGGTCCGACGCATCGGGTTCGGGAAGCGGAGTGGTGCTGGCAAAGGCTTTGATCAACTCGGTTCCGAACGGCTCGCTGACTTCAAAGGTGAACGGAGAATCCTCCCCTCCGATCGTGTAGACCGTGTTGGCCGTGATCTTAACCGTCTTTTCCGAATAGCTGTTAGGAAAGACTTGAATGTTCTTGCCGCTCGCGTCATGGTACACAACCTTGACGTAACAGTCCTTGTTCGACTTTACATACACGAGCAGTTTTTCCTTTTCCTTGTAGACTCCCCCGTCGCCCCGGTCCGTCCAGACCACGACTTTCAGCTCCGAGCCGCTCGGATTGTCTTTGAGCAAGGCAAGATCGCTCTGAATCTGGGAGAAATTGTCCGGCTTCAGACTGATCGATTTCGGAATCAGAGCGGAGGGGAACGTGATATGGGCGCTGCCCAAGGTCTCCCCGGTCACACGACCGACAATCTGCGTTTTGAGCTCGATCCGGTCGTCCAGTTCCCAGTAGCTCCCGACAATCGTCGCGTCGGCACCCGAGATTTTTGCAAGTCCCTGCGCCGTACCGTCAAACTCGATCCCGTGCGATTTGAGGTATTGCGAAACGGTCCGGCTGCCGATCACCTTGATGCCGGACACCTTGCCGAGCTCGATCTCCATTTTTTCTTTGAAGTACGCCGTGAAGGCACTCGACATTTTGGTGTCCTTGTAATTGAAATTGCCGATCACCACCGAAGTGGAGGAGGCGTACTGCTCGAACGTATCGTACAGCTTGAACATGAGCAGAGCGGTGACCACATCCAGCGTGGAGTGTTCCTGATCCTTGCCGATGGCGTCCAACATGGAGAGGATCTTCGCCTCTTCCGGACCCTTGGCGATCGATTTCTCGAATTCCGCATCCGGCAGAATCACTCTTATCTTCTTCACTTGTTCGTTGATGTGCTTCAGTTCCCCGTGACAGACGATCAGTTTTTCAATCGCTTCATAATAGCTCTTGTTGTCGAACAGCACCTTGCTCTGATCGATGAAACTCCGAAACCGCTTGTCGCGGTCGGCGATTTCGGCCCGCAAGGCCTGGCCTGCGACCTGGCGGTCCAGTACCGCCAGTGCGAAGTGCGTCTTATCCTTCTTTCGGAAGTCGCGGTCCTCAATCCGCAGCCCCTGAAGGTTCAGATGGACCGACGCCCGGGACGATTCCTGCACTTTGGAGGATATTTCGCCTTTCTTGCCTTTGATTTCTTCCGTGCTTTCGTATTTCTGTTCGCCGGTAATCGTGACCTCGATCATGCGTGCAATGCCCAGCAAGGCCTGCGTCTCGGCCTCCTCCGCCGTGCTGCCGGTTCCGACGAACTGCATGTACCGATCCGAGGAGAGTTTTTCGTTCTTCTGTTTCTTGACCCAGTCTTTTTCCTGGGCGACGGACGTCCCGGCCGCCAGGAAGCCAATCGTCACGCTAAGGAGGATCAGGATTCGTTCCATGGGGCCTCGTGTTTATGGATCGAGTGAAAGAGAAAGGACATAAAAATATAACCGCTTTTCGCTGGAATAGTCAAGAAAAAGACGGTCGGCTCTTGAATCTTAGTGCAAAAACAAGTACCATCCCTTCTGTCGATGCATGCTGAATCCCACTTCTCAACCTTGTCTGGAGGCTCCCATGGATAACGTCCTCGCACATATCGACCGGCATGAGAACGACTACTTGGAAGAACTGAAGGAATTCCTTCGAATACCCAGTATCAGCACGAGTCCGGAACACAAGCAAGACGTCCAGCGGTGTGCGGAGTACGTTGCCGGCCAGATGCGCAAGATCGGACTGAACCATGTGCAGGTGTTTGCCACGCCCGGACACCCCCTGGTGTTCGGTGAATGGCTGGGAGCCCCGGGAAAGCCGACGGTACTGTATTACGGACATTACGATGTGCAGCCGGTGGACCCCGTCGATTTGTGGGACAACAACCCGTTCGACCCGACGATTCGGGACGGCTACATTTACGCCCGTGGGTCCAGCGACGACAAGGGTCAGGTGTTTCTGAACTTCAAGGCTGTGGAAGCCCACATGAAGGTCAACGGCCGTCTCCCGATCAATATTAGGTTCCTCATCGAAGGCGAAGAGGAGGTCGGAAGCTCTCACCTCGACGAGTTCATCAAATCCCATAAGGACCTGCTCAAGGCGGACGTCGTGATGATCTCCGATACCTCGATGTTTGCCGACGAAGTGCCGTCCATAACGTACGGTCTCCGCGGGTTATGCTACATGCAGGTAGAGATGACAGGTCCCGTTCGCGATCTCCACTCCGGTGTGTACGGCGGTGCGGTGGCCAATCCGGTCAACGAGCTGAGCAATCTCATTGCCAAACTGAAGGACAGGAACGGAAAGATCACGATCCCGGGCTTTTACAGGAAGGTCCGCCCGCTGTCCAAGAAAGAACGTGATGCCTACAAGAAACTGCCTTTTAACCGGTCCCGGTACCTGAAGGAACTCGGCATCAAGGACACGTTCGGAGAGAAGGGCTATTCGATCCTGGAACAGGTCAGTGCTCGTCCCACGCTCGACTGCAACGGCATCTGGGGCGGTTACCAGGGCGAGGGCGCCAAAACCGTTCTGCCGTCCAGGGCCGGGGCCAAGATCAGTATGCGGCTCGTTCCGGACCAGACACCGGAAGAGACGGCACGTCTGTTTGAGAAGTACGTGAAGAAGCTGTGTCCCCGGACGATGCAGATCAAAGTCACCGCCCTTCATGGCGGCCACCCGGCGATGATCGACATCGGCAGCAAGGAGATTCGGGCAGCCGGCAACGCCATGGCCAAAGTATTCAAGAAGAAGCCGCTCTTCGCCCGCGAAGGCGGGACGATTCCGGTCGTCGCCTCTTTCGAGCGATTCTTGGGCCTCAAATCGGTCATGCTCGGGTACGGCCTGGATTCCGACGCCATTCACTCCCCCAACGAACATTTCAAGCTGGCCAACTTTCATCGCGGCATCAAGTGTTCCGCGCTGTTTTTTGACGAATTGGCAGGGGCCTGAACCTTGAGCAGGACGAACGTATCGGGAGGCGGTTGCAAGACCGTCTCTTTTTGTTTAAACGGAGGCCGATGATTTCCGATTTCGCCAAAGGCCTGCGTTATCCTGCCGTCGGGCTGAAGTTCGTCTTTTCCAGACGGGGACTGGCCCGATTCGTTTTCATCCCCTTCCTCATCAACGTCCTCGTGTTCGGCACGGGCTTCTTCCTGTTTCTGAGCAAACTTGGCCGATTGCTGGACATGGTCCCGCGCAACGAAGCCTGGTATTTTGCCGTCATGTACTATGTCCTCGCCGTCCTGCTCGTAGCGACTTTTCTGGTGGTGGCTTTTTATGCTTTTACGGTGATCGGAAATCTGATCGCCGCCCCGTTCAATGCCGTGCTGTCCGAAAAGGTTGAAGCCTTGGAGACCGACCGATCGACCTCTGGCCTCTTTTCGTGGGTGGGTGCGTGGCGCGATGCGCGCCGTGCATTCAAAACCGAGCTGAAGAAACTGGTGCTTCTCGTGCTTTTCTTTTTGCCTCTTCTGCTCCTGAATCTTATCCCCGTGCTGGGCCAGGTGCTCTATGCCGCCGGCATGTTCTTGTACACGGCTTTTGCGCTCGCTTTTAATTTCACCGACTACGCGATGGAGCGGCGGCTGGATGGACTGCTCGAGCGGTACCGCCTGCTCTGGTCCCGCAAGTCGTTGTCGGTTGGATTTGGCTCTGCGTGCTTCTTGCTCGGACTCATTCCCATCGTGAATCTTCTTCTTCTACCTGTTTGCGTGACGGCGGGAACGCTTCTCTACATCAGAGAATTCCACCCTTCAGGCACAACCTCCATGGGGGCCGGATGAACTACCTTGAGCTAGATGGTGACCACCTGACGCTTGAATCCATGGAGGAGGCGTTGGATCAGCCGACGCAGATTCGCTTGTCGGATGCGGCATGGGACCGGGTGCGGCGCTCGCGCGAGGTCGTCGAAGATATTGTCCGCCGGGGCGATGTGGTGTACGGGGTCAACACGGGCTTTGGAAAATTCAGTGACGTGGCCATCTCGGAGGCCCATACCGATGAACTCCAGGAGAATCTCGTTCGCAGCCATGCGACCGGCGTGGGCGATCCTCTGCCGGACTCTGTGGTCCGAACGATGTTGTTGTTGAAGGCAAACGCACTGGCCAAGGGCCTTTCCGGTGTCCGGCCCGAAATCATTCAGTTGCTGATCGACATGTTTCGCCGCGACGTCCTTCCGGTCATCCCGGAAAAAGGCTCCGTAGGAGCCAGCGGAGACCTTGCCCCGCTGGCCCACCTGGCGCTCGCCATGATCGGAGAGGGTGTGTGTGTTCTGGAGGGTCGACGTATGTCCGCCGCGGAGGCCCTGCAAAAGGCGGGATTGGGTCCTGTACGCCTCAGGTCCAAGGAAGGATTGGCCGTTCTCAACGGAACGCAGGCCATGACGGCTGTCGCATGCGTGGCCCTGCTGCGGGCGCTGAATCTGCTCGAGTCTGCCGACATTCT
This sequence comes from Bacteroidota bacterium, assembly GCA_037445875.1. Classification (GTDB taxonomy): domain Bacteria; phylum CLD3; class CLD3; order SB21; family SB21; genus JBBIJR01. Next base: position 1,987 of record JBBIJR010000061.1, on the reverse strand, counting down.
GGGCGCGATGAGCACAGAAGTCCTCCTCTGCACCGATGTCGCATTCGACGCACGCATCCACGAGGGTCAGAGCGTTTCCGCGGAGAATCTTCGCACCTTGCTCCAGGCAAGCCCGCTCGTCCTCTCGCACCGCCATTGCAAGAAGGTCCAGGACGCCTACAGCGTCCGCTGCATACCCCAGGTCCACGGAGCGAGCCGGGATGCCGCCGTGCACGTAAAACAGGTCGTCGAACGCGAGATCAACGCCGCCACCGATAATCCGCTCGTGTTTCCTGAACGCGGTGAGGTGCTCTCGGGGGGCAATTTCCACGGGCAGCCGATTGCCCTCGTCATGGATTACCTCGCCATAGCCATCAGCGAACTTGGCAGTATCTCCGAGCGGCGCGTGGCCTGGATGATGGACGCCTCGCTGAGCGACGGACTTCCGCCTTTCCTCGCCCGGAACGGAGGTCTTCACTCCGGCTACATGATCGCGCAGTACACGGCCGCCGCGCTTGCTTCGGAGAACAAGCATCTGTGCCATCCGGCCAGCGTGGACTCCATTCCAACGTCGGCGAACAAAGAGGATCATGTCAGCATGGGCACGATCGCCGCCCGCAAGTGCCTGAAAGTCGTCGAGAACGTAGAGACCATTCTGGCGATCGAATGGCTCTGCGCCGCACAGGCCGCCGATTTCCGAAAGCCGGTCGAACTCGCCCAACGGACGTCGCGGGCCTATCACCTGCTGAGAGAACACGTCGAGCCCCTGGAGCGCGATCGTGTGACCGCCGTCGATATTGCCAGGGCTCAGGAACTGCTTTTCCGCAAGCGCCTTGTGGAGGTCGTCTGGAATTAGACACCGCAAGCATCCTTCGATTTTGCGGTTGACTCGCTGCCCGATCGTTGCTATTGTTGGTGTGCCTGCCGAGCGAACACGGGACTCGCTTCTTCGCCGTTGAACCGGCTGACCATTCCAAGATTAAGAAAAGGAGTACGTCATGAGTTTTAGAGTACTGCTCCTTATGTCCGTTGCTTTGACCACCGTCACGATGGCTGTGTTCCAGAACCTCCGACCGGTTCCAGAGACGATACCATCCGAATTCACGGACGCTTTTGCATCGCTGCAGCGTGAGATGACCGATGCGGGCACCGACCGTGTTCGCGCAGAGACCGCTGCCCGCAAACTTCAACGGCTGGAAAAACGGCTTGGCCTTAATCCGCGTGCCGATCAGCCGGACGAATTCGCGCGAATCCTGTATGAGATGAGGATTCCGTCCGGCGCTACGGTGCCCTCCTATCCACCCAACTATCGCATGACGGAACTCAACAGGGCCCTTCGACGAAAGCCGGCTTCGGCCGTTCAACTCCCCTGGACCGAGCGGGGTCCGGGCAACATCGCAGGCCGTGTTCGCGGATTGATCGTGGATCCGGGCGATTCCACCGGAAATACGTGGCTTATTGGCAGCGTGGGCGGCGGCATATGGAAAACGACCGATGCGGGACAGACGTGGATCGAAGTGGCTCCGTATCTGGCCAATCTCGCCGTCTCGACCCTTGCGATGGCGGAATCCAATCACGATATCCTGTACGCGGGGACGGGCGAGAGCATGTTCAACATCGACGTGGTCAACGGCGACGGCATGCTCAAGTCCACGGACCACGGTCAGACGTGGTTCCAACTCCCGAGCACCGTGGCCAACCGGGACTTCAACAATATTGCACGCGTCATCGTGGATCCGGCCAATCCCGACATCGTCCTGGCGGCCACGACCTCCGGGCGGTATACCATTAATTTTGTCAATCGGTCGGGCATATTTCGGTCGACGGATGGCGGTCAGTCCTGGACCCAGGTGTACAATGAAACCGACATCGGAAGTCTGGGACGGGTGAAGAAGGTGCTTCAACTGGTCGCCACGCCGGGGAATTTCAACGTGCTTTTTGCAGCAATTGATGAAAAAGGAATACTGAAATCGACGGACGCAGGCAACAACTGGTTTCTTTCCAACAC
>JBBIJR010000060.1:0-21498 GCA_037445875.1 Bacteroidota bacterium | reverse complement strand
CGCGCGAGATCTACGACTACGTGCGCGAAGCCGTGGCCCAGGCGCGGCGTGTCCAGGGCTCCGGCAATCTTGTACTGCTCCAGATTGGCGTTCACCATGATACCCGTGTTGCGGTCCAGCAGGCGATCCTCGAATAATGTATAACTGATGCCCTGAATGATCCCGCCTTCGATCTGGCTCTCGAGGGCGAGCCGGTTCATCGGCCGACCGCAGTCGTGTACCGCCACCACGCGCTTTACGCGGATCACGCCGGTTTCCGTGTCCACTTCGACTTCGACGAACTGTACGCCGCGGATCAAGGGAGGTGCGACCGGCAGGTAGTCCTTGGAGCGTTCGCTCATGACGGTGAACTTGTCGCCCGGAATCTTCGACGCCACCTGTTTCCAGGTCAGACCCTTCCCTGGATTCTTCATGGAGAATATTCTTCCGTCCGACGCTGCCAGTTCCTCCGAGGGTACTCCCAGCAAACCGGAAGCGATGCCGAACATCTTCAGTTTCGCGAGATACGCGGCGTCCCTCACCGCGGGCGAAATACTCGCGGTGGTCCGGCTTCCTCCGCTCGCGGGCCCGAGTCCGTACTGCGTATCGCCCACGCGAACAATGATTTCGGACGGATGAAGGCCGAGTTCCTCGGCCGCGACCGCTGCGAGCACCGTCTTGATGCCCCCGCCGATGTCCTGGACTCCGTTCATCAGTTCCACCGATCCGTCGCTATTGACCTGAACGGCGGCCTGGAAGGCCGTTCCTGAAATGTAGTACCAAACGGAATTGGCCACACCGACGCCGTTTTTGATCGGGCCTCTGTCGGCACCGGGTTTTGGGTTCCGCTTCACCCAGCCGAATTTTTTCGCTCCGATCTCGTACTCGACCTGACGCACTTCATCGTAGGCCGTGTTCTTTCGGCGGAAATCGAGCGGGTCTATATTGAGTTTGTAGGCGAGTTCGTCGATGGCCTGTTCGAGTGCGAACGCACCCTGCGGATGGCCCGGCGCGCGAAAAGCGGCCCCCGGCCCGGCATGGGTGAAGACGTCGTATTCTTCCGTGTAGATGTTCTCGCAGCCATAATAAATATTCTTTGCGGGTCCGGACGTGCCCGCGCCGGTGGCGATGCCGGCCGTTCCGTGAGAGACCAGTTTGATCGCTTTGATCGTGCCGTCTTTCGCCGCGCCCACCTTGAGCGTCTGTCTCGAGTTTGGCCGGTTGCCGACGGAAAGATGCTCCTCTTTCCGGTCGAGCATGAGCCGGACGGGGCGTTTGGTCTTTCGCGCGAGCTTCGCAGCCATCACGCCGTATAATCCTGCACCGAATTTCGCGCCGAAGCCGCCGCCCATGAATTCCGTCAGCACACGAACGTTGGCCTTCGGCAGATCGAACACGGAGGCCAATTCGTCCCTCACCGAAAACGTTCCTTGCGTCGAGGCCCATACGGTCAACCGGTCGTCCGCGTCCCACCGGGCCACGACGCCGTGGGTTTCCATCGCCGAATGCGTCTGCACCTGGGTGCGGTACGTTTCTTCCACGACCACGTCGCAGGCGGCGAGGACCGTATCCACGGCCGACCGGTCGCCGCTGACTTTCGGTCCGCGCACGTTGCCGAGCTGGGCGGCGTCGCTGCCTTCGCCCGGCAGATCGCCTTCCGTCGTCTTCTCCGTTACCTCCTTTTCGAAAACGACGGGAGCGCCCTCGCTCATCGAGCGTTCAAGATCGAGGACGAACGGTTTCGCTTCGTAGTCAACGCGGATTTTGCGGATCGCCTCCTCCGCGGCGGCAACGCTCTCCGCGGCGACGGCGAGAATTTCCTGTCCAGCGAAGCGGATGCGTATCGGAAGGTCCTGCGCGAGAAGTACGGCATGTACGCCCGGATGCGACTCTGCAGCGGAAAAGTCAATCTTCTTGACGACGGCAGAGGTTACGGTGGAGCGCAGGAAGCGGCCGTACAGCATGTCGGGCAGCTGTACGTCGAACGTGTATTTCGCAGCACCGGTCACCTTGTCCACGCCATCGGAACGTGGAATGCGGCCGCCGACATGCTTTAGTTCATCCGCGCCGTCCCAGGGTTTGGGCGCGTCGTCGGGGATCTCGACGGTGAGGTCTTTGAGGTTCTTCTCTACACCGACCTTGAGGTTGACCTTTTTGGCCATGGAATTCTCTCCCTTCTATGATCGGCGAAGTCACCCGATCTCGCCCATGACAAAGGGCTTTTCCTTATTCGACTTGAGCAGGCGCAGCGCCCTATCCGCGTCACTCCGGCCGAGGACGAGGATCAGGCCGACACCCAGATTGAAAGTCCGGATCATGTCGTCGTACGGGACGTTTCCCAGTTCTTGAATAAGCTCGAACACGGCGGGGGTCTTCCACGACGACCAGTCGAGCTTCAAAGTCCGGCCCTTCGGTAGAATGCGCTTCGTGTTTTCGACGATGCCGCCGCCCGTAATGTGCGAGATGCCGTGCACGCTCACCTTCTGCATTACAGCCTTGACCGGCTTGAGATAGGATCTATGTACCTTGAGAAGTTCCTCCCCTGCGGTGCAGCCGAGCTCGGGCACGAGTTCATCCACGCGGAACCGCTCCAGCAGGACTTTGCGCGCCAACGAGTAGCCGTTGGTGTGGAGGCCGGAGGAGGCCAGTCCGATCAGCACGTCGCCACGCCGGATGGCTTTGCCCGTGATCAATCGCTTCTTTTCGACGGCCCCGACGATGGTCCCGGCGAGATCGTATTCGTCATCCGCGTAAAAACCCGGCATCTGGGCCGTTTCGCCGCCTACGAGGGCGCATCCGTTGTTCTTACATCCCCGGGCCAGACCGGTTACGATGTCCGCGATGACGAGTTCGTCTACGCTCCCAAGACCGAGATAGTCGAGGAAGAAAAGCGGAATCGCTCCGCATGCAAGGATGTCGTTCACGCAGTGATTGACCAGGTCCTCGCCCACGGTGTCGTGTTTGTTCATCAGCACGGCCACCTTCAGTTTTGTACCGACTCCGTCCGTACTGGAAACAAGAACGGGTTCGCGGTAGCGGGAGGACGGGAACCGGTACAGGCCGCCGAATAGTCCTATGTCGGCAAGGACGTTGGCATTGAACGTTCGGCGGACGATGCGCCGTATCCGGTCTTTCGCCGCGTCGCCGCGGGTTATGTCTACGCCGGTGTCCCTGTAAGTCGTCGTTCGAATCAATAAAGCGATCCTTGTGATGAACCGACTTCAAGGTAAAAGCAAAAAACAAAAAACGAAAGAATTTTTGTTGGATTGACAATCCATCGCGGCGCCGTTACCTTGGGGCTGATCGCTTTCGGCAAGGCGCAGGGAGTTACGCATGAAAAGCCATTCGGTGGTCCGCGGCATACTGTTCACCCTTCTCATTCCGGGAACCGTTGCGGGTCTCGTGCCGTGGATATTGGTTCGGAAATATACGGCTGTTCTACCCATCGATACTCTCTGGGTCATCGGCAGTGTCCCGCTGATGCTGGGCATCGTCTACTACGGTACCAGCATCGCGGCGTTTCTGACGGAAGGGAAGGGCACCCCGGCGATATGGTTTACACGACCGCTGCGCTTCCTGATCGGAGAAGAACCTTCGAACCTCGTCCGGAGCCGCCTGTATTCGCGGTCACGCAATCCGATGTATCTGGGTATCCTGCTGATCGTGCTGGGTGAAGCTTTCTTGTTTCTCAGCGCGGCCTTGCTGGTATACACCGGTGTGCTCGGCCTGTCCTTTCACCTCGTCGTTGTTTTCATCGAAGAGCCCCATCTCCGCAGGAAGTTCGGTCAGCCGTACATCGACTTCTGCCGGCAAACGCCGCGCTGGTTCGGATGGTCCCGTGCCGATCGCGCGTGATCGGTCACGAAGGCCGTTCACACTCCAGGAAGATGGAAGTAGCCAGGAAGGGGATGCGGGTCGTATCCGTACGGAAGAGCGTTCGCGTGAGCATCCGTTTGAGCCGGCCCTCGGGAAGCACGTCCATAGGCGCCGTGATGTACGAGGCACGCAGGACGCGGAAACCGGACCGCTCCAGGAGTTGGACGACGCGCCGCCGGGTATAAATGCGGGCGCGTGCCCAGCGATCGTGCAGCGGACGCGGCAGCCACGAAAAGAAAGGCACGCGGTTCCACGGCAAGAAGGGCAGGTGCGCCCCGTGCGTCTCAAACACCCACCATTTGTTGGGAACACTGATCGCAGCGAGCCCGCCCGGCTTGAGCATCTGTACAAGTTTCCTGACGGTCCGTTCCGACTGAAAATGCTCGATCACTTCGAAACACACCATGCGATCGAATTGCTCCGACGGCTCCTCCTTGTCCAGGTCGATGATCCGAAACGTGCCGCGGGTGTATCCGGCGCGGGCCATCGCCGATTCGAACGCCGCACGATAGGACCCCTCAAGGTCCATGCCCGTGCAGGACCGAAACGCTTCCGCCAGATGAGCCAGCGTGGCTCCATTCCCGCATCCCACGTCCACAAGTGACAGGCTCGATCCGCAGAAGCCGGGTATCTTGTGGACCAGGTTGACGCGGCGCGACACGATGCGGTCGGCGGGAGCGGCGGGTTTCCCCGCGGCGATTCGCGGTGCAGAATCGCTCATGGATAGCGATAGTGGGCTTTGATCGTCCACTGATTGAGAATGTCCCCGATCGCAACATGACCGGGGTCGGGGAAATTATCGATGACCAGCGGACGACGGCTGTCCTTCAGCCGGATGTCGGAGACGATGCCGATGTGATCGAGCCTGCCGCTGTCCGTGAGATCCCAGACCACGATGTCGCCGGCCTTCCATTCGTCGATCCGGTCCGGCGAAGTATCCGTGGTAAGTGTCTTCCCGTTGCGCCTGAAGAACGCGTCCAGCATGGGTACGCGGCGATGGTCGATGTTCGCGTCGGGACGGGTCATGTTCCAGATGCCGTACGGATATGCCGAAAAGTCTCGTGTCGCGTCTTCGTGAACGAGTTCCTGCAGGTCGAGTCCGATTTTGCGGAACGAGCGGACGATCAGATCGGTGCACACGCCCATCGTCGGGTCGATGTCGCCGCCCGGGAAAACGAAACGGTCGGTGTTGACGGAATCGCGGTACGTCGTTTGGTAGAAACCCATCGTGAAGTCGTACTCGAAGGGCCGCTCCACAAATTCGTACGCGGCCATCGCTATCGGGTTGTCGCTTCCTTCCCGAACGTATTCCTGTGCTCCCGATCGTGCGGCCCATGTGAGGAACAGGCCGCAGAAGATCGCACGATTCACATCGATGCGCACAATTCCTCCACAGTGTCCGCAAAGCCGCTCCAGGAGAATTGCTCACGCTGACGGGCGATCCGGTCGGCAAACGGAGCGGCCAGGCCCTGCTCGAAATAACGCCGCACCTGCGTGGCCAGCGCCTGCGGCTCCGTGTCGCGAATGACCATACCGGTCGCGCCGTCCTGCACCATCTCCGATAACCCGCCGACGTCGGTAACGATCACGGGAACGAGGAAATGAAAGGCGATCTGAACGATGCCGCTCTGCGTCGCGGACCGGTACGGCAACACGCACACGTCTGCCGCGCTGAAAAAATCCGGCACTTCGGGGTCTCCGACGTATCGAAGGAACAGACTCACGCGATGGGCCAGCCCGTGCCGATCGATGAGGATCCGGTAGCGCTCGAAGGATCCGTAGACTTCTCCCGCCACGACCACGTGGTACGTCTCATCCAGGAACGGCAAGGCTTCGATAAGAAGATCGAGACCCTTGTAATCACGGATGAAGCCGAAGAATAGTAGAATCTTGCGGTCCTCCGGCAGGCCCAATCGCCGGCGGGCCTCCGCCACGTCCGTTCTAGCTCCGTAATGATCGTACAGCGGATGCGGCTTCAGCCGGTACCGCGCACCGGGCATCCAGCGGAGCAGGTCCCGCTCGACGGTCTTGCTCATCACGACAAATCCGTCGTTGCGCTTGAGAAAATACCGAATCATCGCCGCGTCGCCTGGCCGGCGTTCGTGGGGGACGACGTTGTCGAGAACGGATACGACGCGCACGCCTCGTTTTCTCAATTTGCCGGAGACGAAACCCAGCGAGGGTGCGAAGAACGGCATCCAGAATTTCGTGATCAACGCGTCGGGAGCGAATTGCGCCACGCGGGCCGCCGCGGTCACGTACGAAAAGGGATTGATCGTGTCGATAATCGGCTCGGCGGGCACGGGGTCCGCCCGATCGTCCGGTGCCACGTATTGCGTTTCACCGGGAAAGAGGAAACCGGGATACTGGCGCGTGAACGTGAAGGCTTTGACGGAGTGGCGGCGTTCAAGTTGGCGGTAAAGAGACGCGTTGAACTGGGCGATACCGCCGCGGAACGGGTAGAACGCCGACAGAAAAGCGATCTTCATAATCGGCGGGAGGCCATCTCCGTTACAGCGGCGTACACGGCATCGACGGAAATGTCGTACATGCAGTGCCGGCGGCGGGTGCAGGTGTTTCCGAAATAACAGTCGCAGCCCGACGTGGGCTGCAGCATCACACCGCGGCCGTACAGCTCGAACTCGTTGGGGTTGAAGATGTTGTTGAAGAGCACCAGCGGCACGCGGGCGCCCAGGGCGATGTGCATCATCATTGTCACGGCGGTCAGAATCACGTCGCACTGCGCGGAGAGGGCGATGAACTGGGGAAGCGTGAATGTGCCGGGGTAATATGCGCCGGTTCTTTCTTCCATCAGCCGGTTCTGTGCGTCCTCGGCCGGACCGCCGAGCAGGAGAGGAAAATAGCCGTTGCGATGCAGGCACTCGATCAACTCGACCCAGTAGGCTTCGGGCCACAGCCGGGTTAGCCACCGGTCTCCGCACCCCGTGTTCAGTCCCACGACGGCGCGTTCACCGGCCATGGTGCGAAGCGGTTCCCACAAATGTTCCCACTGCGCATCGACGTCGAGGACATACGGTTCTCCGTTGAAGGAGAATCCACATATCTCGAAGATCTCTTGCAGGTAATTCCGTGTGTTCGCTTTCGACAGTCCGTCGAACATGCCGGTCAGCAGTTTATGTTCGGCGAGGGCATTGGCGACACCGACATGTCCGTCCTGCAGGGTAAAGCCGAATTTCCTGGACGCGTTCAGGTTCGAGAGCAGTGCGCAGGCTTCGATGTCTTTATCAAGGTTGATGGCCACATCGTAGGTCAAATGCCTTACCGAGTATGCGCCTCGAAAATCAAATCGATAGATCTTGTCCACGCACGAGGAAGGGACGACTTCGGGTGTGTGAGTAATCCATGCAATGTGGGCGTGCGGATAGACTTCCCGCAACTTTTGTATCAGAGGGGTTGTACGGATCACATCGCCCACCGCACCCAATTTGATAATGAGGATGCGCGTTTGCACAGCGTCGTATTCGTCGCAGGTGGGGCAGACCTTATTGCGCAATTTGTTCGGTTTACACGGGACATCCCCGCGGAAATGGCGGCAGTCGAATTTTACGTCCTGCAACGTAAGGTCTTTCACGGAATCAGCGTTTCCTTGTTTTGGTGGACCCGGCTTTGCGGGCTTCTTTGTTCTTGCCTCGAATGGCCTTTTCCATGCGATCTTCGGCCGCCTCGAGGTCCTTCAGTCTCTGCTGGGCCTTCGTCAACGAGCGGTGGGCGAAACCATTCGAGGTCTCAGCCGGCTCCTGGCGATACTGTTTCAGGATGGATTCAACGATATTGGTCGTGGAGAAACCTGCTACGAGATCCACCAATTCTACGCGACCTCCGTAGGAAGTGACCACGTCGTGGCCGACGACCCGGTCCACCGTATAATCGGCACCTTTGACAAGCACGTCCGGCTTGAGTTTCTTGATCAGTTCCAGCGGAGTATCCTCGTCGAACAACACTACATAGTCGACGGATTCGAGAGCGGACACGATGTGGGCGCGTTCAAGTTCGGAAACGATCGGCCGTTTTTCACCTTTGATCCTCCGGATGGAAGCGTCGCTGTTGAGGCCCACGATCAACCGGTCACCGAGCGCCCGTGCGCGGTTGAGCAGGGTGATGTGTCCGACGTGGAGGATGTCGAAACAGCCGTTGGTGAACACGATACGGCGGTCGCGCCGTTCCGTGGGCAGGAGGGCCGCGAGTTCGTCCGCGGTGAGGATCTTGCGGGCGCCGCTGGTCTGGTCTTCCAACTGGTGCAGTACATCTTCACGCGTCACGCCGACGGTACCCACCCGGCTCACGGCCACGCCGGCCGCCAGGTTCGCTATGGCAGCCGCATCGGCATAGCACAGACCATTGGCGGAGAGGTAGGCGAGGTACGCGGTAACGGTGTCGCCCGCGCCGGTCACGTCGAATACTTCCTGTGCCGACGAAGAAATCCTGTGCGCCGTCCCATTCTCCACGAGGGTCATGCCGTCCTTGCCGCGTGTAATCAGGACGGCATCGAAATCGTACATATTCTGCAAATCGCGGGCGCAGGCGACGGCGTCCTCATCCGTTCGGATCGCCATCCGCGTGGCAGACTCGGCTTCCTTGAGATTGGGCTTTATGAGCGTGGCGCCGGCATATACGGAAAAGTCCTCCCGCTTGGGATCCACAAACGTGCGAACGCCCCGTCGGCGTGCGACGGCGATCAGATTCATCAGGATCCCGTCGGTCAACATGCCCTTCCGGTAGTCGGAAACAACCACGAGGTCGTAGGAGCCGATCCGCGATTCGAGGAAGTTCAGGCACCGGCTTTCAAGGTCGGCCGGCATCGGCCGGACCGTTTCGTGATCGATACGAACGATCTGCTGCGTACCCGCGATGACGCGCGTTTTGGTGATCGTCGGCCGGTTCGGGTCGACCAGCACGCCTTCGTGGTTGATGCCGTCGCGGTCCATTTCGGCCAGCAGCGTCCGCCCATGTTCGTCATCGCCGAGCAGCCCGACCAGACCCACGTCGCAGCCCAGCAGGGCCAGATTGTGGGCCACGTTGGCTGCGCCACCCAACGCGAGGTCTTCCCGCCGAACGTTGACCACCTGCACGGGCGCTTCCGGCGAAATGCGGTCGACGTGTCCCCACACGAAACGGTCCAGGATGAGATCGCCGCACACAAGGATTCGCTTGCGGCCTGCGGACATCAAGAGCGTTCGGTAGTGTTCCTTCTGCATGTCAGGCATCCGTTATGTTTCCGAGCAACCGCTTGGTCTCCCGGGTGACCGTCTGCTCGATTTCCTTCAGATCGTCCATGGCCAGAATCTGCTCTGCCAGTTTACGGGCATAGGAAAAATCCACCCCCCGGATCAGTTTCTTCAATTTGGGCAGCCGGGGCGGTAGAGCGCTGAATTCCATCAGACCCATGCCGACCAGCAGTACCGTGGCGTACGGGTTGCTGGCCATTTCACCGCACATGGCCACATGAATCTTGTGCCGGTTGGCCGCGTCGATGGTCTGGCGGATCAACTGCAATACGCCCGGGTGAAAGCAACTGTACAGCGATGCCACCTTCGGATTACCGCGGTCGGCCGCCAGCGTGTACTGCACGAGATCGTTGGTCCCGATGCTGAAAAAATCCGTTTCGCGCGCCAGCGTATCCGCCATCAGCGCCGCTCCCGGCGTTTCGATCATGATGCCGACCGGGATGCTCGGATTGAAGGCCTGTCCCTCGTCCGACAACTGTCGGCGCGCCTCGTCGATCATCCGTTTAAGGGAGCGCACTTCGTCGACGGAAACGATCATGGGTAGCATGATTTCCACCGGATGCGTGGCAGACAGGCGCAGGATCGCTCGTACCTGGGGCATGAAGAACTCCGGGCATTCGAGCGCGATGCGGATGGCCCTCCAGCCGAGGAACGGATTGTCTTCGCGCACATAGCCGCGGCTGGCGAGGATGTCAAGGGGAATCTTGTCGCCGCCCACGTCGAACGTGCGCATGGTGATCTTGTACGGATACATCTTCTGGGCGATCGTGAGATACTCCCGGTATTGCTGTTCTTCGGTCGGGAGTTCCCGTTCGGAGAAAAGCATGTATTCTGTCCGGTACAAACCGATGCCTCTGGCGCCGTAGCGCAGTGCGGCTTCGACTTCCTCGGCCAACTCCACGTTGGCGGTCAACAGGACGGCATGCCGGTCGCGGGTTTCGCACGTGAGTTCGGCCAGGGGTTCGAGTTCGGCATCTTCGCGGCGGGAGACCTCGGCCCGGCGCCGGTATTCGCGGACCGCGCGGTCATCCGGATTGATGATGACGTTCCCGGAATGGCCGTCCACGAGGAGGGTGTCGTGGTCGCCGATGAACCCGGTGACGTTGGCGATGCCCACGACGGCGGGAATGTTGAGCGAGCGGGCCACGATCGCAAAATGGGAGAGCGCGCCGCCGGCTTCGGAGAGGAAGCCGAGGATGCGCGAGCGGTCGATGCCCGCGATGTCTGACGGACGAATCGTATCGGCCACGATGATGGACGGTTCCTCTACGACGAACGACCGCTGCTGCCCGGACAGGTTGCCGAGCAGCCGCCGCTTCACGTCTTCGATGTCCGTTGCGCGTTCACGCAGATACTCGTTGTTGGATTTGAGGAAACTGTGCTTGAACTTGTCCATCACCGCGCTCAGCGCGGATTCGGCATCCAGGCGGCTGTTCTGGATATGCTTCAACGTACCGCGGATCATCTCGACGTCCTCGAGGATGAGAAAATGCGATTCGAGGATCGCGCTGTATTCCTTGCCGTAGTCCGCCTTGGCCTCCTGGATGGTTTGGTGCAATTGCTCGCGCGTGATCTCGAGCGCGCGATGAAAACGGGCCACCTCCTGCTCGATCTCTTCGGCGGTCGTGAGCTTGCGCTGCGGCGGTACGTAAAGAGCGGCCCGCAGGATAAAAGGCGGTCCGATGGCGATGCCGGACGAAACGCCCAGTCCTTTGACGGTCAACGCTTCCGGCGCACGGCTCTTCTTTTTTCGGACGGTCGGCATGTTACTCTTCGTTGAATCGCGATTCGAACAGCGCAGCGACGGCCACCAGCGCCTCCTCCTCGTCCGGTCCGTCGACGCGAATGTGCACGCGGCTTCCCATCGCCGCGGCCAGCATCATCACGCTCATGATGCTCTTGGCGTTCACCTCCGTACCCTCGCACGTCAGGAACACTTCCGAATCGTACTGGCTGGCCGTCTTGACCAGCATGGCCGCCGGGCGCGCGTGGATGCCCGCTTTGTTGATCACGTCGACTTTGCGTTCGATCATCGTGGGACCCGGTCAGCTCTGCCGGTTCCTCAAACGGTCGGTGATCTGCAACAGCAGACGGCGGGCCGAGCTGTCCGGGAACCGTTCGAGTTGCCGTCTGGCCGTGCGGATGTACCGGTCGACCTTCCGGTCGATCGTGCGGCGGATACCGCTTCGGTCGAGGTACGCACTGAAGGAGGCGAGCAACGCCCGGTGCGCGTCCGGGTCGGGCCCCGCGCGGAACCGATCGAGGAGTTCCTTCCCTTCGCGATCGCGGGAGGCAAGGATGGACAGGTAGGTTTTCTTGTGCTCGATCAGGTCGCTGCCGATGCTTTTTCCGAGCACCGATTCGTCGGCGATGACATCGAGGAGGTCGTCCTGCAGCTGGAACGCAAGACCCAGCGACGTACCAAAGTCCGCCAACGAGCGTTCACGGGAAGCCGGGGCGTGCGCAACGATGGCGCCGATCCGCGTGGACAGGCGGAAGAGTACGGACGTCTTCAGCGTGATCATCCGGAGATATTCGCGTTCCGTTACCGACGGGCGCGACTCGAACTCCTTGTCCAGCGCCTGGCCTTCGCAGAGTTGGATGAAACCCTCGGAGAAGAGGGCGGTCACGCGCGGCAGCACGTCTTTCGGACACCGGCTGAGAGCCTGGAACGCGACGGCAGCGAGCAGATCGCCGGACAGAAGGGCGACGTTGGTGTCCCATTTGGTGTGAATAGTTGCTCTTCCCCGGCGCATCGCGTCGTGGTCCATGATGTCGTCGTGGATGAGCGAGAAATTGTGCAGGATTTCGACGGCCGCGGCTGCGTCGAGGGCCCGTTTGTATGATTCGCCCGCCGCCGCGCAGGCCAGCAGCACCAGCAGCGCCCGAAGCCGCTTTCCACCGCCGGCAAACAGGTATCGAGGCGGCTCGTAAAGCGTCGCGGGCGTTTTTCGGGACACGTAGCGGCGCAACGCGGCGTTGATCTCACAGATGAGAACGTCGAGGTCGGGAACGTAAGACTTCAAACCAAGATTCCCCGGTGTTGTAAAAATCGAAAAAACATAAAAAAAGAGGTGCTGAGAATCAAGGCTAATGTCTGCGAGAAGCCGCCTGCACGTGCTTTCGTACGCACGCAATTTTCCGGGTTTTGTCAAATTTTGCTTTTCCCTGATGCAAAATGACTTTACATTTCGGTTACACTTGCGTTGAGCCCATCCATCCATTTCTTTTGTTTTCGCGAGATACTATTGTGAAGCAAGTAGTTGTCGAGAACCGGGTTATCACATCGACTTACGTCGAACCTGCCCGCCATTCTCCTTTTGACGAGTCGGAGATCACAAACGAAATAGTCGAAACGAGGAGGATCCGTTCGTACTTCGTCCCCAACAGACGTCCACACAGACAGGAGTCGTTATCGTGAGTCCATCACATCCGTATTCGGGTGAATCGGTAATTCAGCAATTGAAACGCTTTGGCTCCAATCTTGACGAAAAACACGAGATGTCATTCTGGCTCTATTTTCCCGAGGAAAAAACCGCACGGCGCGCGGCCGATCGGGCGAAGAAAACAGGGTTATCGACAGAAGTCGTACGGTCTGTTGACAACCGATGGCTTTGTCTCATTCTCTGTCCCCATGCTCCTGACGAGGCGCTCATCGATGCGGTTATGGAGTTTAGCATCGGTCTCGCGTCGGAATTCGGGGGCGAATTTGATGGGTGGGAGTCTTCTCTGACAACGTCTCCGGAAGAGATCGAGGAGTTACTGAAGAACCTCAAGAGCAGTTCGAGGAAAAGAAGGCATTCGTGACTCCAGGCCAGCCGAGCCAGGAATGCTGACGTATCGGTGTGACAAAGTGGGTTAAACTCGGCACATCTCCTCCCGAAGTCCCCTTCTCCAAATTTCTCTAAATACAATATTTTACACTACTTTTCGCTTGACTTTTCAACGTGAATAGTTGAATTTAGGGGTAAGAGTGGGTAATAGTGGGTAAATATGGCGTCTTTTAAGGGCACCTATAGCTACATACTCGACCCGAAGAACCGGTTCAATATCCCGGCGAAGATGAGAAATGGGTTCGTGCCGGAGGACCGTGAGACGGTCGTGCTGACCAGGGGTTTCGATCCGTGCATCTACGTGTACTCGCTGACGGAGTGGCAGAAGCTGGAGGAACAGATGCGAAACTTCCCGCTTCTCGACACCGACGCAAGAAAAGTGATCCGTATGATGTCCGGAAACGCGCAGGAATATGAGATCGACAAGCAGGGGCGCGTGATCATACCCCAGCCACTGCTTTCGTTCGCCCGTATCGAGAAGGACATCCTGATCATCGGGATGCTGAACTGGATCGAAGTCTGGAACCCGGCCGTCTATGACGAAAGCCACCGCGATTTCGATCTTGCCAGGACCGCGGAAAAAATGGTCAAGTTCTGACTGAGAGTGGAGAATGGAGAATTGACGATTGAAAAGAGGTGCGTGCTCCCATTCGAATGGACTCCATTCATAATTGGCGATTCCTAATCCTCAATTCTCCATTGATCGCAGATTTTCATAAGCCTGTTCTTTTACAAGAGAGTCTCCGGTATCTGAACCTGTCCGCGCATGGCGTGTACGTAGATGCAACGTTGGGCGGGGGCGGGCACGCGGAAGCGATCCTGCAAGCCGAGCCCACGGTCCGCGTGGTCGGCATCGATGCCGACGACGATGCCGTTCGCGAGGCAGGTGAACGGCTCCGGCCGTACGGAGATCGCGCCACTGTGGTGCAGGAGAATTTCCGCGATCTGGCCTCCGTGCTGGAGCGTAGCGGTATTCGTCCGGTCAACGGGATCCTGCTCGACCTGGGTGTATCCTCCTACCAGCTGGACCGGTCGAACAAAGGATTCAGTTACCGTTTCGAAGCGCCGCTCGACATGCGTATGGGACCTGGCGCGGTAACGACCGCGTCGGCCCTGGTCAACGACACAACGGAGCGTGAACTGGCCGACATCCTGTTCCGATACGGAGAAGAGAAAAACGCGCGGCGGATTGCCAGGACCCTCTGCATACAGCGGGCCATCGAGCCGATCCGGACGACCACCCAACTGGCACAGGCCGCCGGTCGTGCGCTGCCCGGACCGCACCGGAACAAGTCCCTGTCGCGCATCTTCCAGGCGCTGCGCATCGCCGTAAACGACGAGATGAACAATCTGCGCGCCGTGCTCGAGACGGGTACCCAAGCGCTGATGCCCGGAGGCCGAATAGTTGTCATTGCCTATCACTCACTTGAGGATCGCATCGTGAAGGATTATTTCAAAGAGGCCGCCGCTGTCGAGATCGTGGATCCGAATTTCCCCGAACATCGGACGCCGAAAGCGGCCGCGCTTCGTGTGGTCACCAGAAAGCCGGTACTCGCCTCTGACTCGGAGACCCAATCCAATCCACGGGCAAGGAGCGCCAAACTTCGAGTAGCGGAAAAGACAGCATGAGCGCACGCTACGGAAATATCACGGGCCACGATTTTCACGAGCGGAACGAAACTCCGATCGAACCGGTCGATATCTCCGAACCGCTCGGCTCCGCCGCCAGGTACACGAAGTATGGGGAAACACCGGAAGCGGCTGGCAGGGGAGGGCGCATCCCGCGAAAACCGGCTGCACGTGACGGTCTGGCCCGCCGGTTGGGCGTCCACGTGGCCCCGCAGCGTTTGTTCCTCGCCTTCTCCGCTCTGACCGTGCTCATGATCGCCTGGGTGTGGGAAACCACCTACGTGCGCCAGGGTATGAGAGAGATCGAGCGCCTGAAAGACGAGAAGCTCGAACTTGAAAAAACGAACGAGGCCGTGCGAGTGGAGATCACGCGACTGTCGGCGTACGATCGCATCGGCCGCATGGCGGGCGAACATCTTCGTCTCGTGCCGTCCCATGAAAAACCCGGTGTAGTCCTCATCACGGAAGAAGAAGCGAAACTCATCGAGCGCGAAGCAACTATGCTGCCCGATTCCATCAAACAGGCACGATGGTAGACCCGTCCCACAATCCCGAACGCGACCCGTTCCTTCGAAAAAAGATCGTTCGCCTGCGAACGGTCACGCTGGGATTCGTCCTGCTGTGCGCGGTAGTCGTGGGCCGGCTGTTCGTAGTCCAATGGATCGACCGCTCGGACTACCAGTTGCTCGCGCGCCGTCAATATGAGCGTCAGGTCACACTGGATGCCGAGCGGGGAACCATTTACGACCGCAACATGAACAAGATCGCGGTCAACCTGATCAACTACTCGTTCGCCGCCGATCCGAGTTTCATGGAGGAGGCCGACAAGGACCGGGTGGCGGAGAACTTCGCCCGCGTGTTTCACAAACCCCAGTCGGAGTACCGCAAGCTCCTGGCGCGGAAGAATGCATTTGTCTGGTTGGAACGAAAAGTGCCCGACATGCTCGCGGACAAGATCCGGCACGACGTCAAAGGCTTGATCCGGCTGCAGTCCCTTCGGCGGTACTACCCTTACGGTAAAGCGGCTGCCGCTCTCCTTGGCTTCACCAACATCGACAACGTGGGCGTTTCGGGGCTGGAAATGCAGTTTCAGAGCGAACTGGGAGGGGAGAACGGGTGGGCGATCCTGCAGGCGGACGCGTTGGGGCGTTTGCAACCGAGTCCGGACTATCCGCACAAGGATCCGGTCAACGGGCGTGACGCGGTGCTGACGATCGACATCCATTACCAGACCGTTGCGCTGCAGGAACTGGAAAAAGCGGTGAGGGAGTACGAAGCGGACGAGGGGATGGCGGTGATCCTCGCGCCGCGTACCGGCGAAGTGCTGGCGATGGCCAACTATCCGGCCTTTGATCCCAATGCGCCGGAAAAGGCCAATCCGGCGCTGTTCCGAAACCGCGTGATTACCGACCTGTACGAGCCCGGATCGACCTTCAAGGCGTTCTCGGCCGTTGCGGCGCTGGAAGAAAAAGTGCGCGACCCCGACGAACGCATATTCTGCGAGAACGGCCAGATCAAGCTCTTCAACCACATCATTCACGACTCGAAAAAGCACGGCACGCTGTCGTTCACCCAGGTGGTGCAGAAGTCGAGCAACATCGGTATCATCAAGACCGCCCTGGAACTCGGAAGCGACCGGCTGTATCAGTACGTGCGTGCGTTCGGCTTCGGCAACGAGACCGGGGTGGAGCTGGACGGCGAGGTCAAGGGCATGCTCAAACATCCGACGCAGTGGTCGGGACTCACGCTGCCGATGATCTCCATCGGGCAGGAAATCGGTGTCACCGCGCTGCAGCTGGCCAACGCGTACGGAGCGATCGCCAACGGCGGCCGGCTGAATCGCCCATACGTCCTGCAGTGTTTCACGGACAAGAGCGGCCGCCGGTACGAAGAAAAGGGGCCGCAAGCCGTCCGCACCGTTGCGTCAAGAGAGACGATGACAACTGTTTCGACGATGCTGAAGGAAGCCGTGGAAGGCGGCACGGGCCGGCGCGTCCAGATCAAAGGAGTGGAGATTGCGGGTAAGACCGGCACCGCCCAGAAAGTCGAGCAAGGTTCCAGGAGCTACTCGCGTGAACACTTCAATGCGTCCTTCGTGGGTTTCTTTCCCGTTCGGGACCCGCAGTTGGTGTTCCTCGTGATCATCAGCAACCCCAGACGCTCGATCTGGGGTGAAGCGTCGGCGGCCGTGACGGCCCGCCAGATTCTCGAACAGATACTGAACGCGCCGGACGACGTCGCGCGCGCCATCAACCGCATCCTTGCCGAGGAGGCGATGGAAAAAGATCTGCGGAAGGATGACGCCGGACCGGATGTACGTTACTTGTCGGTAGACGCCGCCGTGAATATCCTGGAAAGGCTGCAGGTGGAATACCGAGTCTCGGGGAAGGGCGACATGATCACGAATCAGCAATGGACGTGGGATGAAAAGACTCAGCAGCGCGTGCTCTTCCTTGCGACCGGCCCGCGGAAATCCGGACCGTCGGATGAGGCCAAACCCGGTTACATCCGCTTGCCCGACGTGCGCGGGCTCAGCCTGCGCATGGCCATGAACCGGCTGCACGAATCCGGGATCGGTGTTAAGATCAAAGGCAGCGGATACGTGGTGGCCCAGTATCCCAGACCCGGGAGCAGCATGCGGATCGGCGATCCTTGCCTGCTGCAGTGCCGGCCGGGATTCCAATAACTGTCTAAAGGAGTAATTCATGATCGTACTCTCGATGTTTCGACGATCCGAACGGCTCGGTTATCTGCATTTCGATCCCGAGCAGCTGAAAAGGGAACCGTGGCCGGAATTTCCGGAACTGCAGGAGCCGGAAGCTCCCGCGGAAGAAGGAGTCCGCCGCCGTCGTTTCATACAGGAAAAGGCCGATGCCGCGTTTCTCCTATAAAGATATTCAAAGGATCGGACGCCCCGTGAACATGGATCCGGCGTGGACGGGGGATGGTGCGACGATCGACAGCCGGCACGTCAAGACCGGCGACGTGTTCTTCGCATTGCCCGGCGAGCATGCGGACGGCCACACGTTCGTGAAGGATGCCCTGCATCGCGGTACGGCCGCATGCGTGGTCCGGGAACATTGGTACCAAGAACACCAGGGTGAACTGGCCGGGGCCCGGCTCATTGTGGTTCCGGACGTATTGAAGGCCTTGCAGGCCCTGGCGAAGGCGCACCGGCAGAAACACGACTTGTCCGTGATCGGGATCACCGGCACGAACGGCAAGACGACCTGCAAGGACATGATCTTCTCCGTGCTGTCCCGTACGTTCGATACCGTGGCGACGCAGGGCAATCTCAACAACGAGATCGGTGTGCCTTTGTCGTTGCTGCGGATCGACGAGAACTCACAGGTCGCCGTGATCGAGATGGGTGCGGACAAGAGAGGCGACATCGCCTTCCTGTGCGACCTGTGCGATCCGGACAGCGGCGTGATCACCAACATCGGTACAGCCCATCTCGGATCGTTCGGGAGCGTGGAGAACATTGTGGCCACGAAGAACGAGTTGTTTGATGCGCTTGCCGCGGACGGGGTACGATTCGTGAATGTGGACGATCCGTATCTCCGCCCGCACGCCAAGCGGACGAAAGGACTGGTAACCTACGGTGTGGAACAGCCGGCCGAGTACCGGGCGCACGTGGCGTCAATGAACGGGAAGGGTCGCCCGCACGTCGAGTTCCACGGTCCGGACGGTCATTCGATAGATGTGGAACTGTCCGTGCCGGGCCGGCACCAGGTGTATCATGCGCTCGTGGCAGCGGCCATGGGGTGGTCGCTGGGGGTGGACGACGCTTCGATCCGCGAAGCGCTCGAACGCCACGTGCCCCTCTCGAATCGTCTCGGCATCAAGCGGCACGGTCAGCTGATCCTGATTGATGACACATACAACGCCAATCCCGACTCCATGCGCGCCGCCGTCGACACGCTCCTGGCCGTTCAAACGGCCGGCCGGCGCATCGCCGTGCTGGGCGACATGCTGGAACTGGGACCGTCGAGCGCGCACGAACACGAATCCGTCGGACGGTATCTGGCGGAAGGGAAGGTCGATGCCGTATTTCTCACCGGCGAAGGAGGGTCTTTCATCCGCCAAGGGTGTGCGGGCATTCCGGACGTGTTCCACTTTGAGAAGAAAAAAGAGCTGGCGTCGGCATTGAAAATATTTCTTCGGGACCTTGACGTGGTGCTGTTCAAAGGTTCCCGTGGGATGCGCATGGAAGAGATCCTGCAGGAAATCATGTCCTGAGAGGAGTTCCTAATGTTCTACTGGCTATACCACATCTTCAGCGAATGGGGCATCGCCGGTTCCAACCTGTTCCGGTACATCACGTTTCGCTCGGCCATGGCGGCGGTCACCGCGCTGGTGATCAGCTTGTTTGTCGGTCCGTACGTCATCCGCAAGCTGAAGGAAAAACAGATCGGGGAGGAAATACGGGACGACGGGCCGAAGACGCATCTGGCAAAGTCCGGGACACCGACGATGGGTGGGCTGATCGTTCTGGCGTCCACGATCGTCCCGACGCTCCTGTGGGCGGACCTCTCGAATACCTATGTGCTGCTGATCGCCCTGGCGACGCTCTGGATGGGCACGGTCGGCTTTATCGACGACTATCTGAAAGCCATTAAGAAAGTGAAGAAAGGCCTCGTGGCCCGATACAAGACCGTCGGACAGATCATGCTAGGTCTGATCATCGGCTCCGTGATGTACTTTTCGCCCGAATTCGCCAACATCTCCACGATTACGACGGTGCCGTTCTTCAAGAACCTCAATCTGGATTTCGGCTATCTGTACATTCCGGTGGTCGTGTTCATCGTCACCGGTACCTCCAATGCGGTCAATCTCACGGACGGGCTGGACGGTCTCGCGATCGGCATTGTGTCCATTGCGTTCGCGGCGTTCGCGGCGATGTGTTACGTTACCGGCAACGTCAACTTCTCGGGCTACCTGAACATCCTGTACATCCCGCAAAGCAGCGAACTCACGATCTTTTGCACGGCCGCGGTCGGTGCGGGACTGGGTTTCCTTTGGTACAACGCCTATCCCGCGCAGGTGTTTATGGGTGACACGGGTGCGCTGGCGCTGGGAAGCGCGCTGGGTACGCTGGCCATCCTCATCAAGAAAGAACTGCTGCTGCCGATCATCGGCGGTGTGCTCGTGGCGGAAACGCTCTCCGTAATTCTCCAGGTGCAATACTTCCGGTACACACGGAAAAAATACGGCGAGGGAAGACGCATCTTCTTGATGGCGCCGCTGCACCATCATTTCGAACTGAAAGGATGGCACGAAACCAAGGTTGTGACGCGTTTTTGGATCATGGCGGTACTGTGCGCCGTTCTCACGCTGACGACTTTCAAAGTGCGCTGAGACATGAACGAGTTCAAAGACAAAAGGATTTCCGTCATCGGGGCGGCCGCCAGCGGCATGGCCGTGGCAAAGCTTCTGACCCGCCTCGGCGCACAGGTGTTTGTGAGCGAGTCGGTCCGTGCCGAACGCAAGACGGGCGAGCAGGCCGCGCTGGACCAACTCGGTATCCCGTACGAGTTCGGAGGGCATTCGCAGCGCGTGCTCGAGGCCGATCGCATCGTGGTCAGTCCGGGCGTGCCCGAAATCCCCGTACTCGTGGAGGCACGCAGGATCGGCATACCGATCTTCAGCGAGATCGAGATCGCGGGAACGCTCCTGCCCTGCCCGAGCGTGGCCGTGACGGGCACGAACGGGAAAACCACAACGACCGCGTTGATCGGGGAGATATGCCGGAAGGCGGGATTGTCGACGGTGGTCGCGGGCAACATTGGAACACCGCTCTCCGACCGTGTGGCGGACGTTCCGGCAGGGGGCGTGGCGGTGATCGAAGTCAGCAGTTTTCAGGCGGAAGGCTTGCACGACTACCGGCCGAATATCGGCGTATTGCTCAACCTGTCACCGGATCACCAGGACCGCTATCCGTCGGTGTCCGCGTACTACGAGGCGAAAAAGAAACTGTTCGTGCGGCAGCGGGCGAACGACGTCCTGGTGTACAACGCCGACGATGGGAACGTGTGCAGCCTGATCCGCGACCTGCCCGCCCGGAGGGTACCTTTCAGTCTCCGGCGCCTTCTACGTCCCGGGGTCGGTGTTGAGGGCGATCGGGTGGTCCACTGCGGAGGCGGTGAAGACGAGGAGATCGTTCGCCCGAATGAGATAGCCATACGGGGTAGCCACAATCTATATAACGCGCTGGCGGCGACTGCGGCCGCGCGGGCCCTTGATATCGACACGACGAGCATACGCGAAGCCCTGCGGGCGTTCCGCGGCGTGGTCCACCGTCTGGAGCCGGTGCGGGAATTGCGAGGCATCCGGTTCGTCAACGACAGCAAAGCAACGAATGTGGATTCGACCTTCTATGCGTTGGACAGTTTCAGATCGGAGAAGGTTATCCTCATCGCCGGCGGCAGACACAAGGGAGCTCCGTATCAGCCGCTCCGGCAGCCGGTCAAAGAAAAAGTGAAGTGCCTCGTACTGATCGGGCAGGCGGCGCCGCTGATGGAACGCGAGCTGGGCGACCTTACAACGGTGATAAAAGCTTCTTCCCTGGAAGAAGCGGTCAGACTGTCGCTGGCCCACGCCGAGTCCGGCGACGTCGTACTGCTGTCCCCGGCGTGCTCGAGTTACGACATGTTCGAGAATTACGAAGACCGGGGCGACCGGTTCAAAACGATCGTAAAAGGATTGAGCTGACATGGAAACCGCCACGGCACAAAAACATCCGATCGACAAGGTACTGCTGCTGGTCGTCTTGTCGCTGATGTTCATCGGCATGGTGATGATCTACAGCGCAAGCAATGTCATTGCCTATGAAAAATTCGGCAGCAGTACGCACTTTCTCAAACAGCAGTTCATCCGCATGGTGCTGGGTTTTGCGATCCTCGTGGGAGCGGCGCGGTTCGACTATCACCGCT
>JBBIJR010000059.1:0-21571 GCA_037445875.1 Bacteroidota bacterium | reverse complement strand
ATCCGGACAATCCGGTCAATGTTAATGATCCCCCGTATCTCGTTCTTTCCGGACATTCGCCCGGCACGGGAACGAATGCCGTTCTGGTGGACACGACCGACGCCATCCAGCTTGATTGCGTCTTCGACCTGACCTGCCGAAACGTTAGAGGCATCGTCAAACCGCAGTACTTTGTTCGATCCGATTCCGTCAAGTCGACGAGCAACTCACTGATCGAAGAAGCGATCATCACGTCGGGTCAGATTTCGCTGACCATCGTCAACAACGGCTTCCAGGTACCCGCCAGGATCCGGTACACGTCCCCTGACTTCATTCGTCCCGACGGTGACCAGCTTGCGGACTCCGTGGATGTTAGTGCAGACAGCGGATCGGTCGTCCCGATCGTTGTGCCGCTCGGCGGATACAGACTGAGACCTCAGAAC
The DNA here is from genome assembly GCA_037445875.1 of Bacteroidota bacterium. GTDB lineage: Bacteria > CLD3 > CLD3 > SB21 > SB21 > JBBIJR01. Next base: position 21,149 of record JBBIJR010000059.1, on the reverse strand, counting down.
ATCGGGACACCGGGCAATCAGCATTTTTATTTTGACTACACAATTTCGTCCGCTGCGTCCACCGGACCCGTGACGATGCAGAATGAACAGGGTGTGCGGGTCTATTCGAGCATCGATACCATCCGGTTCAGCGAGATTACCGGACGGCTGATCAACGAAGAGATTGACGTGTCCCCGCGCAGCGAAAAGCTCGACATCGAAGCGGTCGACTCCATCCAGTTCCAGAATGCCTATCTGGAGGTCGTCACCGAGCACGCCATTCAGTTCCCGATTACTTTGGATTTAGACGTGGTGGGGAAAAAGAACGGGAGCCAGCGATCCACGCAGATCGCAGGAACCATCCAACCCTACACCGGTGGTCCCGGCGGGTCGCGGCGAGATACGATCCGAAGCACCAATTCGGCCGAAGTCGCCGCGCTGCTCAGTCTTTTGCCGGACTCGATCGTCTCCAGCGGTTTGGCCACCATCGGAGATGCGCAGGGCAATTACCGCGGGACCGTCACCAGCGGCGATTCGGTGACCATCACGGTTGCCATTCGCGCGCCGCTGGTATTCAGTCTTCCACTCGACTCGGCGCGTAACATCATCAAACCGGATCCGAAAAAACTCGACATGGGCGACAAGCTGCAGGAACTGGTTTCGGACAATTTCGAAAGTGTCGCGATAACCGGCACAATCGCCAATCATTTTCCGGTTGGCGTGGAAGTTCAGTTCATGATCGATACGGTCCAGCGGGCCACCGAGGACGCCTTCTACGATTCGGCCGTATTTCGTTTCCCAGATCCTCCTCTCAAGATCAACAAGGGAACGACCAACGCACAGGGGATCGTCACGGCGCCGACGACCGCGACGCTCGAATATTTCCTCGATAGGTCGATGTTCGACTGGATATTCTATCGTATCGATCCCTTGACCGACGAGCCGCTGCAGAACTACCAGGGCCTCCGGATTCGGCTCATGGGAAGTGGAGCAACGGTCAAGGTCACATCGACTGACTATGTTGGTGTCAATACGCAATTCGAAGTAGAATTCAGATTCGACGAGGATGTAACCAAGTGAGCCACGGACGATCACTCCTAACCTTCTGCCTCGTGACGTGGTGCATCGGTCTTAGACCGGTGTACGCCGGGGGAGATTCTGATGCCAGGGCGTTGTCCCTGGCACGGGCCAATCTGGTCACTGCCGATGAGACCGACGCGTTCCTCTGGAATCCGGCGAATCTGGGGTTGAAGAGCTCGCTCAAACGGTCGAAGCTCGTCGTGAACGTGCTTTCGTTCGGGTTGTCTGCGGGGAACAATGTGGTGGGCTATACCGACTACACGAAATACAACGGCAAGACATGGGACGACAAGGACAAGAAGAACATACTCGATTTGTTCGGGTCGGATAATCGCTTGAATGGGGTTGGCGGCGGTCAGACGCGTATCGGCGTCCGCTATCTCAATTACTCGTTCAATGTTATGTTCGATGGAGATGCTTACGTCAGCGCTCCAAAGAAGCTGTTCCAGATCGCGCTTTCGCCGGACGGTTATTCGGTAGGCTCAGAGGAGGTCAACACGCACGGGCGCGGCGGCGGTCATGCGGTCCTTCAGTTGGGTGCCTCGGCCGGCTATTCGATCAGGCAGTATCTTCCATGGAGGACGTTCGACGATGTATCGGTCGGGATTTCGTTGAAATACTTGCGCGGTTTCCTCAATGCAACTCTGGATAAAGCCCGGGTGAACATCACGGAAAGCGACAGCCTGATTACACGTGGAAGTTACGAACTCCTGACGTCGCAGGGTGGAAACGGCTTCAGTGCGGACCTGGGTGTGACGGCACAGATCAACAAGCAGTGGTCGGCCGGTGTGAGTGTTCAAAACCTGTTCAGTACCATAGCGTGGAGCGGTCAGAACGAAAAGCATTTCGGATGGTATGCAGCCAATTCGGCTAACCTGTTGGACATAAAGGACGATGCCGAAGACACGAGCAATACGGTCAAAACCGGCAGCTACAGCACGTACCTGCCCATCATCCTCCGGCTGGGGGCTGCTTATCGGTTGAACAAGACGATAACGCTCGTGGGCGTTGCTGAACATTTCTTACGGACGAAGTACATCGCCAAGGCTGTGCCTCGGATCGCGGTGGGAGCCGAATTTGAAACATCGAGGAAGGTCTCATTGCGAACGGGCATGTCGATCGGCGGCGACAGCCGGGGCTTCAATCTGGCCGGGGGTGCCGGCTTCCGGCTCGGCAAGTGGCTGCTGGACGTTGGCACCACCAATCTTGAAGGTTTTATTACCTGGCGCCGGTTCTCCTTTGCAACCAGCGTGAAGCTCGTCGTTCGCTAACCGGGGGCTTCCTTTCGCACTCACCCTGCGTTCCCAGATTAATCAGTTGATATTGCACCGGCCCTGTTGTACCTTTTGTCACAAGCAGAGGGCGCTTCGATGCGAATCGATCTCCACGTCCACTCGAAATATTCCTACGACTGTTCCAGCGAGCCGGACGAGATTGTCGAATGTGCTGTCAAAGCCCGTCTGGACGGCTTCCTGATCGCTGAGCACAATTCGTATGAAGCGTCGTCGCCGTGGGAAGTGCTGATGCGGGATGTGCGCCGTAATCGGGGTCTGCTGATCGTGCGCGGCGTCGAGATCACGACCGGAGAGGGCCATGTCATCGCCGTCGGATTCAAGGACGACTCGTGGAATCCCTGGAAACATTCGGCAAAACACGATACGGCGTCGTTCGATTATCCGAACATGTACGAGATCCTCATCAAGATCCACGAGGTTGGCGGTGTTTCCATCATCGCTCATCCGTACCGGGGTAACGGCAAACTCGCGGTCCTGGAGGAGTTTGCCAAAGCGAAGCATTTCACGACGGCTGAGGGCATTAACGGCCTGTGTTCCAAGGACGAAAATCTACGCGCAATCGAAAAGATGAAATCGTGGCAGCGTTCCTACACGGGCGGATCGGATGCGCACTTCCCTGATCAGGTGGGCCTCGCCTATACAGAATTCACCAATCCCGTAGCGGACATGGAGTCCCTGGTTTGGGAACTCAAGGGGGGAGCGTTTACGGGCAGGTACGGGGCGAGGTCGGCCTGAGGTGAAACCGGGCTGGCTACGCCGACTGTGGGCGAAAGACAGGGATCACGTCCTGGTTACACTCGATCCCGGGTCCGCCGATCAGTTCAATGCAGTAAGGTACTGCCGGGAACACGGCATCGAGGCATTCTCGAATGGCAGCGGGTTTGCCCGGCAGGTTGATGATCAGGGCTTGCTTGCGGATGCCGGCTGTCTGTCTGGACAGAATGGCCGTCGGGACGTGCTTGAGAGAAACAGCGCGCATCAGTTCCCCGAATCCGGGCATCGTCTTTTCGCAAACGGCCTCGGTTGCCTCCGGTGTGACGTCCCTTGGCGCGGGCCCGGTACCGCCCGTGGTCACCACGAGGCAGCATCCATCCCGATCGATCATCCCTGTCAAGGCTTGCACGATAGTTTCCCGCTCGTCCGGAATCACGCGGTACAGCGGTTCCCACTCTGATTTCAGATACTCGGTCAGCGTGTCCAGGATGGCGCGGCCGGACTTGTCCTCGTAAACGCCGGCACTGGCGCGGTCGGAGACGGTGAGGATTCCGATTCTAAGTTTCATGGTGGAAGAACAAACAGGTACTGCTCCGAGGCCATGGGCCTGAGCAGACTCGTTCGATTCAGTGTTTGCGCAGATTGGTGAGGAAGACCGACAGAATACCGTTCAGGTCCGGTTTTCCGATTTCCTGCAGATCATACTTAACACGGACGGTCGGCTTCTTGATTTTAATCAGCCGGTTGAGATCGAAGGGCGTGCCGATCACGACCACGTCGCAGGGGACGCGATTGATGGTTTTTTCCAGGTCGCGAATCTGCCGATCCCCGTAACCCATGGCGGGCAGCAGGTGCCCGATGTTCGGATACTTTCGGAAGGTTTCCGTGATGGTACCCGTTGTATGCCCGCGTGGATCCACGATCTGCGATGCTCCGTACTTCATGGCTGCAATCGTACCGGCCCCGATGTTCATCTCTCCATGCGTCAGTGTCGGGCCGTCCTCGACCACCAGGGCCCGCTTGTGTGCAAGCAGCTCCGGACGGTCGACGAAAATCGGCGATGCGGCCTCGACGATGGTCGCCCGGGGATTGACTTCGTGGATGTTCTTGCGTAGCTGCGTGACGGCTTTGACATCTGCGGTACCGATCTTGTTGATTACCACTACATGGGCCATCCGGAGATTCGTCTCACCCGGAAAATACGACAGTTCGTGGCCGGCACGGAGCGGATCGGCGACGACTACGTGAAGGTCGGGTTTGAAGAACGGCGTATCGTTGTTGCCGCCGTCCCAGATGATGACGTCCGCTTCCTTCTCGGCCTGGTGCAGAATGGCTTGATAATCTACGCCGGCGTACACGATAGTGCCGCTGACGAGGTGCGGCTCGTATTCTTCGATCTCCTCAATGGTGCAATTGTGTTTCTTGAGATCGGCGATTGCGGCAAAGCGCTGCACGCGTTGTTTGACGAGATTTCCGTAGGGCATGGGATGACGCACGGCCGCAACCCGGAGTCCGTTATCTCGGAGCAGGGCAGCCATGCGCCGGGTTGTCTGGCTTTTTCCGGAGCCCGTTCGAACCGCGCAGACGGCAACCACGGGTTTACGGCTGGACAGCATGGTAGTCGAGGCGCCGAGCATCACAAAGTGAGCGCCGGCGGCATTCACGCGCGCACCGCGAGACATGACATACTTGTAGGAGACATCGCTGTAGGAGAAGACAACCTCTCGTACGTGGTGTTTCCGAATGAGGGTTTCGAGATCGTCTTCGGCAAAAATCGGGATGCCCTTGCCGTACAGTTCGCCGGCCAGTTCCTTCGGATACTTGCGCCCGTCGATGTTGGGGATCTGCGTGGCAGTAAAGGCGATGACGTCGTAGCGCGGATTATCGCGATAAAGGGTGTTGAAATTATGGAAATCGCGGCCGGCGGCTCCCATGATGATCGTTCTTATGCGTTCCATGCGTACCTCATTAGTTAAGCACGCGGTGCGTGACGGCTAGCGTATGGCCCATGTCGTCCCACTGCTTCGCCGTGATCCGCTGTTGCTTGATGTCCTGCAGGATGAAGTCGTTTCCGGGGGTGCACCTCGCGGAGAATCTTCTGGCGGCTCCTGCTAGATAGTAGGCGTTCCTCATGTCGCGGGAAACCGGGCAGAAATGTTTTGACTAATTAGCGCCCTTTCTTTACTTTGCACGTAATTTTGGGCTTAGTCTTTATTCGCGCTAAACTTAAGGCGAAAAATCGGCTTTTGCCATGAGAAATATCATATTCTGTTATCTTGTTTTCCTCAGCGCAGCCGCCTTAGAAGCCCAGGAGACTTTCCCTAAAGCCGGCATCAGAGACAAGACGCCGCGGGTTCACGCCTTTGTGCGAGGGACCATTGTGGTCTCGCCGGGCAAGACGATCTCCGATGGTACGCTGGTAATCCGGGACGGCCGCATCGAAGATATGGGACAGAAACTGGTTCCGCCCGTCGACGCCGTAGTTCATGATGTGTCTGGTCTGCGAATTTATCCGGGATTCATCGAGCCCTATTGTCCCATCCCTTTCGCGGACTTGCGAACGGTGCGTCGCGCCGGCGGACCCGTCCACTGGAATCCTGCCGTGCACCCGGAAACGGATGCGGGCGAACTCCTCACGATTGACTCATTGCAGGCCGCCTCGCTGCGCTCACAAGGTTTCACCTGCGCTCATATGTTTTCCGGGGATGGAATCTTTCGCGGCACGGGTGTACTGGCCGGCCTCGGCTGCGGTTCGGTTCAGGAGGAAGTCATCGCGACGCGGGTGTCCACGAACCTTTCGTTCGAAAAGGGTCATTCCAAAGAGGCCTATCCAAGTTCGCTGATGGGCGCGATAGCGCTGGTGCGGCAAGCAGTCCTTGATGCACAGTGGTATCGAGCCATTTCGGACATGCGCTCGGCACGGGCAGGCAGTTGGATGCCGGAGTACAATCGGTCCCTCGAAGCGCTGGGCGATCAACTGTCCAGACGCCTGCCGTTCTTTTTCGAAACGAGGTCCACGTTAGACATCCTGCGCGTCGCGGCCATCGCCCGTGAGTTCGGCCTGCGCATCGTGGTGAAGTCGTCCGGGTCGGAATACGAACGGGTCGAAGCAGTGGCCGACGCAGGCGTATCGTTGATTGTTCCCGTCAACTTCCCGGCCCCGTACCGCATCCAGGATCCGGATGAAACGCTGGAGATCCCGCTTAGAGATATGAAACACTGGGAATGGGCTCCGTCCAATCCGGCGTTACTGTCTCGTGCAGGGATTGTCTTTGCCCTCACGACGGCCGGTCTCGATTGCACCGAAGCGTTTCTCAAAAATGTCCGGAAGGCCGTGCTGCGCGGACTGGCCGAGGATCAGGCGCTGGAGGCGCTGACTCTTGTGCCGGCGAGGATGTTAGGCGTCGAGGCGCTCATGGGCAGTCTGGAGAAGGGTAAGCTGGCGAATTTCGTCGTGGCCTCCGGGGACCTGTTCTCATCCGATGCGGTTGTGCTGGAGTCCTGGGTCGCCGGGCGGCCGAACACGGTGGTTGATCGCCCGGGAGTGGACCTGCGCGGCGTCTACCGACTCAACATGCTGGACCGTACGTTCAGACTTGTAATCGCCGGGACAAGAGAGCGCTTCGCGGCAACGGTTCGCCTCGGCACGTTTGAAACACCCGTTGAAGTGTCTGCACGCGATGGGGTGGTTGTGCTCGCGTTTGGTTCGGATTCGCTCGGCGCAAAGGGCAAGCTTTGGCTGAAGGGGCATTACGACTCCGGTCGATTGTCCGGCACGGTGGAAGGTGATCTGACAGGAAGTCCGACATGGGCGGCTCTGCGCGTGACCGATCTTCCAACAGATTCCTCCTCCGCAGGGAGGACGCTGGACTCGGTTATGTCGGAGATCACGTATCCGAACGGCCCATACGGATGGACGGTTGAGCCTGCCCAATTATCCGTCCTCTTTCGCAACGCCACCGTATGGACGAACACGGCGCGGGGCATCCTGCGGAACACCGACGTACTGATCGAAAAGGGCAAGGTCCGGTCCGTTGGCACCGGTCTTGAGGCGCCGACTGGCGCTGTTGTAGTCGACGCAACCGGAAAACATCTGACCACGGGCATTGTTGATGAGCACTCCCACACGGCAATCGAGGGCGGGGTCAATGAATGGGCCCAGGCCGTATCGGCCGAAGTGAGGATCGGCGACGTAATCGATGCTGACGACATCAACGTCTATCGCCAATTGGCCGGCGGCGTCACGACGGCTCAATTGCTGCACGGTTCCGCCAATCCGATCGGCGGTCAATCCTCGATCATCAAGTTCCGATGGGGACGGCTACCGGAAGAGATGAAGGTGGAGGGTGCTCCCGGATTCATCAAGTTTGCTCTGGGCGAAAACGTCAAACAGTCCAATTGGGGTGACGCGTATACGACACGCTATCCGCAGACCCGTCTGGGGGTCGAGCAAATCATTAAGGATGAGTTCCAGACCGCCAAAGAGTATACAAAACAATGGGAGTTGTACGAGGCGGCGGGAGGAAAGAAGTCACGTTTGCCACCGCCGAGGCGGGACCTTGAATTGGATGCCATTGCCGAGATCCTGGCCGGCAAACGATTTATCACCTGTCACTCCTACGTCCAGTCGGAAATAACCATGCTGATCCGACTCGCGGAACAAATGGGATTTCGCGTGAACACCTTCACGCATATCCTGGAAGGGTACAAAGTGGCCGACAAGCTGAAACAGCACGGAGCTGGCGCGTCCAGTTTTTCGGACTGGTGGGCCTACAAATACGAAGTCTACGATGCCATACCGTACAACGGAGCGCTGCTCTCTGGCCAGGGTGTTGTGACCGGATTCAATTCCGACTCCGATGAAATGGCGAGACGACTCAACCAGGAGGCGGCGAAAAGTGTAAAATACGGTAACCTGGCGGAAGAGGAGGCGTGGAAACTGGTAACGCTGAATCCCGCCGTCATGCTTCATCTCGATCGCCGGATTGGACGCATCGAGGCGGGGATGGACGCCGACCTGGTCCTCTGGAGCGACCATCCGCTGTCCGTGTACGCAAGAGCGGTGCAGACCTTTGTGGACGGACGCTGTTATTTCGATGCGAAACAAGACACAGCATGGAAGGAAAAAATCGACGCGGAACGCCGACGGCTCATTCGGAAAATGGCCGCAGCCATCGACGGAGGCGAACGACCCCGAGAGTATCGTCGTAAAGCGAAAACTCCTTATCGCTGTGACTGAGGGGTGACAAGAACCCGATGAAGAAATGGTGTGCCATATTGTGGATGGTCGCTGTCGGAGGCGTACCCGCCGGCCGAGCCTTGGCGCAGGACGTTCCCGTGCCTGCCCCTGCCCAATCCCGGCCGATTGTTTTGAGACACGGGACCATTCACGTTGGGGATGGCCGGGTAATCACCAGCGGAGATATCCTTTTTGATAGGGGCTTGTTGGTCGCCGTCGGAAACGTGGAAGAGGTTCCCACAGGCACCGAGGAAATCGACATCGAAGGAAAACACGTGTACCCGGGTCTGATAGCGTGTAACTCGAGGCTTGGTCTGAGCGAAATCGATATGGCGCGGCCGACCCTGGATTTCAGCGAGACGGGAGCGATCAATCCGAACGTCCGTGCGCTCGTGGCGTACAATACGGATTCGAGAATCATCCCAACGGTTCGCTCGAACGGTGTACTGCTGGCTCAGATCGCACCGCAGGGCGGGGTTCTGGCGGGCCGTTCCTCTGTCGTTCAACTGGATGCATGGAACTGGGAGGACGCGGCGATCAGCATTGACGATGGTGTTTTTGTGAATTGGCCGGACATGTCCCTGCACGGCATTCCCGACACGCAGTCCTACGATGACCGCAGGACTGAAGTCCGCAAGGCTCTGGAGGACCTGGATCGAATGATGGTTGACGCACGGGCATACAAGGCCGCGAGGGATGGGGCAGGCGTAGGGGGTGTGGATCAACGCTGGGAGGCGCTCATGCCGGTGTTGACCCGCCAGAAGCCTCTTTACATAAGGCTTCAGACGGCGACCCAGATTCACGCAGCAGTGGCATTTGCCCGGAGGTACGACATTCGACTCGTGTTGGTCGGAGCCCGGGACGCCGGGCGCGTAAGCGAGTTGCTGAGAGCGCACTCGGTCCCGGTCATCCTGACGGATCTGCACAGTCTTCCCTTGCGGGAAGATGAATCGGTCGACGAGGTGTACAGCCTTCCGAAAAAACTCCGCGAAGCCAACGTGCAGTTCTGTCTGTCCGCCGAGGGCGCGTGGGAGCAACGCAATCTCATGTTCCAGGCAGGTACGGCGGCGGCGTACGGCCTTACCGGGGAAGAAGCGCTCAGTGCGGTGACTCTCGAATGCGCCCGAATTCTCGGGATCGCCTCCCGCGTTGGCTCGCTCGATGTGGGTAAGGACGCCACGCTGGTGGTTTCCGGCGGCGACCTGCTCGACATGCGATCGTCTGTAGTGGAACTCGCTTTCATCAGCGGCCGCCGGATCAGTCTCGGTAATCGCCACAAAGACCTGTACGAAAAGTTCAAGTCAAAATACCAACTAACGGATCCTTAGCCTATGTTCATTGTAATCTGGGAGTATGCCGTCAAGCCCGACAAGACGGCCGAATTTGAGAAGGAGTACGGATCAGCCGGTTCCTGGGCGGCCTTTTTCCAGGAAGGCGAGGGTCTGTTGTCAACTGAATTGTGCAAGGACACTTCACAAAGAAATCGATACATCACGATCGATCGCTGGATCTCGAAGGATGCGTATGAGGACTTCAAGTTGGAATTCTCCGAGCAATACGAGGCCCTGGACAAGAGACTATCGGTTCTGACGGACAAAGAAACCGAAGTCGGGACTTTTGAACGCCTGTAGGCATAGATCCGATGGAGGACGTTCATCACTTTGACATCGTCTCAGAAATCAATCTGCAGGAGGTGACGAACGCCGTGCAACAGACCATCAAGGAAATTCACACGCGCTACGATTTCAAAGGCAGCCAGAGCTCCGTGGACCTAGGGAAAGACGAGATCGTGATCGTGTCGGACGATGATTTTCGGATGAAGGCCGTACTGGACATTCTCGAGAACAAGTTGATCAAACGCGGCGTGTCTTTGAAGGCGCTGAAGCGGGGGAAACAGGAAGAAGCGGCGGGAGGACTCGTCCGGCTTCGCTTGATCCTGCAAAACGGCCTGTCACAGGAGCAGGCGAAAAGAATCGTAGCATTGATCAAGGAAACGAAGTGGAAGGTCCAGGCGGCGATTCAGGGCGATCAGATACGGGTGTCGGCCAAGAACATTGATGACCTGCAGTCCGTCATCCGGCTGCTGAAGGAAAAGGACTTCGAGTTTGCGATCCAATTTGCCAATTACCGATGAGGAACGAGTGAAGATTCTTGTTACCGGTGGTGCCGGATATATCGGGTCGCATGCCGTCCGGCAGTTAAAAAAGGCAGGCCACCGTGTCGTAGTACTGGACAATCTGGTATACGGACACCGCGAGTTCGTGCTGCGAGAAGAGTTGGTGGTGGGTGACCTGGAAGACCGCAATCTGATTGAGCGGTTGTTCACGGAGCACGTGTTCGACGGAGTGATGCACTTTGCCGCCTATGCCCATGTCGGGGAGTCCGTGGAAAACCCTTTGAAGTACTATCGCAATAACGTGGCTTGCACGTTGCACCTCCTGGACTGTATGATCAGGCATTCGGTGATGTTTTTCGTGTTCTCGTCGACATGCGCTACCTACGGGACTCCGATGAGACTGCCGCTCACCGAGGACCATCCTCAGAATCCCATCAATCCGTATGGGCGTACGAAACTCATAGTGGAGCAGATCCTGAGTGACCTTGACGCATCGCACGGCCTGAAGTTCGTATCCCTGCGCTATTTCAACGCAGCGGGGGCGGATCCGGACGGCGGCATCGGAGAAGACCATGATCCGGAAACGCACCTCATACCGCTCGTGCTTGATGCCGCCATGGGCAGGCTTCCTGCGATAACGATATTCGGGACCGACTATCCCACGGCCGACGGGACCTGTATTCGCGACTACATTCACGTGACGGATCTCGCGGATGCCCATGTGCTAGCACTGCAGTACCTGATGGATCACGGCAGGAGCGGGGCGTTCAACCTCGGAAACGGAGCCGGATTTTCGGTGAAAGAGGTGATTGCGGCATGCGAGGCCGTTACCCGACGAGAAGTGCCGGTACGATACGGTGACCGCCGCAAGGGTGATCCCGCGGCGTTGATCGGATGCGCTCAAAGAGCGCAAGAGGCACTGGGGTGGAGGCCCCGGTTCAACAGACTCGAAACGATCGTAGAAACGACGTGGAAGTGGCGCATGGAAAGGTTCGGCTTGGTGAAGTAAAGGCGGAGTCGTTATGATCCTGAGTATGACCGGTTTTGGAAAAGCGGAAATCGTCGAGGGGGGGATGAGCGTCTCTGTTGAAGTACGATCCCTCAACGGTCGGTACCTCGATCTCGTCTTCAAGGCCCCCCGAATCTTCGGCCACAAGGAGGCCGCCGCCAAAGAACTGGTCAAGCGGAAAATCGACCGGGGAAAGGTCACGGTTCTTGTCGGTGTCCAGTCCGACCGTGTATCCCTGGCCTCCGTCCGGGTTGACCAGGCCCTTATCGGCCAGTACGTGACCATGCTGAAAGAAGCGGCCCAGCGGGCAGGAATACCTGCGGACGTTCGCCTGGAGCATCTGCTGGCTTTTGAGGATGTATTCTCCGTCGGTTCCTCCGATGACCAGGTCGACGAAGTCTGGATCGTGGTGGAGACGGCGGTGGGCAAAGCTCTGGATGAGATGAACGACATGAGAGTCAAAGAGGGGAAATCGCTTGCGCGAGATCTTCGCGAACGGCTGAGCCTTGTGCGACGGCATATCGATGCCATCGAGCGACAGTCCGCGTCGTCCGTGCAGGAGGAGTTGGAGAAGTTGAAAGACCGGATCAGAAAACTGCTCGACCGCGCCGACCTGGACCCACAGCGACTGGACCTCGAACTGGCCCTGCTGGCGGACAAGGTTGACATCACGGAGGAACTCGTACGCCTCCGCAGTCACCTTGAGATGTTCGAAGGTTTTATCGATTCGGACGAGCACACTATTGGACGAAAGTTGAACTTCATCATCCAGGAGATGGGGCGGGAAGCGAATACGATCAGCTCGAAATCCTCGCGGTCGGACGTCATCCATGCGGTTGTGGAAATCAAAGAGGAACTGGAGAAGCTGCGTGAACAGGTTCAGAACGTGGAGTGAAACGGATCGATGTTTGAGGTCGAAACTTTTCTCGAGACTGTGCGTCAGTTGGACACGGTGTGGATTTACCTTATTCTAATAGGCAGCGGATTCCTAGAGAATTGTATCCCGCCCATTCCTGGGGACACTGTAACCGTCTTTGCCGCTTACATGGTGGGCATCGGTCGTCTCAATTACGTGGCCGTATTCCTGACGGCAACAGCAGGCAACCTAGCCGGGTTCATGACCATGTACGAGTTCGGCAGATTCTTCGGAAAGGCGTTCTTTATGAAACGCAACTTCAGGTTGTTCCCGGCCGAGAACATTGAAAAAGCCGAAACATGGTTCCGGAAACACGGATACCGGATTATACTGTTCAACCGCTTTCTGAGCGGTCTGCGATCCGTCATTTCCATCTCAGCGGGCATGGCGGGTCTTAAACGGAGGCGTGTTTTGCCGCTGGCCTTTCTCAGTGCCTGCATGTGGGACGGCGTACTGATCTATGGCGGCTATTTGGTCGGTGATAACTGGAAACGATTCGATTATCTTATGGAGCGATACAATGTCGCGATATTCCTTTTGATCGCGATGGTCGCACTGGTGATGATTGCACGATATCTGATCGTGAGGCGTTTCAAGTCACCATGATACCGGCATCCACTATCGTTGCTCCCCTGGATTTCTCCCAACCCGTCTCCGTGCTGAAACAATGGGTCTCGGAACGTAGGTCCTCCGTGATAGGCGGTTTGCACGGATCGTGGCCGGGGCTCGCACTGGGTGAAAAGCTTACGGGTTTTTACGACGGAATCATCGATCAGGTATGGCGTGAATCTGTCCGGTCGGTCGGAATGGAAGAGAACCGCTTTTGTGTTCTGGGGCTCGGAAGCTACGGGCGCGTGGAAATGAATACAGGGTCGGACATTGACTTGACGTTCCTGTATGAATCCGATCGCTACGAGGAGAGGCAGGCCGTGCGGCAGGTCGTCCAGCGGATCGTCCGTACGCTCTGGGATATCGGGCTTGAAATCGGACACACCATGAGGACCCCTGAGGAGGCCATCTCTATGTGTATGAGGGATTGCGATATCCGAACCTCGTACCTCGAGGCCCGCCAGGTCGCCGGGGACAGCACATGGTGGATGCGGGTGCGGGAGGCGCTGGAGAAACGAGTATTCGGCGTTGAGCCGACGGAATTCATCGCTATACAGCTGGAGCGGATGGCGAAAAGGCACGAGGGATATGGAGGCTCTCAGCGGATGGCCGAGCCGAATATCAAAGAGGGTCCCGGAGGACTTCGGGACGTACACACGGTACTCTGGATCGTTCGATCGGCCGACATCGTGGAAGATGAAGTCGGCGCACGGGAATCGCGAACTGCGGCCGTGTTCCGGAAACTGGCGGGAGGGGGGTTCCTCTCGCAAGCCAGGTGTGACGAGATGCTGGGTTCGCTTGACTATCTCCTTCACGTCCGGAATCAGATGCACATGGAAGCGAAGCGGAAGAGCGATGTGCTGAACTACCCCGTCCAGGCGGCCGTAGCGTCACGCATGGGATATCGCGATGAATATGAAGACCGGGCGGCCGAACTTTTCATGCGAGACTATTTCGTTCACGTGAAAAGACTGGCCGCCGGATGTCGCCTGATTCTGCATAAGATCGAGAGCCGCGCTCAGACAGCCGCTGATCCGACTGCGGTGACGAAGCTGCGTGACGGCTTTTACCTGGATGGCCGGACCGAGCCACCCACTCTGAGGTTTGAGGGTGACTTGTCGCAGGCATTCCTCGCAAGACCGACGCTCATGCTGTGCGCTTTCCGGACAGTGATCGAGCATAGCGCTGTGTTGGGCGCCGAGGTGGAAGTTGCCATTCAAGAGGGTCTCTATCTCATCGATGATGAGTTCGTCAATTCTCCGGAGAATGCGCATGTGTTCCTCGACCTGTGGAAATACGAAGGCCGTGTTTCCTCCGTCCTGTGGAGCATGTATGAACTCGGGGTATTGGAGCGATACCTTCCCGAATTTGCCTTCATAGGCGCCCACTACCACCGCAACATTTACCATCGGTACACGACGGACGAACACCTGCTGATCGCGCTGAAGCATCTGGAGGCGTTGTTCTACCCCGGTGAGTCCGGGAGTGACTCGCTGCGCCACATAAAGACGGTTTACGACGAGTTGTCGCTCTTCGAGAAGCGGCACCTCTTCTGGGCCGTCTTTCTTCACGATATCGGAAAATCGAGGGGCGTAGACCATTGCCTGGAGGGCGTCCGCGTCGCGGAGGAATTGTTCGACCGGCTTCATAATCAGGAAGACCGGCCGACGGTCCTCTTCCTGATCGCCAACCATCTCAAAATGGAGCAGGTGGCGTTTCGCAGAAATTTGAAGGATCCCGATACCATACAGTCTTTCGGAGAGCTCGTCGGTGACCGCCGCCGGTTAAGGATGCTTTACTTGCTGACATACGCGGACATGTCTGCCGCAAATGCGCACGTGTGGACGGAATGGAAAGGCATTCTGCTCAAGGAACTGTTTCTCAAGACAGACACCTTCCTGCGCAGGGCTCGAACGGACAGCGCGGTGCAGAGCTTCGACTGGGAGGAAGCTCCTCGCCAGGTTCCTATCCCGGAGAGCACGCTCAGCGTATCCTTCAACGACCTTCCTGACTTCACAGAGGTACTGGTGGTTACGACCGATCGGCCGTACCGCTTGTCGCAAATCTGCGGAGCGATGGCCCTCTCGGATGTTAGCATCCTGGAGGCGTTTGTGGAAACGCGGTCTGACGGATGGATTGTGGACCAGTTCCGCGTCGTAACGTTTCCCGAGCACCGCGCTCTCAGCGGGCCGGAGAAGGACGCGTTACGTGAGCGGCTGGAACGGGTGTTGCAGGCCGGACAGGACCTCACGGAGGACATGCGCAGGCTACGTCTGCGCTGGAAACGGCATAGAGTCTCGTCCGAAGCGGAAGATGAGATTCATTTCGACGACAACAGGTGCTTTACGATAATCGATGTGTTCACGCGGGACCGCATCGGCCTGCTGTTCCTGATTACTCGAACGTTATCGGATCTCGGATTGGATATCCATGCGGCCAAGATCGGCACCCGTCTCGACGGCGTGGCCGATTGCTTCTACGTGCTGGGGCCTCGTGGCGAGAAAATTACTTCAAGAACTACGAAGGAAACGATCCGTCAAAAGCTCCTCCTGGTGCTCTCCGGGAATGGTCTGTGAGCTGTTCTGAATCTCCCAACGGCGATCAATCAAAATAGTCTTCGAGCAGGTCCCTGAACTTGCCGTCGAAACGGATCGGGTTCCATTCGCGGTCGCCATCCAAACGATTGCGGTCCTGGAAGCCGTTTTCAAGGGCTCGACCGAGGGCTTGAAGGGCATCGTACGTGCGGCCGAGCGCCACGTAAGTCTTTGCCAGCGTGTAGAGGAATTCGGGATTGTCGGGGTCGAGTGCCGTTGCATGTTTGGCGTCGTCCAACGCCTCCGCCGGCTGCTGTTCCCCTAGCGAAAGTATGGCAAGGTTGTGGTAGCCCTCGGCGGACGAAGGGTTCAGTGAAATGGCCGCACGATAGTTTTCTCGAGCCTTGGAGGACTTGCCGGCTGCACGGTAGAAGAGACCGAGCGTAATGTACAGCCGATCATCCACGTCGACTCCTTTCTTGACAATCTTTTCGTATTCATCGATCGCGTCGTCGAGGTCGTTCATGCGGAAATATGTATTGGCGAGGGCCTGGCGCGCAGCCGTGAATTTCTTGTCATAGCCCAGGGCCTTCTTAAAGTGGCTGCGGGCCTCCTTCAGGCTTTGCTCATCGCCTGCGGCATAGTAGTCCATGCCCTTGAGGTAGCTTTCATAGGCTTTCAGACTGCGAGTGCCGCTCAGTTTGAAGGCCTGGAGTCGTCCAGACTGGCCTGCAGACACACGAACCTGAAAGCTGGCCAGCAGCTTGCGTGTGAGCTGCTCATAGACGTCGAAGATGTTTTCCACGCGGTCTTCGGCGGTCAGGGAGCTCTGTGGATCCACCATTCCGGTTTCCGTGTCTACAAGCCGGGCCGTGGCCCGGAGATAACCGTCGACGACCTGATAGCTGCCCAGCAAGAGTTTTTGGACGGCGAGCAGTTTGCCGAGACGGATGCCGTTGGAGGGATCGGACACATCGCTGAGTTGGAAATCTTGTTCCCGGAGGACCCGGTCCAGCTGGTTCCGCTCTATGACGCGCACCGAGGGCACCCCGGACAGGGCCGCGGTCAACTCCTCCGCAAATCCTCTGGATAACCAGCTGTCGTCGGTGTTTCCGGTCAAGTTCTCGAACGGCAGGATAGCTAACGTCACAAGGGCGGGTCGGCCGTCGTTCTGTGCAAAAAGGATCCCGGCAGCCCACAGTAGAGCCGCTGTCGCAAGAATTGCCATACGGTAGCTCATAACCCTCCTCGGTTCCACTGAAGGACCTGTTGGATTGTCTTTCTGCGCAGATTGGGCACGGTAGCGTCAGGAGTGGGGTAGCCCACGGGGAAAAGAATGAAAGGCTTCTCGTTTTCCGGACGGTTCAGGATTCTGGAGAGAAATGCCATTGGATTCGGCGTGTGCGTGAGAGTGACAAGCCCCATGTAGTGAATGGCTGCGATGAAAAGCCCGCACGCTATGCCGACACTCTCGTGGACGTAGTAGTGTTTGATAGGCTCGCCGTTGTCCCCCAGGCCGTAATTCTGGCGAAAGCAGATGACGAGATACGGTGCGGTCTCCAAGAACGGTTTGTGCCAGTCCGTTCCGAACGGGGCCAGGGCTGTCAGCCAATCCTCGGATAGTCGCCCTCCTTCATAATTCTGTCTCTCCTCCACTTCGGCCGCCTCACGAATTTCGCGTTTCAGGCCCGGATCATCGACGGCGACAAACGTCCACGGCTGCCGATGGGCACCGGACGGGGCCGAGGAAGCGGTCTGGATGGCAAGTTCTATGCACGGGCGCGGAACCGGTTCATCGGAAAAAAAACGGATGCTCCTGCGCTGTTCCATCAGCTGGCAGAAATGTCGTGCACGCCGGAGGATCTGCCGGCCGTCACGATGCTTGAATGGGTAGGGGATGGGATGATAGGAATGCTGGGACATGGGACTCCTTTGCCTAAAAAACGCGGAGTATGAAGCCTTTAAGATATTCGGTTTCCCGCATCGAGAGTAGTACGGGATGATCTTCGGGCTGAGCTAATTCGTCCAGGATCACCGCGTTTCGACCTGCGCTGAGGATACCCTGGAGAACGGTGTTCCTGAACGTATCGTATTCAACGACGTGGGTGCAGCTGCACGTCACAAGGATTCCTCCCTGTGCCAGCGCTTTGGCCGCCCGACGATTGACTTCGCGGTAGCCCTTGACGGCATTCGCCACGTCCGCACGGGACTTGGCGAAGGCTGGCGGATCAAGGACGATGATATCGAATTGCTCATGCTGTTCATTCAAACGCTTCAGTTCGTCGAACACATCGGCCGTCCGGAAGGAACACTGGGGGAGATGATTAAGCGCGGCATGTTCCTCAGACTGCGCAATGGCGGATTCCGATACGTCGACTCCGGTGACGGTCGTCGCTCCGAAACGGGCTGCATTCAGTGCCCAACCGCCTACATGAGTAAAGCAATCCAGCACACGTTTGCCGGCGGCGTACGGCCGGGTCCGCAGATGATTCAGTCGTTGATCGAGGAAAAAGCCGGTCTTATGGCCGTTGAGGAGATCGAGGCGATAGGTAAGGCCCTCGATCGTGACCGTTACGGGTTCCGCCAGATGCCCCCTCACTACCGAGCGGGAGAGTTCCAGATTCTCCAGACGGCGCATGGAACTGTCGTTGCGCAACACGATCGAGTGGGGCTGGAGGGCATCCTGGAGGATGTCCAGCACGACGGGCAACTGTCGATCCATTCCGGCGGTGAAGCTCTGAACGACGAGGTTCCGGTCGTATCGGTCGACTACCAGACCCGGCAGTAGATCGGATTCTCCGAAGACCAGCCGATAACAGGAATCGGCAGGAAATCGCAGACGCCGGACGGACAGGGATTCGAGAATGCGGCGCTCGAAAAAACCACGATCGACCGCTTGATCCTGAAACGTAAGGATTCGTGCGCACACCAGAGCATGAGGGTTCGCATAGGCAATTCCGATGAACCGGTCATGGGCATCGGCAACGCGTACCAAGGCCCCCGGCTCCATGCCCTTCAAAGACGTCTCCACCTCGTTGGAGAATATCCACAGGTAGCCTCCGCGGATACGTCGATTATAGTCCTGACGAAGCCGAATGGTTTCCATGTTCGAGCCATAATATAGTAGCTTCGCTACAGAATTGAAACAGCTTTCACTCGACTTAGTTCCCATGTTCCTCGACCGCAAGGCAAGAAAATCTTGATTCTTCCTGACCCGCTGGGTATATTGGGCCCTGACTTTGTGTTGGGTGCGATTACTTCCATCAGGCAAACGAGGCAACTATGGATTTTCAACTTTCCGAAGAACAGCGGCTCATCGTGGAGACAGCCCGTGAATTCGGTCAGGAGCACCTTGCTCCGTTCGCAGCACAGCGGGACGAGGAGCAGAAGTTTCCCAAGGAAGTCATCGCCCAGATGGGAGAACTGGGCTTCATGGGTATGATGGTAATGGAGGAGTGGGGCGGCCTCGGTCTCGATACCGTAACGTATGCGCTGGTGATCATGGAACTCGCCAAGGCGGACGCGTCGGCGGCCGTCATCTGCTCGGTAAACAATTCTCTTGTGTGCTTCAACGTCGAGAAGTATGGAACGCCGGAACAGAAGGAGAAGTACCTCCGCCCCATGGCAACGGGAAAAGCGCTCGGGGCGTATTCCCTGTCCGAAGCAGGATCGGGCAGCGACGCGGCCAGTCTCGTATGCAACGCGGAGAAAAAAGCCGATCACTACCTGGTCAACGGGACGAAACTCTGGGTGACCAACGGCTTCCACTCGGACTATGTGGTGTGTTTTCTTCGCACGGACAAATCCCACAAGACGAAGGGCATCAGCGCATTCATCGTCGAGAAGAGTTTTCCGGGTTTTCGCGTCGGCAAGAAGGAAAACAAACTGGGTATCCGGGCGTCGGACACGACCGAGCTGGTATTCGAGGATTGCAAGGTACCCAAGGCCAACCTCCTGGGTGAAGAAGGCATCGGTTTCAAGATAGCCATGGAAACCCTTGACGGCGGACGCATCGGGATCGCCGCGCAAGCCATTGGGATCGCCGAGGCCGCGCTGAGTGAATGCGTAAAATACTCCAAGACGCGGGAGCAATTCGGACAACCGTTGTCCAAGTTTCAAGCAACGGAATTCAAGGTAGCCGACATGGCCATGCGAATCGACGCGGCCAAAATGCTGTTGTTCCGCGCCTGCTGGTTGAAGGATCAGGGACAGAAGTTCTCCAAGGAGGCCGCGATGGCCAAATTGTTCGCTTCTGAGGCCGCCATGTGGATTACGACGCAGGCTGTCCAGATTCACGGGGGTTACGGGTACACGAAGGAATACCCCGTGGAGCGGCTTATGCGTGATGCCAAGATTACGGAGATATACGAAGGCACCTCCGAGATACAGCGCGTCGTCATTGCACGAAGCGTTTTGGGCGCATAGAGGGGTTCATGAAGGCTTTCGAATGGATGGAAGAGCGTGGCCATGAGGAGGTCGTATTCTTCAGCGACAGGAAGAGCGGCCTGAGGGCCATCGTCGCTATCCACAATACTGCTTTAGGGCCCGCCTTAGGGGGATGTCGCATGTATCCGTACGAGACGACCGAAGAGGCGCTATCCGACGTGCTGCGGTTGTCGAGAGGTATGACGTACAAGGCAGCGGTTGCGGGCCTCAATCTCGGCGGGGGCAAGGCCGTTATCGTCGGGGATCCGAAAAAGCACAAGAACGAAATCCTCTTTCGAACGTTCGGTCGCTTTGTCCAGGGATTGGGTGGGCGATACATCACGGCGGAGGACGTTGGCACGAACGTCGCGGACATGGAGTTTGTCCGGATGGAGACGCGATACGTTACGGGAACCTCCAAGGCTCACGGAGGCAGCGGAGACCCGTCGCCGGTGACGGCACTAGGAACGTACCACGGCATCAAGGCCTGTGCGGAGAAGGTGTTGAAAACTCAGTCCCTGCGCGGGATTCGTATTGCCGTGGAAGGGGTGGGTCACGTCGGCTATCACCTGGTTCGACTGCTCAACGATGAAGGGGCCAAGTTGTACGTGGCGGATGTGGACGCGGAGCGTGTACGAAAAGTGGTCAATGAGTTCGGCTGCGAGTCCGTGAATCCGCAAAGCGTGCACGGCCTCGATGCCGACATCTTTTCTCCGTGCGCCCTGGGCTCCGTTATCAACGACGAAACCATCCCGCGATTCAAATTCAAGATCATCGCCGGAGCGGCAAACAACCAACTGCAGGACGAGGAGCGCCACAGCCGGATGCTGCTCGAAAAGGGCATCTGCTATGCTCCGGATTACGTGATCAATTCCGGCGGTCTCATCAACGTGTACAACGAATTGCAGGGTTACAATCAGGAAAAGGCGCTTGCCCAGGCGAAGGGAATCGGGGATATCCTCCGCCGTGTCCTGGAACTGGCCGAAAAGGAGCGCATTTCGACGCACGCAGCGTCCAACCGTCTGGCGGAGGAGCGTATCCAGCAGGTAGGCCGGATTCGCCAGACCTACGTATCCGGATCGGAAACGATCATGAGGCGACAGGAACGCTGTTGAACATACGAATGGTTCTGAGCTCTTTGACCCCATGAATCCACTGTTAGCGGATCATCTCCGGCCGCCGTCGAGGACGCCGAAAACGAGCCGTCGCGAGGCCCGAGAGAATGTTCTTCAG
>JBBIJR010000058.1:8337-22285 GCA_037445875.1 Bacteroidota bacterium | reverse complement strand
GAATGTCTCGCGAAGGAACCGTCCGAGCGGTTTCAGTCGGTGGCGGAGGTGGCGAAGGAACTGCGGCGTATCAAACGTGAATCCAGCCGGCAGCACGTCAGCCGGATCGCATCCCGATCCCCCGTGGCAACGGCGCCCACGGGGAGGCGCGAATCCTCCGCAGGCCGCCGGACGTGGACATGGCCTTCCGTGGCCGCCGCCTTCGGCCTTGTCGCGGTTCTGCTCGCGGTACGGCTCTGGCAGCGAGAGAGCGTGCGGGTTCAACCTTCCGGTCATTTTGTGATCGAAACGCCGGCCGACGCCGCGGTTTTCGGCGGGGGTATCGGCCTGAGCGTTTCTCCGGACGGAAAGTACCTTGCCTACGAAGGCTCACCGCCGTCGGATGAACTCCATCTGAGGCCGCTCGACCGGTATGAGGTCATTCGTCTGGCCGGTACCGAAGGCGGTTCGTATCCGACGTTCTCTCCGGACGGCCAATGGCTGGCTTTCGAGGCGGCCAATACCCTGAAAAAGATTTCCATTTCCGGGGGCGCTCCGCAGGAAATCTGCAAGGTCATCGGGCAGATTCGGGGACAACACGATCTACTTCGGCCACATTCAGAACGGCATCCATTCGGTTTCCGCGAACGGAGGAGAACCGAAGCTCCTCACGTCGATGGACAGCGCCAACGCCGAGATCAGCCACCGTTTTCCCCAACTCCTGCCCGACGAGAAGAGTATCCTGTTCACCATCAAACAGAGCAACATCGCCACGTTCGACGACGCGCTCATTGCGATCCAGGATCTGAGTACGGGCAGACGAAAGGTTCTTGTGCACGGGGGAGCTTATGCACGATACGTACCCACCGGGCATCTGGCGTATGTTCGCGGCAAGTCGATCCTCCTCGTTCCGTTCGACCTGGACCGATGGGAAGTCACGGGCTCTTCATCCGAGGTCCTGGAGGGCGGGTGGATGAATCAAGGGTCCGGGGACGCCAAGTATAGCTTCACCGCCGGAGGCCTGTTGGCGTTCATTCCGCTCGGCAACGTGGCGTTGAACATCAACACCGTGAACTGGCTGGATCGGACCGGAGGCGTTCGACCCGTGCTGCAGGAACCGAAAGCCTACTATACGGCGGGTCTGTCCCCGGACGGCCAGAAGCTTTGTCTAAACATTAATGCGGCGAACGACGATATATGGGTATACCACCTTACACGCCAGACGCTGTCTCGCGTTACCTTTGGGGGAGGAAATCACGCCTCACCCGTCTGGAGTCCGGATGGAAAATACATCTACTATTCCGCCGAAAGCGGTCAGACGGGGTCCATCTGTCGGAAGCCGTGGGATGGGAGCGGCGTCGGGGAAACGCTCGCTTCCATCAATGGCGCTTTTCTCACGGACGTTTCACGAGACGGAAAGAGCCTCATCTTTGCCAGGAACGGCGACATATGGGTTCTTCCTCTGGAGAAACACGAGGGGGTATGGAATTTCACGAATTCCTCGCCAAGCGAGTACGGCCGGCTCTCACCGGACGGCGCGTACATGGCCTATGAATCCAATGAATCGGGCACCTTCGAAATTTACGTCACCCCGTTTCCCGGTAAACAGGGAAAGTGGCAGATCTCCGGCGGCGGAGGCCGAAGGCCTATCTGGTCGCACACCGGAACGCGGCTGTTCTACCAGCGCGGCAGCAGCATGATGGCCGTCGACGTGTCCGGAGGATCGTCCTTTGATTTTTCCACGCCGGCGGTATTCAGCGACTTGCCGTCCTCGACCATTCCCTGCGACGTCTCGATGGACGACCGGCAGTTCCTGGTCATCACTTCTCAAACAGAGGGCATTTCGACCCGGAGAATCGACGTGATCACCGATTGGTTTCAGGAGATTCGCGAAAGATACACGAAGTAGACGGTGCTCATCACTCCACGCCCGGACGGTCGTTCCGTCCATGAACGGGTAGAAAGGAGCCGCCATGTTCATGCGACTGGTACAGGTAAAGGTCAAGCCGGAGAAGAGCGGAGAATTCCGCGATCTCTACAACGACAAGATTCTGCCCGCCCTGCAGGAAACGCCGGGGTGTCTGTACGCCGCGCTGATCGTCAACGAGCCCAGGCACGATGAGTGCATCTCGATGACGCTCTGGGACTCGCTTGAGCACGTCGTCGCGTATTCGGGAAGCGAACGGTTCCGGAATCTCCTTGCGGAGTCGCGGCCGTACCTCTCGGATTCGTCGGAGTGGAAGGTACAGCTGTCGCAGGACCTGACGCTCGAGTATTCTCCGGTGCCGGAAGAGCCCGTCATCACCTCCTACAACGTGTCCACCCCTCTGGACGAACAGATTTCGCTGGATCAGGATTCGTTGTGCGTGCGTCTCGTGTCGATCAAAACCCATCCGGACCGGCGTGATGAGTTCGTCAAATTGTACAGAAACGATATTCTTCCCGCCTTGCATGAGATTCCCGGCTGCCGGTACGCCTATCTGAACGAAAACATGCAGGCCGAGAACGAGTTCATCTCCGTCACGGTATGGAACAGCAAGGAGGACGCCGACCGGTACGAACAGAGCGGCCTGTTCGACCAATTGATCTCGAAGATCAAGCATACGTTCACGGGATTGTTTCAATGGAAGATGGAACTGGACAAAGGTCGCCAGCAGGCGGTCACCAGCGACGATCTCAAGGTGCAGGGGTATACCCTGGTCACGGGGAAGACGTTCAGGTGAGAAACGTGATTCGAAACGTGCGGCTCGTTGGAAAGCAACCGCTTTGAACAGTTCTCCCGTGGGATGAAGGCCGGATCGGCAAAACCATTGGTTTTCAAGAAAAACTGGAAAAAATCCCCCTTGTTTGTACAACTTAAGTAGGCAGGGCTCTTGTAGGTAGAATGAGAGGGGGTACCATGAAAACAATTCGTCTGATCCTTTGCTGCGGTTTGATTTCCTCATCCTTGCTTTCCCAGACAAATGAGGGAAGGCGGTTCTTCCCGTCGTCCGTCGGAAACAAATGGCGGTGGTACGACCAGAACTCCCTGTCCACTTTCGATACGGAGATAACGCACGATTCAACGGGGCCTGACGGAAGTCTCTACCTGTTTTACGACGGGGCCACGGGTCCGCACCTCAGAATCGACACGCTGAACCATGTCTATACCTATCTGACGGGCTGGGAATCGATCCTGTGGTACAATCTGGATGCCGCCAACGGGGACACGTTCCTGACATGGAACGATCAATTCAAGGTGGTGGTTTCCGTATGGAATTCCTCCGTCTTCGGCATACCGACGATCTTCAAGCAATTCACGTGGTATTCCTTTCCGACGAACATCTGGTATGGCACGCAGTATCTCGCACGGGATTTCGGTCTGGTCGAGAGCCACGCCATCATCGGGCCCGTGGATCAGACGGTGACGGGATGCATCATCGACGGAATCGGTTTCGGGACGCTGGCCGGCCTGGTGGATCATTCCCGCCCGTCTCATACGGCCCTCTATCAGAATTATCCCAATCCGTTCAATCCTTCTACCGTGATCAGCTATCAGTTGTCGGTGATCAGCAGGGCCGTCATCACGATTTACAATGCGCTTGGGCGGGAAGTGCGAACATTAGTGGACGGCATGATGCCGAAGGGTCACCATCGCGTAATCTGGGACGGACGCGACCGGAAAGGCAACCTCATGCCCTCTGGCGTTTACCTTTGCCAGTTCCAGGCGGGACCGTTCATCGCTGTCCGGAAGATGTTGATGATGAGGTAGGGGCGAGGTTTGCGGCGACGAAAACACTAACGAACTATCCTTGAAACATACACTTGGCCAGCGTATGTTGGGTGGACAACTCGCGTCTGGAAAGAGTCGCCAAGCGTCTCAACGAGAGGACTTGAATCCTCATCGCCAGTCGCCTTTTCAGATTGGGGATTGAAGTGGTTTGTGTGAAATCCGAGCGCATCGGAAGATATATCTACTCGATTTGTGTGGCTACGCTACTGTCTACAGGTATTGTCTACCCTAGCGCTCGAAGTTCCGATACCGTGAAGTTTGCCCAAGTCTCCAACCCGGTCGGCGTTGAGCTATACTACGTGTCTGGCTTGACTGGCAACACGTTGAAAGCACTTCCGGCTGGAACGCTTCTCAAGGTCGTGAAGGCGACTGATGATAAGAAATCACTCAAGGGCTACGGAAAATCGAAAGCGTACAAAGTTAAGACTAGATCAGGCGTGGAGGGATGGGTGTTTGGTAAGTTCATCAGTCTGCTTTCAGACGACGAATACAACAGGCTTGAGCAGTCGGAAATCGAGGCAGGTAACATTCACATCACAAAAATGCTGTTGGATACAGTGAGCCGATTCATTGAGAGTGGGAAATTCCACCCCAATTCAGAAATCACGAAGACCCGGATAGACTCAATCAACTATCCATATAGGTCCAACATATGTGAAATAGATATGTCGGTTTACATGACAGGATCGTTTCTTGGAATCGACAAGTTCAGAGTAGGTGTAAAAACGTTCGTTGAGATCTCAGACATTGACCTGCTCAGTCCGGACAAATTGAGAATTGGTGGACTTGCCAGAGTCGATGACGAGAAAATCGGTTCAATTCCCGGAAAAGAAAGCGAGGTGCGTATTACGAGGCGAGGAGGCTCTGCGAAAACCGGGGCTGACCTTACGCTTGACATTGTGGATTTGCTTATTCCACAGGCCAAGGCTTTTACGAGAATCTTCAAGATGATGATTCAGAACAAATGACGTTTGAGAGGTCGCTGAGAATAACCACGGCAGCTAGCGTTGTGGTTGACCCTACCTCAGCATCGCCCCCTTTGCCGAAAACCACGGATAGATTTCTGCCACAAGCCGGCCTGCCTTGATTGCCGGGTCGGTATCAACCAGGGCTTTGGCCTCTTCATACGTAGCGACGTTCATGACGAAAATGCCGCGCAGGTCGCCGTCGTGTAAACACGGTCCCGCCAGGTCGATCTTGCCCTCCTTTGCCAGCCGGTCGATGTTCTCCAGGTGCGCCTTCTGGATGTTCCTCGCCGTTGTGGAATCGTGGTTCCTCATCGGGCCCCGCTTGAGCAGCACCAGATAGTACGTCTTCATCTCATACGGAGTTTCCTTGTCCTGAGCAACGGATTGCGAGTTACCGCCCAGAACGAGCAGACAAAGAAGGGTAAGGTAAGAAGCTTTCATGGTTCCTCCCGCGTGAATCGACAGGTGCAATAACATATTGCGAACTGCCTGCCGATATATTATAATAGAGCCCTCTTCGGTTCAAGTCTGTAATACGGTTTCTCGAATCCAATACCATTTCATTCTTTCACGGAGTAACCACTCATGAAGAAGGTGCTGGTGTCCCTACTGGGTGTCGCGATCGCAGGCATACTTGGGGCCGTACTGTATTTCTTCCACCACTTCCCGGACGTCGGTCCCGCGGCTGACGTGAAGCTGGACCTGTCGCAGGAACGCGTGGAGCGCGGGCGATATCTCGCCTACCACGTGGCGGTCTGCATCGACTGCCACTCGACCCGCAACTGGGATTACTACTCCGGTCCGTCTATTGGGGGTACGGAGGGTCGCGGGGGTGAGTTCTTCGGCCGCGACTTCGGTTTTCCCGGTGACATCTATTCGAGGAACATCACGCCGGCCGCCATCGGATCGTGGAGCGACGGGGAACTGCTGCGTGCGATCACGTGCGGCGTAAGCAAGGACGGCCGTGCCTTGTTTCCCCTTATGCCGTACCCGCGATACGCGACCGCCGATGAGGAGGACATCCGGGCGATCGCAGCGTACATCCGGACACTGCCTCCGATCGAAAACCGCGTGCAGGCAACGAAACTCGATTTTCCCATGAACCTGATCGTCCGGACCATTCCGGCCGCACCGAAGTTCGCACCGCGGCCGCCGCGTGAAGATTCTGTGGCCTACGGCGCGTATCTCGCCAACATGGCCGCGTGCGCCGAGTGCCACACGCAGCAGGAAAAGGGACAGCCGCTGCCGGGCATGGATTACGCCGGCGGATTTGCATTCATACTCCCGTGGGGTACGGTTCGCTCGAGCAACATCACGCCGGACGCGGAAACGGGCATCGGTGCTTGGAGCAAGGAGCAGTTCATCGCCAGGTTCAAAACGTACGCTCCAGAGGCGGCCCGGAAGATCGAAATGAAACCGCCATTCAACGAAGCGTACTTCAACACTATCATGCCGTGGACGATGTACGCCGGCATGACGGAAGAGGACCTCGGCGCGATCTATGCGTTCCTCAGGACCGTCCGGCCCGTCCGCAACAAGGTGCAGAAATATTCTGCAGAAGGCGCGACGTTTATTAGCGGGAAGTGATCAGACCGGAATTCGACGGCGCCTTACTTCTGCGGTATTTCCGTCTTGCAGGTAGACATGCCGAACGGCAGATAGCCCGGGCACCAGCCGATGGCCGCGGTGAAGATGGGAACAATCCCGACCGCTCCCCACCAGCTGCCGTAATACCAGCCGACGCCGAGCACAGCCAGCCCGACCAGGACGCGCACGATCTTGTCCGCTTTTCCGACATTTTGTTTCATGATGAACCTCCGTGGATTGAAGCGTTTCTGACAGTTGCAGTGTACCAACAAACACGACCGCCGTCTGTGACAATATCACAGAATCTCCCGGTTCCTCAATTTGCCTGCGTCCGCTAGTTCGATGATTCCGCGGCCCAGCCGAACGGCGCCGAGCTCTTCGAAGTCTTTCAGGATGCGGCTGACGACCTCCCGTGACGTACCCAGATCGGCTGCGATCTCCTGATGCGTCGCGTCTATCCGGCGGTTCGACGAACGACGGATCAGATAATCGGCCACCCGTCGATCCATCTGACGGAACACCACTTCCTCCACCAGCGCGATCACGTCGGCCATCCGCTTAGACATCAGGTGGTACACGTATTCCCGCCAGAACTCGTAACGGTGGGTCCATGATCGAAACACGTCGGACGGTACGGTCACGGCGATCACCTGTGTTTCGGCCATGGCCGTGGCCGGGAAACGGTTGCGGCTGAGGATACAGGAGGCGGTCAGGATACAGGAGTCCCCGGCTTCGAGCCGGTAGAGGGTGATCTCACGGCCCGTTTCACCGATCTTGTAAACGCGCACCGTTCCGTCCACGACGAACGAAAACGCGTGGCACACGTCCCCTTCGAGGGTGATCCACTGTCCCTCACCGACTACTTTCGATGAGGCCGTGCGGACGAATTCGTCCCGGTTGGGTATGTCGTGGAGCAACGTCAGTCGTTCCAACAATCGGGCGTCCATGACACCGCTCCGTCAGGGTTGCGGTGCGATCGAGCGTAGAAACTCGGCGATCGCACCGGTGTAATGCTCCGCGTCGATCATAAACGCGCCGTTGTGATCGCCGCGCAACGGGACGAATGTTCGCGGTTCCGACGACGCTTCGAACAGCCTGCGGCCATGCGAAAGAGGTATGACCTCGTCATTGTCGGCATGGAGGAATAATTTCGGCGCGCGCACGTGTCCGATCTTATCGATGGAGGCAAAGCGGTTTCGCACCATCCAGCGCACCGGCAGGAACGGATAGATCTCCGATCCGCGGTCGGCGATGGAGGTGAACGCCCCTTCCGCTATCAAGGCGCCCACCGGGCGGCGCGCCGCCAGATCGATGGCCACCGCCGAGCCCAACGATTCGCCGTATAGGAAAATTCGTTCCGGCGGTGTCCCGCGATGGAGCACGTGATCGTAACACGCCTCGGCGTCTCGGTACAATCCCTGTTCGTCCGGCGAACCGCCGCTCCGTCCGTATCCCCGGTAGTCCACGGCCAGCAGGTTGAGGCCGCACTCCCGAAGCATCGCGAACTTATCGACCCGGCCGCCGATGTTCCCCGCATTCCCGTGAAAGACGATGAGCCACGGGGCCGACGAGTCCGGGCCGTCGATCTCCCACCCCGCCAGTTCGACACCGTCCGCGGTCGTCAGGCGAATCCACCGATAGGGAAATTCCGGGCCCGAGGGAGGCGCAAAGACCGGACGAGAGGGAAAGTAGATGAACGTGTTTTCAAGCAGAGCGAACATCAGCACCAGACCTCCGTACAGCCCGCACGCGACGGCGAACGGCAGCAACAGTCTTTTAGCCGATCGCATCGTCACCAATCGTCCTGCCGTTCGACAAACCGGGGCAGATATTTCCTACTTGATCGCCTGCAGCGCCTGGTCGGCCGCCGTCAACAGGGGTTCCGCGCTGATCTCCTTACCCACCGCCTGTTTCATCCATTGCTGCGGCAGGACGCGGCCGGATACGAGCATGCGCTGGATTTCCTGCGCGAGATTCTTACCCTCGATGTACCGCTCGATCTGAAAATCGATGAGGTGGCCGATGGGATACGCGCTCAGATACAACGGGTAATCGATCATGTGCGAATAGACGGCAAGGATCGGCTGGTCCCTGGTACCGAACACGTCCGCGTAGTAGGAGTTCCAGACGTCTCCGGCGATCGCAATCACCTGTCCCTTCAACTCGGCCGGCGTCGCGTCGGGATGTTCGTACATCCACTTCCACACGCGAATGTCCACCAGCGAAACTCCCATGATCTCGTACGTGGCCCAGAGATTATCGAGTGTCTTCAGATGCTTCCGGTTCACGTCCTCGTTCTTGATCCCGAGCAGCTCGAGATCGCGTGCCTGGAAGCAGAACGCCAGCGCCTCGGTGAACGCGGTATTGGGCACGCCCCGCAGCACGTAGTAATCCACGTCGTGCAGCGAAATCGTCTGTTCGACGTTGTGGCCGAATTCATGCACGGCGATATTGTAACCTTTGTAGTCCATGCCGTCCTTGCCGACACGCGTGCGCAGGCGCGATTTTTCCGATTTCATCTCCGCGCCCCATGCATGCCCGGCCCCTCGGGAAGCGTCCACGGCGACTCTGGACGTGATGAACTGCGCCTTCGTTTCGTCAAAGCCGAGCTTGAGGAGGATCCCGGACAGGTCCTTTTCGAAGGCCTCCTTCGTGGGATATCGGCTGCGGGTCTGTTTCGTGAGTTCCTCTTCGGAGATCGCACTTCGTGATTTGAAACCATCGTACCAGATGTCGAACGGCTCCAGCTTCCGTCCCAGCCTCCTGGAGATCAACGTGCCCACCTTGCGTACCTGCGGCGATGAGAGCAGACCGATGAACAACTTCTCCACGTCCTCTACAGAAATCTCCATTTCAGCATCGAAACGCCGCTGGACGTAATCGGCGAATTGCGGATAGAACGGATCCAGCGCCTTGACGGCCTTGAAATTCTTGATCAGGTACTCGTATCGGGTATCCGGCTCCGGCTGGAAGGCGACCTCCTTCCCGTCCTTGTACACCTTATTCGTTCCCGGATTCCATTGATACCGGTCGCTGTCGATCACATTCGATGGGATTTCCTGCGTGATGATGCGTTTCATCACATCGTAGATCGTGCGCTGGCGAACCAGGCCGTCCTTGTGGGCGTATTGCGATTTGAGTTCGTCTCGCAGGCCCCAGTGCGTGATCAGGCGAAGTTCTTTCGAGAACATCGTTTGGCCTTTTGCGTCGACGAGGTTGCCCATATAGATATTGTAGGCGGAAATATACGTGTCGGCCGCGGAGAGTGCCTGCGCATACGCCTGGTTGACATCCGCAGGCACGCGGGAGGTGAACAGATCGCCCATGCGGGCGTGGGCCCACTGCCGGCGGTCCCACGAGGCTCCCTGTTCGGTCTTTTCGGCCAGCGAGTACGAAGGGAAATTCAGGATCACGGCGAAGGCGATCTTGTTTTGGAAGAAATCCTCCGTGAGATGGGCCGACGGGTCGTATCCGGCAAAGAGCTCGTCCAGCGGAGAGATCTCGCCCATGTCGAGGTGCACGGGCTTCTTGAGATCGAGGCTAATCTTGTTGAGGTGGCCAACCAGTACTTCCAGGTTCTCCGACAGTCGGTTGAACATCGCGTCGAGGGGTTCGCCGGAAGGGACAAAGCGCGTCGTGCAGAACCGGTTGAAATCCGCCACGGATCCGTCCGAAGCGGTCCAGAACGCGGCCACCTGGCGTACGCCGCGCTCGATGCGTGCCTTTTCGGCCTCCCCGTATGTGTCCGTCAGCGATTGAATGACGGCGTCGATCGTGGATTCGGAGACGGAACTCATGGACTGACCGCTAAGCTGTGCGCACAGAGAGGTTTGTGCCGTGACAAACCATCCGCAGAGAAGGAAAACCGTAATGGGTTTCATGGGTGTACCTGTTCATTGGAGTGGATAAGAGCTGTTGCGTTCTACAGCGATTCGGTTGGTTGGTGTTTTTTCTTCAAACTTCCTTTGTACAGCGCGTAGTGCTGGAACCGGCACTCGATCGATCCGTTGAACAATGTGATCTTTTTCGATGGTCTGAGGCCGATGCGCTTGAGGGCTTCGCGATCCGCGCTGATGACCCACGCGTCGTAGCCCGCAAACTCCCGTTTGAGGTGATCGCCCATACCGCGGTACAGGCCATACAGGTTCGCAGGAACGAGCCGCTCTCCGTACGGCGGATTCATCATGATCAGTCCCCTGGCCGACGGAGCCCGCAACGTGAGAAAATCCCGTTCGCTCAGGTGAATGTCTCGTTCCAGGCCGGCCCGCGTAATATTGCGGCCCGCAGCCTCGACGGCGAGCGCGGACGCGTCGGAAGCGATCAGCATCGTGCCGGTCGGCAGAGGGCGCCGCCGCTCGTGTGCCTCCTGCCGGATCTTCATCCACAGCGCCTCGTCGAAATCCTTCCATCGCATGAATCCGAAATCTTCGCGCATCAGGCCCGGCGCCGTGCGGCGCGCAATCCAGCCCGCTTCGACGGCCAGTGTGCCCGAACCGCACATGGGGTCGATGAACGTGCCCGTTCCCGTCCATTCGCTGAGGAGCACCATGCCCGCGGCCAGCACTTCGTTCAACGGGGCCCTCTCGCCTTCCATCCTATATCCCCGTTTGTGGAGGGATGCGCCGGAGCTGTCCAGGGCCAGCGTACATTCGTCATGTGCGACGTGGAGGTGTACCCGGACGGTCGGATCTTCCGTGTCCACCGAAGGCCGCCGGCCAGTGGCTTCGCGGAACTGGTCCACAATGGCGTCCTTCACGCGCCTGGCCGCAAATTGGGAGTGTGGAAAATACTTCGAAGCCACTACGCTGTCCACGGCCAGCGTGTCGTCCACGGACAAATACCTACGCCAATTTAACTCCCGGATCTTCTCGTACAGTTTCAGTTCGTGTCGGGCGCGAAACACGGCGATCGGGACCAGGACTCTCAGCGCCGTTCGTAACCACAGGTTCGCCCGGTACAGGACCGTGCGGTCGCCCTGGCACAACACCGCCCGCCGGGTCGGCCGGATCTCCCGAGCGCCGATGTGCTTCAGTTCCTCCGCCAGCACGGTTTCCAGACCATGGAAGGTCTTCGCGATCAGCGGTTCATAACCAGATGTCGGCCGCGCCATAAGCTGCTTCCTCGCAGAACATACCCATTTTAACGATGGGATACAATCGGAATACCTCGGAATACCACCCTTGGGCTAAAGCCCTGTCCTTTTCTTACTCGTCCCGGTAGCAATAGCATAAGGGGAACAGCTATCTCAGGGCGTCGATGTTTAGCCGGTTGGTTATTTCGAGCCGTCCGCCCGGTTTGGATTTTCATTCTGCGTACTGTACATTGACCTGTAACCAACGGAAGGAGACGCCATGGTGGATCTCAGGTTGACACCGGACGAGGCCGGAAAGCTTAGGAGAGTTCTTGAACACTACGTCTCGGATCTGCGCATGGAAATCGCGGGAACGGAAAGACAGGACGTGCGGGAAGACTTGAAGGGGGAAGAGGTCTTTCTGAAAAAAGTGATCGATGAGTTGCAGAAGAGCTAGTCTGTGGGTTCGGCATAGGACTGGAACGTGTCGATCGTTGTGTCACGCAGGAAGGTCCGGTCGTTGGCGGACGGATAATCGGTCGTGTAGTGGAGGCCCCGGCTTTCGCGCCGCCATTTTGCGCATCGCACGATGAGACGGGCCACCTTGGCCAGGTTGCGAAGCTCGATCAAGGATTCGGTGACTTTGGTCTTCTTGTAGAACGCCTCGATCTCCTCGGAAATGAGCTTCAAACGCCGCTCCGCTCGTTCCAATCGAAGATTGGAACGGACGATGCCCACGTAATTCCACATAATCTGCTGTATTTCGGACCGGTTGTGTTCGACGAGAATCCACTCCTCCGTACTGAAGGTGCCGCTTTCATCCCATTCGGGGAAATCCTTTCGTTCACGGAGGCCCGACCTCAGCAGGGCGGACGCGCTGTCGAACACCTCGCGGGCGAATACCACCGCCTCTAGCAGAGAGTTGCTGGCCAGGCGGTTGGCCCCGTGCACGCCGGTGTGCGCCACTTCCCCGCACGCATACAGCCGCTCGATGTTCGTCTCGCCGCGCAAGGTCGTCACCACTCCGCCGCACATGTAGTGCGCCGCCGGCACGACCGGCACCGGTTCCCGTGTGATGTCGATCTTCAATTCCGCACACCGGGTGTGAATGTTCGGAAAACGTTCGATGATGCGCTCCGCCTTCAGGTGCCGGAGGTCCAGATACACGCAAGGGTCGCCGCTCTTCTTCATTTCGGCGTCGATGGCCCGTGCCACGATGTCCCGCGGTGCGAGTTCCTTCATCGCATGATACCGCTCCATGAAGCGCTCGCCCGAGGACGTGACGAGGTGCGCTCCGAATCCCCGAACGGCCTCGCTGATCAGAAACGAGCTTGCCTGGGGATGGTAGAGGGAAGTGGGGTGAAACTGCATGAACTCAAGATTGGCCACGAGGGCCCCGGCCCGGTAGGCCATCGCGATGCCGTCTCCGGTGGCGATGGATGGATTGGTCGTGTGCTTGTATACCTGGCCGCAGCCGCCGGTGGAAAGGATCGTGATGCCGGAGAGGAACGTCTTGACCTTATTGGCCTCGACGTCCAGCGCGTAGGCCCCGTACGCGTGAATGGACGATCCGTTCGAGACGTCCCGGCCGAGATGATGTTCGGTGAGGATCTCGAGCGCCACGTGGTTCTCGTACACCACGATATTCGGATTGGCCTTGATCGCGGTCACGAGGGCCCGCTCGATCTCGCGGCCCGTCAGGTCTTTGGCGTGCACGATGCGGCTGCGGGAGTGGCCCCCTTCCCGGCCGAGATCCAGCCGGCCGTCGTGCGAGGTGAACTGCACGCCGACGGCGAGCAGTTCCTCGATGGCCGACGGACCTTTACGGACGAGCAGTTCGACGGCCTCGCGATGGCACAGACCGGCGCCCGCCGTCAGGGTGTCCTGAATGTGAAGTTCGAAACTGTCGTCCGGTGCGATGACGGACGCGATGCCGCCCTGAGCGTAGTTGGTGTTGCTCTCCGTGTCGCTCTTCTTCGTGATGACGACGACCGATCCGACGCGGGCACACTTGAGGGCCGTCGAGAAGCCGGCAATGCCGGATCCTATGACGAGAAAATCGCTTTGAATGACGCTGGCCATCCGACGTCACGGGTGAAGGAATGGAGGAAGCGTGCGGTTCAGGCGGTGACGAGTTCGGGATCGCGGACTCCCTGGGCCGGCAGGGTCATCGACTTTTGCGGCGGGGCCTCCTTGCGGGCCTTGTGCTCCAGCGCCGCCTTGACGAAGTCGCGGAACAGGGGGTGTGGTTTGATCGCGCGGGACTTGAGTTCGGGGTGAAACTGGACGCCGACGAACCATGGGTGGTCCTTCAGTTCGATGATCTCCACCAGATGGCCCTCCGGCGATTTTCCGGAGAACGTCATACCGTGGGATTCGAACTTCTCGATGTACCGATTGTTGAATTCATACCGGTGGCGGTGGCGCTCGCTGATCAACGGGGCTCGGTAGGCGGCGAAAGCCCGCGTGCCTTCCGCCAGAACGCACGGATACGCGCCCAGCCGCATGGTGGCGCCCATCTCCTTGATGCTCTTCTGCGATTCCATCAGGTCGATCACGGGATGCTTCGTC
>JBBIJR010000058.1:0-8327 GCA_037445875.1 Bacteroidota bacterium | reverse complement strand
GTTTGGCGAACTCGCTGCTGTTGGCCGCCTCGAGGCCGCACACGTTGCGGGCGAACTCGATACTGGCGCACTGCATGCCCAGACAGATGCCCAAGAACGGAATCCGCTGCGTGCGCGCGTATTCGACGGCCTTGATCATGCCTTCGATGCCGCGGGAGCCGAAACCGCCGGGCACGAGCACCCCGTGGATGCCTTCGAAACGGCTGTGCAGGTCGCCCGTTTCGAGTTGAACGGAATCGATCCACTGCACATCCACGCGCGCGTTGTTGTCCACGCCGGCATGGATGAACGATTCGAGAATGCTCTTGTACGCGTCCGGCAAACCGGTGTATTTGCCGCACACGGCGATCCGCACCGTCTTCTGCGGCTCGTAGATCCGGTGGACGAGACGCTCCCACGACGACAGGTCGGCGGCCGAGTGCCGGAGGTTGAGCTTTTTCATGATCAGCTCGTCCAGCCCGTTGCGGTTCATGATGAGCGGCACTTCGTAGATCGACCTGACGTCCGATGCCTCGATCACGGCGTCGGCGCTGACGTTGCAGAAGAGGGCGATCTTGGCGCGCAGGTCCTTCGAGAGCGGCCGCTCCGTGCGGCACAACAGTACGTCCGGCTGAATGCCGATCTCGCGAAGCTTCATCACGCTGTGCTGCGTCGGCTTCGTCTTGAGTTCGTCGGAAGTCTTGATGAACGGCACCAGCGTGACATGGATGCGGATCGTGTTGTGGCTGCCTTTTTCGAGGCTGAACTGCCGGATCGCTTCCAGAAACGGCAGGCTTTCGATATCGCCGACCGTTCCGCCGATCTCCGTAATGATGATGTCGTACCCGTCCGCGGAAAGGCTGCAGATGCGTTCCTTGATCTCGTCGGTGATGTGCGGAATGACCTGCACAGTCGCGCCCAGGTAATCGCCCCGCCGCTCGCGATCGATGACGGTTTTGTACACCTTGCCCGTCGTGTGGCTGTTCTTCGTCGTCAGGTTGACGTCGATGAACCGCTCGTAGTGGCCGAGATCGAGGTCCGTCTCGGCGCCGTCGTCGGTGACGAACACTTCCCCGTGCTGATAGGGGCTCATTGTACCGGGATCGACGTTGATGTAAGGGTCGAACTTCTGGATCGTGACGGAGAGGCCGCGCGCCTTCAGCAGCATGCCCAGGCTGGCGGCCGCTATGCCCTTACCGAGAGAAGAGATCACGCCCCCGGTGACGAAGATGTATTTCGTGGATTTTTTTCGTGAACCTCTTGCGGCCATGATGCGATTCGGGTTAGTGTGACGGGTTTCCAAAAAAGTACACAAAAAAAGGAGACGATTCCCGCGTCTCCTTCTTCAGCCGACGACTTTTGGCACCACGAAGTACTGCCAGGTCTTCTGCGGTGCGTTGGCCAGCACCTTGTCGACCGGGAGACTCTCCTTCACCTCGTCCTCCCGGAACCGGTCGGCATAGGTGATCGGGTGATACGTGATCTCGACGTCCGTCGTGTCCAGTTCGTTCAACTTCTCGACGTACCGGAGGATCTGATTGAGTTGGGAGGTGTACGTCTGGAGTTCCTCTTCGCTGAACTTCAGATAAGCCAGCGCGGCGATATTGCGAACGTCCTCCAGTGTAACGGACATGAATGACCCCTGAGTTTTCTCAATATAGAGCAATCGCCAAAGATTGTCAAATTTTTATTCGGACCGGTCGGCGGAGACGAGAAGCGGTTCGTGGAGCGGCGCGAAGGTCTAAGGCCGCAGCGGACTCTGGCCGTTGCACGGGAGGGAAAAGCTGAACGTCGAACCGTGGCCGAGCTCGCTCTCGACCCACACCCGTCCGCCGTGCAGTTCGACGATACGCTTGACGATGGCGAGGCCGAGGCCGGTGGTGCTCTCTCCGCCCGTGGGCCTTGCGCTCAGGCGCCCGAACGATGTGAACACACGCTCGAGGTCCTGCGGGCTCAGGCCCTGTCCGTTGTCGCGGACATGGACGACCACTTCCCGGTCGTTCTTTTCCGCCCGGACCTCGACCCGGCCGCCCGTGTTGGTGTACTTGATCGCGTTGGAAACGAGATTGTCCACGACCGACAGGATCTTGGTGCGGTCAATGGAAACCGGCGGCAGTTCCGGCGCGACGAGTTCGAGCCGGATGTTCTTCTTCCGGGCGCGATGCAGGTGGAGTTTCTCGATCTCGCGGAGAACAAATCCAAGATCTTCCTCTTCCCGTTCCAGTCGGACCTTACCCGACTCGATGGAGGCGATGTCGAGCAGATCGTTGATGAGGCGGGTCATGTGCTGCAGGGCGGCGTCCGCCTTTTCGAGGTCTTCGAGCAGCGTTTCGCGCTCGACTTCGTTCTTGATCGCCGCCTCCCGGGTGAACCCGATGTACAGCCGGACAAGGGACAGCGGATTGCGGAGGTCGTGGGCCGCGATGCCCAGAAATTCGTTCTTCTTCTCATTCGCGGCACGCAATTCGTCGATCATGCGCAGACGCTCGTCGTTCTGGTGCAGGATGACGCGGTTTTTGTCCTCCAGCGCGCGGTGCGCCTTTCGTTTTTGCTGGAAGCCGATGAATGCGACAATGCCGAGGCCGGCGATGAGCATGACGATCAGCAGGAGGATGCGGCGTTCGAGGATCTGCTGATTGATCAGCGAGGCCTTCAGTTCGTTGTCCTTGAAGAGAATGCGGTTCTCGTTCTCCTTGCGGATCAGCAGAAGGCGGTTGATCTGACTCTCGTTCTCGGCCGTCGAGATACTGTCCCTCAGCTGGCTGAGCAGCATAAACGTCTCGTAGGCGCGCACCGTCTCTCCCCGGCGGTCGTACGTCTGATGGATGACGCGATAGGCTTCCATGGCAAGCCGCGCCGATCCGATCTCGCGCGCCAGCTGCAGGCTCTGGCCGGCGTACTCGAGCGCCAGAGGGTAGTTTCCCTGGGCAAAGTAAGCCTCCGCGATGTAACGCAGCGTGCGGCAGTTGGCGAATTTGTCGCCCACCTGGATTTGCCGCACGATCGCCTTGGAATACGCGTCCATGGCCATTCCGGTGAGGCCCTGCGCCGCATACGTTTGACCCAACCCTTCGTAGACCGCTCCCACCTGGAAATAGTCGCCGGACATGCGCGAGAGCGTCAGCGATCGTTGATACTGTTCCGTGGCCTTCCGGTACTGCTTCGTGTGCAGATAAATGTCCGCGAGGAGTTTGACCGCCTCGCGGGACTCCGTGGAATCGGGCAGCCGCGCCTGCAGGTCGAGCGCGTGCACCGTGTAATGCATCGCCTTGTCGAATTCCTTACGCTCGAGAAAATAGACCCCGAGTGCGACGAGCGTGCGGGCAACGTTGAGGGCGTCGTGGAGGTGCTCCTGGATTTCGAGGGCTTCCAGGTAATAGGCCAGCGCGCGCTCGTGGTCGCCGACGATGGTGTAGGCGATGCCGATGTTGGCCTTCGCGGCCGCGATGCCGCCGGAATCCTGAAGCGAAGTGAAGATATCCATGGCCCGGTTGAGATGTTCGAGCGCCGTCGCGATCTCGCCCTTGATGCCCACCGCCACGCCGAGACAATTCTCCGCCATGGCCTCGTGACGGATCGAACTCTGACGGCGAGCACCGTTCAGAGCCGTCTCGGCATAACGGTACGCAGAATCGGTGTTGAACGAGCGATAGGCTTTGGAAATCTCGATCAGGAGGTCCAACTGCTCCCCGCCGTCGGTCGACTCGGCCAGTTTCTTCGAAAGGCTGTCGGCGAGCCGCTTCTGGCCGGTGACCGTGCCTGAAGGAACGGCACAGAGCATCAAGAGAACCAGCGGGATTATGGTGGATCGGTGGTTCACGATTCCTTGCCTTCTTGATCCCATGGCTTGCAGCAGGGGAGAGTCGACCGGAACATCCTTTGGTTCTTGTGTCTCAAGTTACGTTATCCGGAGTACGGAGTCAATACTCCACGCGCCTACGTGCCGTCCGGAAAAATGTTTCAAGCCAGAGTCTGGAACAGTAACTGCCCGTGGAGGAAGTGCGAGCGGCGGACATCAATGTTTTGCATAATGGCACTTGACATTGTGTCAGGACTGAAATAAACTGACGTCGTAATTCAGCTTGTCAAATGAACAGACAGACCAACACCGCAACGAAGCGGGTGGTATTCATTTTTTACTAGTCGCCAGCAATGGTGGAAAGGGGGTCCCATGATAAGAGTAGTTCTGTTTGTCACATTTGTCATGTGGCTGTACATCGGCACGGTCCACGGGCAGACCTGTGGCCACACGGGGCTTTATCAGCATGAAACGACGGCATCCGGCAATCTGACTCGCCTCGTTCAGCGGAATGATGGAAGCATCGGATTCAACATGTCTCTCGGTGATTTCGGGCTGGAATACCCGATCGGCAGCGGATATTCGATCCTGTTTGCCGGAGGCATTTGGTTCGGCGGCCTAAAGGAGGGCGTCGGTCCTGCTCCCGATACCGCAAATGTCGCTCACGTGGAGTACAACTCGGAGTGGCTGCCCGGACGCATCATCAACTCCGGCCCGTTCGGCGATCTCTTCGCGGAACTGCACGATACAGCCCACACCTTTTTCGTCTTGCCGGAAGATGCGTCCTGCTGGCCGGCCGAGGCCCCTCACGATCAAGGGGGACAGCCGTTGCAGCTTTCAGCACGAGACACCTGGACCGTATACAACGATCTCAGCATTCATTTGACGGACGAGCCGCAGTACTCTCCGGCACCCGGATTCGGACTGCACATGGAACGCCAGACGTTTCACTTCGAAACCTACCCGCTGAATCACGGCGTCCTGGTCCGTAATCGCATCGTCAACAAGTCGAACCGGGAGTACCCTGGATTCTACATCGGCATCTGGAACGACCCGGACGTCGGATCCGAGTCCGTAGAAGACATCGTCAAACTGGATTCTGCGCTCTCGTTGGTAACAGTATACAGCGATCCATTCGGAGGGGACGTGCATCCCGTTGCATACGGATGTTTGCTCCTGCAAGGCGCCACCCCTGTCTCTGTTGG
Source organism: Bacteroidota bacterium (assembly GCA_037445875.1). GTDB lineage: Bacteria > CLD3 > CLD3 > SB21 > SB21 > JBBIJR01. Next base: position 3,344 of record JBBIJR010000058.1, on the reverse strand, counting down.
CGATACCGCCAAGGTGTTGGATATCGGGCCTGACGGGTTTTATGTCAAACTCATTCCCAACCGGAGACTGCTGATGGCGTCGTCCGGTACGGCTTACCCCAACAACGTGAGCGGCAACTGCGGCCAAATGACCGGGGACGTTTGCCGGTACAATTATCTTCAGGGTTTACAGGCCGGTGGTTCACCCAAGCCCCGTGGACCGTGGGACCCCATGAACGGCGGTATTCCTGCGGACCAAAGGACCATCCTGAGCTCCGGTCCGTTCACGCTCGCGGCGGGCGATACGCAGGATGTGTGGTACGTTATGATGGGAGCGCAGGCGGTGTCATCGCTAATCGCCGTGGACAGTCTGCGGGCCCGTGTGCCGCTGATTCGATCGTCACTAGGCCTCGATCCGTTCATCACGAGCGTTCGAAACCCATCCGCGTCCCCAACCGGTTTCGTGCTGAATCAGAATTCTCCGAATCCGTTCAATCCGTCAACCGTCATCAGTTATCAGCTGCCCGCAAACAGCCATGCGACGCTCCGCATTTTCAATTTGCTCGGTCAGGAAGTCCGCACGCTCGTGAACGGCCTTCAGACAGCCGGCGAGCATGAAGTGACATGGGATGGAAAAGACAACGGAGGCCGGGCGGTCGCATCCGGCGTGTATCTGTACAGGCTGGAGGCAGGCGGACAGGTAAAGACACGGAAACTGATGCTTTTGAAGTAGAAATGGACAATGGACAATTGAAAAATTGACAATTGAAAATTGAAAATTGGAAGGGCTTTGCGTACACTGGAGCGAATTCTCACCGAAATAGGAGGAGTCGCGGGATGAAGACACTCGTTGTGTTGTCGGTTCTTTGGTTGTCCGCCGGCATCGCGTGGGCACAGGACCCGAACTACAATACCGAAGAACTGAAAAAGGCTCCGCGCATTACACAGGATGCGTGGCAGGCGATGCTCGCCAAAACGGCGGCGGCCGCGGGTGATCAGACAGCAAAGAACAACGGGGAACTCACTTCGCTGGGCCAAAGCGGCGTGCGTGTGCTGAAGATGAGCCAGTCGCTTGAACTGGCGAAGGAAGAGACGGTCGTGTTCGAGGGTTTTGTTTCGGGGCAGGCGGGTTCGCGGTGTCAGTTCAAGCTCGGGCCCGGCAAATTCGAGATCAAGGACGGAGCGATCAAGCGGCTCCCCTGACCGCATTTCAAACGTACGTTCTTAGAAATGCGCCCTCGCGGCGCATTTTTTGTACCTGGACCGTCAGGTCAAATTTTCCTGATAGAAGCGGTCCCGCAAATCCACGATCCGTACGCCGATCGCGTTGCGGGCCTCCTGCAGAAGTTCGTCCAGATAATAGTCGTGCCGTTCGGAAAAATGGCCCCGCTCCTTGGCCAGAGCAAAACCGTCCACCGTACGGTTCATTGCGTTCAGAGACCGCTTGCACAGAGCGATGTTGGCCCCGAGCGTGTACCGGTGATAACCCATGACGTGACCGCCCGCGATCTTGGAAAAGGCGTAGTTTGAATTGCTGAGCAGGCTGTCGAGCAGCCGATCCTCGTGCAGGATGCGGGGGAACGCGCTCTTGTACTTCTCCATCTCACGGAAAAAGCCGCGCGTCAATGTGTACGCGGGCAGCTGCAACAGGCTCTTCTCCCTGGCCTCGAGAAAACTCTGAAAGCCCGTCAGCGTGATCTTCATGTCCGTCGCTTCGGCCGCGAGGTATTCCTGGAAGTACACCTGGCGAAACGTCTGGGGGAACCGCTTCCGTAAAGCCTCGCGCACGAGGTGCATGGCCATCGCCTCTTCCACCATCAGGTCGCGGTCGGGGTGGTTCCAGTATTTCTCGTAGTACGCAACGATCCGCCGTCCGTCCTTGTCCATCTTCTGGAAGAACTGTTCCCACCGGAACTCGTCCCACTGATCGGAGTCCGGAGACAGGGAAGACCCCGAATGCAGCCACTCGTCGTGAGCCTTCTTCCACGCCTCGTCGTCGGAAGCGTCCTGCTCCCACGGCCGGTCGTTGTCGTCTGAAAAACGGGCCATCGCGTTACCTCTCAACCGCGACTGTTAAAGTGGTGGTGGGCCAGCAGTAAACCGGCGATCGTCTTCAGGTCGTCGATCCCGCCTTCCTGTGCGAGGCGGACCGCTTCCCTGAAGGGCAGCCGGCGGAGTTCCAGGAATTCATCGTGGTCCGGATGCACGCGGCTCTCCACAAGGTCCTCGGCCAGAAAGAGCCACATACTTTCGTTGCTGTAGCCGATGCAAGGGTAGAACTGCGCGATGCGCGTCAGCTTTCCGCTCGTGTATCCGATCTCCTCCGACAGTTCGCGCTGCACGGCCTCTTCGAGCGGCTCTTTTCCGTCCAGTTTTCCTGCGGGCAGTTCGATGAACACTTTTCCGACGGGGTAGCGGAACTGGCCGAGCAGGATCGTGTCGCCGTTGGGGAAGAGGGGGACCATGATGACGGCGCCCGGATGTTTGATGTACTCGCGGACGGCGGTCTTTCCGTTAGGGAGGCGCACCGTGTCGCGCCAGGCTTTCAGCAGGAGCCCGTCCACGAGCGGCTCCGAGGAGAGCGCCGTTTCGGCCAGCCGTTTTTCGACGTCCCGATCGAACATGTTACACCGTTCGTCCCACGGCCTGTGCGATGGCGCGCAGGTCGCGCATGAGTATGGTAAATTCCTCCGGCACCAGCGCCTGGAGTCCGTCGGACAGGGCCTGTTCCGGATGGTGGTGGACCTCGACCATCACCCCGTCCGCTCCGGCCGCCACCGCCGCCTTGGCCACCGGCGATACGAGGGAACGTTTGCCCGTCGCGTGGCTCGGATCGGCGAACACGGGCAAGTGCGACAGCTGTTTGAGCAGCGGCACGGCGGAAATGTCCATCGTATTGCGCGTGTACGTTTCGAAGGTGCGGATGCCGCGTTCGCACAGGATCACGTTATAATTCCCGTTGGCCAGGATGTACTCGGCGGCCATCAGGTATTCTTCGAGGTTGGACATCATGCCGCGTTTGAGCATGACCGGCTTGTCGATCTTGCCCACTTCCTGCAGCAGGGCGAAATTCTGCGAATTGCGCGCGCCGATCTGCAGGACGTCTGCGTACCGGGCCACCAGTTCGACCTGATTGGGGTGCACGACTTCCGTAATGATGGAAAGGCCCGTTTGTTCTTTGGCGAGCGCGAGCAATTCGAGGCCGCGTTCCCCCAGTCCCTGGAAGCTGTAGGGCGACGTGCGCGGTTTGAAGGCGCCGCCGCGCAGGATCGTGGCGCCCGCCTCCTTGACGGCCCGGGCGATCTCGAGGATCTGCGATTCGCTCTCCACGCCGCACGGGCCCGCGATCACGACGACCCGGCTGC
>JBBIJR010000057.1:0-23156 GCA_037445875.1 Bacteroidota bacterium | reverse complement strand
TAGCGGAACAGTTCCATAAACCGCGCACTGTCCGTTCGGCTGAAACCATAGATTACACATCGACGGGACATATCTTCGTCGTGCAGCAGGGTGAATACTTCGGTCCGGTTGTCATTATTGATGTCCAGAAGCTGAACACTCTCGATGACACCGCCCAGGCTGCGGTTGAGAGCCGTGCAGGACCAGCCGTCATCGTTAAGGCAGTAGGCCAGCACAACGTTGACCCCACAGGCCGTGATCTCACCGGACACGACGTACTCGTCTTCTCCTTCCCTATCCAGATCGACGGCGTATGCTTGATACACCGCAAACTGGCTGTCCGCGATCGGGACGTGCTGCACCTGCGGATAGTGCTTCCGGGCATCGGCCAGGGCGTCTTCGAAGAACCGCTTTTCCGTAAGGAGCGGCCGCGGCTGGTCATCATCGGGCGGGTCGGCAAAAGCCGCCTTTGACCTGATGACAATCAACAAACAGCAGATCGCGAGGGAACCGAAACGCACCAGGTTCATGATAAATTCCTAATAAGCCGCCAGTTCACGGATCAGTTGTAGCATCCGGTCTTTGTTGGGGAGGAAGTGGGCTTCCAACGGAGGACTGTAGGGCACGGGAGTGTCCCGGGCGGCCAGCCGTTTGATCGGCCCGTCCAAATGCTCAAAGCAGTGTTCGCTGATGAATGCGGCCACGTCCCCGCCGATGCCCCCGGTCAGCGTTGCTTCGTGGGCAACGATGACCTTATTAGTCTTCTTGACCGATTCCAGGATCGTTTCCTTGTCATACGGCAGCAGGCTCCGCAGATCGACCACTTCCACCTCCAGCCCGTCCTCCTTGCTGGCCGCTTCGGCGGCTTCCAGCGCCCAGTGCACGGCAGAGCTGTATGCGATGACCGTCAGATCCCGGCCCGACCGTTTGATGTCGGCCTTGCCGATCGGGACAATATAATCGTCCTCCGGCACATCCCCCTTGATGCGCCGGTACAGATACTTGTGTTCGAAGTACAGCACCGGATTGTTGTCCCGAATGGCCGCTTTGATCAGGCCCTTTGCGTCATACGGTGTCGACGGCGTGACCACCTTCAGGCCGGGTACATGAAAGAACCACGCTTCCGGGTTTTGAGAGTGAAACGGCCCGCCGTGCACCCCGCCCCCCGACGGACATCGAACGACCATAGGTACAGGTTCACCCCACCGGTAATGAATCTTGGCCGCCTGATTGACCATCTGATTGAAACCGCACGAAATGAAGTCCGCAAACTGCATTTCAGCGACCGGACGAAGACCCATGAGCGCAGAGCCCACGCACACCCCGATGATGCCGGCCTCCGAGATGGGCGTGTCCATAACGCGCTCGGCTCCGAATTCATCGATAAACCCTTTGGTGACCTTGAAAGCTCCCCCGTATACGCCGATGTCCTCGCCGATCAGAAACACATTGGGGTCGCGCTGCATCTCCTCGCGCAGCCCCATCGATATCGCCTCAAGATACGTGATGGTCGCCATATCGTCGTCGCAAGGCCCCTTCCCTACTGCTCGAGCAGCATCAACTGGTTACCATCCGGATCGACGATCATCGCCACGTGGCCGAATTCCATCTCCGTAATGTCCTGAGTGAACTTTACGTTCCGTGATTTCAGGGTCCCCACGGTCTTTTCCAGGTCTTCGACTTCGAACTGGAGGAGTATGCCGTTCTTGTGATAGTCCTTCGGGCGCTCACTTTTCTCGCCACCGCGTTCCACGGTCAGGATCGCACCTTCGGTATTGAACTGCGCAAATCCGTCTTCCTCATAAGTTACATCCAGACCGAGTCCATCACGGTAGAATGCAATTGCACGGTCAAAGTCGGAGACGTACAGACAGACATACTTGATGTTCATGAGCAACCCTGCCATTGTGAAGGACTCCTTTAGATTGTAACTGTTGCACTAAGCGGACTATCTCATACCCTTCAAGACCTCCCTGAGCACCCGGCCATCCGTCTGGCTTGGGAATTCGATCCCGAGAATGGCGGCCACGGTTGGCGCAATGTCGGCTGGCGAACAAGCATCCCCGTACGTGCCGGCTGAAATCCAGTCGGGACCGTTGAGAATCAGCGGTACGTGTGCATCATACGAATACGGCTGGCCATGATCGGTCCCCACGCCCGGCTCGTCATCCCAGATGTAGTACGGATTGAGAACCGCAATCAGGTCGCCACTGCGGTCGGGGTAGAAACTCCGGGCCACGGCCGCAGAAATGTCATCGTCGATGACGGCACCCTCTGCCAGCGCTGTCGCAGCGTAGACTCGAAAAAAGCCGCGGATCAAGTCCGGCAGAGACTTGCTAATATACTCCGTAGCTTCATTTTTATCAATATTTTTTTCGGATAGAGCCGTCTCATTTAAGTATATGTTAGGGTCATCGATGGCCGCGACATAGCCTTGCGGTGTTCTTGCATGGCCATACCGCCTGGCCAGCATCCCATCAATAACGAGGGCGACTGAATCGGCGGACACCCTACCGGCGTCGTAACCCAGCTCCGACATGTACTCCGGAATCGGCGCCCCCCCGTGATCCGCCGTCAACACATAAAGGATATTCTTTTCCCCGAGCTGCCGGTCCAGGAAATCAAACAGTTCTGCGAGATCGCGATCCATCCGCACGAACAGATCCATGACCTCGGCCGAGTACGGCCCATAATGATGTGCCACATAGTCCGCCGGGCTGATACTGAGACACAATATGTCTGTCGTGTCATCGGTACCCAGATTCTCGCGGATCACCAGTTCTCTCGCAAACCGAAGGACGGCTTCGATGCCGAACGGCGAGGTGCGAAGGGCCAGGAAGTACGTAGTATCGGGCTCCCTGCCGGAACCGATACGGTGAGGGAACGCATCGCTCATGCCGTACTTGACCTCGTAGCGGGAACGGACGGTGGAGGAGGCCGCCGGATAGAGGGACGGATCGAGAACGGGTTTCCATTCCCGGCCGAACCACTCCGTCAGTGGATGACGATCCCGATACTCTCGAACCCATTGCGGATAGGCGTCCATGTAGTACGTGGATGTCACGAAGCGGCCGAGGCGGTGGTCAATCCAGTAGGCGGCGTCGGCAAAATGGCCGCCCATCAGGACGGCAGAGCGGGGTTTGGTCGACACGGAAAAGACCTTGCTTCGATTGCCCGAATGCAGCTTGAGCTGATCGGCCAGATTGGTGCCTAACAAGCGTCGGGGTGAAGCCGCCGGTTCATCCCCTCCCTCAACGATACGGACCGCGGAATCTTCCACGGCATACACTATTCGGCCCAGCGAGCGGTCGTACCATTTGTTGGCGACGATGCCGTTGACGTACGGATAACTGCCGCTCATCATGATCGCATGACCCGCCGCCGTTTGGGTGGTGGCCTGCCCATACCGGCAGTTTACGAAACAGGCGCCTTCGCGAGTCAGCTTACGGAAACCATTCTCGGAGAAATACGGCTGAAACCGTGTGAGGAAGTCATAGCGAGCGTGGTCGATGCAGATGACAACGACCAGTCGCGGAGGCCGCCTGGAGGGCACTTCGGAGCGGCACGCTACCACGATGGACAGGAAAACCCCCAGCCCCAATGCGGCAATTCGGGATATCAACAAACCGACCTCTCTAGGCGTGCTTGATCAGGAGCGATTCCAACACGTTGGCCGCGTCTTCGCACTTGTCCGTCGCAGTCTCGAGGCCGACGTATATTTCCTTCAGTTTAATGATTTGGATGGGATCTTTTTCCACCTCGAACAACCGGGCGACGGATTCTTCGAAAATGGCGTCTCCCTGATTCTCCAGCTCGTTGATCTTCTCGATGACCTGGCGCATCCTCTCCGGCCGGTCCAGGTGGCGAAGCGACGAAATGCCTACCTGCAGCTCTTGCACCTGCTGGTGGATGATGTCGATCAGCTTCAGCATATCATCCGGGCATTCCTTGAGATTGTAAAGGACAAATCGGCCCGCGCTTCCGTCCATGTAGTCGAGCACGTCGTCGAGGGCGCTCGCCAGATGGTGAATGTCCTCACGGTCAAACGGTGTCACGAAGGTGGCATTCAGTTCACCGAAAATCTTGTGCGTGATCGCGTCGCACTGATGTTCCTGTTCATGGATCTGGCGGACCACATTCTCACGTTCGACGAATGTCGGGGCGGTAAGCTGCTTCATCAGCTCGGACGTACGGATCAGGCATTGCGCCGCGTCTTCGAAGAAGCCGTAGAACTTCTCGTCGTGGGGCAGCAGGGCCTGGATAATCTTGTCCAGTCTCATGCCATGGGTTTCCTTCGGTTGGTTCGGTACATGTCTCTCACAGGCTGCTTGATCTAATCGCTATAGACGCCGCGGACGGCGTCTTGCGGGTCCGGAAACGGCGCGTTCAACGCGAACGCCTCCGCTTCTTCCATTTCGGAGGCCACGCGGCGCTGCAGTTCCTCAAGCTCCGTCTGGGTCAGCATGCCCTGCTCGACCAGCCGGCGCTCGGCGCGCAGGATGGGATCTTTTTGGCGCCATTCGTCAAATTGCTCCGGGGGAACGTAGGATGCGTCGTCGTGTTCCGCGTGCCCTTTCATACGCATCGTTTTCGACTCGATTAAGACGGGCCCCAGGCCGCTTCTCGCCTTTTCAATAGCGTACCGTGAGACGGCGAAGACTTCGAAAACGTCGTTGCCGTCCATGACTACGGCTTCGATACCATAGGCCTTGCCCTTCAGGGCGAAATCGGTAAGTGCCGCTTGCCGTCCTGTCGGAGTGGAATAAGCCCAGTTGTTGTTCTCGATGATGCATACGAACGGCAGCTTCCAGACCGCCGCCATGTTCATACCCTCATGGAACTCCGCCGTGCTCGTTCCTCCGTCGCCGATGTAGGTCAGGGCGACCCGCGGCTCTTTCTTGAGTTTAAAAGCAAGAGCACACCCCGCCAGGTTGATGACCAGGCTTCCGAGATGGGAAATGGGTGCGAAGACGCCCAGCTTGAGATCCCCAAGGTGTGAATTGCCGTCTTTTCCCCTCGTTGGAGTGGTAACGCGTCCGACGAAATTGGAAAGAAAGTTCCTCACGGGAAGACCTCGAACGATGATGGATCCCGCATTCCGAATGAGAGGCCCCACGACATCGTGCGGGCCCAGCGCATAGGCCGAGCCGACGCTGGTGGCTTCCTGTCCCCGGCTGCCGTACGCGGCGCCGATGATCTTGCCCTGACGGTACAGCGTGGAGATCCGATCGTCGAACGCCCGATTGAGCAGCATCAGGTACAGCAGTTCCTTCTTTTGCTGCGGTGTCGGTTCGAAGTTCTGCAGCGGGAGGTCGGCGGCGGTCAAGAACGCAAGGGGACGCCGGGCATCACCGTCCATCCTTCCGGGTCTGCGCTTCGCGGTTTGTTTCGTTTTCCTGATTTTCTTGCCCATGTTGGCTGGCCGCCCGGACGTCGATCGGTGCGATCAGAAGAGCTGGTCCGTCGTCACGATCCGTATCTTGTCCTTGTTGATGTTCAACGGGTAGTTTTCCACGATCTTATCCTCGTCAAGAATGTCCTGAGCAGGCTTCGCCGACGGATAAAAGATCGGCGACGGCTTTCCGCTCAACAGGGCATCGCGCAGGGCCTCTGCGTCCTTCGTCACAACGACGATCTTGAGGTTCCTGGCCTGGAGGTTCTTCCGGATAACGGCATTGACCTGCTCGACCGTAAGCGTGTTGAGCTCCTTCTCCAGTTTGGACTGGAAAGGCTCCGTCCCGTACCAGTGGGCGTCCATGGCATAACCGAGCCGACGCGTCTGCGTCTGCACGAACAGCTTCGAGTAGTTGATGACGAACTGCCGGTTCATCTCGAATTGTTCCTGCGTCAGACCGCGTTCGACAAGCTTGTTCAATTCGTAGATCGCACAGCGGATGGCAAAGAGCGCGTTCTGGTGCACCACGGGGCGGATCCAGATCGAGAAATACTGCTGCTCCCTCGGTATGTTCGGGAGCACGAACGTCGTACCGCCGTCCTGGACGAAATTTTCTACGTACGAGTAATTGCCGTAATTCATCCCGCGCTTTTCTCTCAACCGGTCCTGCAGCACACCATTGAAGGTGCGGTGCTCGCCCAGGTACGAGTTCGCCAGAAAGAGCGGATAAAACTCATCGCCGGAGCGGTTGATTCCGACCGGATACCCCATCGAGATGGCGGTGGCGATCGCCTCCTTCTTGATGATCAGTATTTCCAGGTCCTGGATCGGGGCGGGAGCAGGCAGGGCAACCTTCGCCTCCGTAGACACAGGCAAGCGCGCGAAGTCCTCTTCGATTTTCCGCGTAAAAGCAGCTGAAACATCGCCCGCGAGACCGACGACGATGCGATTGCGCGCATAGTGCCGTGCATAAAACGATTTGACATCCTCCGGGGTCATCCTCTCCAGGCTGGCCACGGTACCTTCGTCCACGTGTCCGTATGGATGATTGCGGTAGATCTCGGTCTGTAGCGCCCACTTGCCGAGACTCTCGTCGTTGTTGTTGCGCAGCGTGTTCTTCAGATAACTGATCTGGTTCTCCTTGTTGCGCTTGAAGTCCGAGGAGTCCATACGGGGCTGCAGAATCAGGCCGGACACGATCCGATAGAAACTCTCGAGACTGTCCGCATGACACTGCCCCACGAACGTGGTCACTTCCTTGTCGGCATCGGCACGGAAAACCGCCGCCATAGGATAGAGCGCCTTCTTCACCTCCTGATAACTCATCGAGGCAGAGCCACCCTCCGCGATCATCGCGGCCGTCAGGACGCTTACCCCTTCCTGCCCGGGAGGATCGTCCTTGGCCCCGACCTGAAACTGAATACGAAATGAAATGATCTTTGAATCGTTCTTGTCGACAATCAACTTCATGTGCGAATCCTTCGGTCCGCAGGAACCGAGGAATGCGAGAACGGCCGCCCAGACAATCGCGGCCCGCGTAGTCGTTCGCATAGCATGTCCTCTGGCAAGTGGTGGTTAGTTCTTCTTGTGTCTCAGAACGACGGTCGTGCTTCGGGTCGCATCGAAGAATCTGCGAACCGCATCCCGGACATCTGCGGTCGTCAACTCATCGTACCTCCGATACAAGTCATTGACCGAGTTGGGATCGCCGGTGAGATTGACAAAGTAGCCGATCGTGACCGCCACGCGGTCCGGATTATCCAGGCTCATGGCAAAGGAGTACTTGAGGCGCGATTGTATCGCCCGGAGCGTAGATTCGTCCATCACTTCCGTCCGGGCCTTTTGCAGCGCCCGGTCGATGGCCTGTTCGACATAGGCCACGTCCTCTTCCTTCTTGACGCGCGTATAAACATAGAACAGATGGGGGTCGCGCCGGGCCGGGTTCTCCATACCGAGGAACTCCACCAGCTGCTTTTCGATCACGAGTTCCCGATAGAGCTCGGACGTCTCGCCGAACACATACGCTCCCACGACATCCAGGGCCGCGTAGTCTTTGTTCTCCACACTGAACGGTGCGGATTTGTAACCTCTGACCAATAGCGGTAAGGTGGGGCTCAACCATCCAATCGTCCCCCTGCGTGCTTCCTTCTGTTCCTCCTCGCCCGGAATGGTCTGGCGGTAGTCCCGGCGTTTCCAACCGCTGTAGTGCTGCCGGATCAAAGGCTCCAGACGCTCGAACGAGAAATCCCCTACTACGATGACCGTGCAGTGTTCCGGACGATACCAACGGTCGTGAAATTCAAGACTGTACGAGTATTGATTCGGCATGGCCTTGATGTCTTTCAGATAGCCGATCGTGGTGTGGCCGTACGTGTGTTTCTTGAACGCCAACTCCTGCAGGCGTTCAAACACGGCAAGGAACTGCCCCGAGTAGTTCTTGTTGTACTCGCCGAGGATCGCACCCGCTTCTGTCTTGAAGTCCTCCTCGGAGTACTTGAGGTTCATGAACCGGTCCGCCTCCATATCGACAATTTTTTCCAAACCGGAGGCAGGCAGTACGGTATGGTAACAGGTCCAATCGTCGTCCGTGAAGGCGTTGTTGTCGGCGCCCAGGAGCTTCAGTTCCCTCGAATAGCTCTCCGCAGGATACTTCTCCGTCCCGCGGAACATGATGTGTTCAAAGAAATGCGCAAAACCCGATTTGCCGGGTTCCACCTCGTTGCGCGATCCGGCCCGCACCACTGTGTAATAGGCCACAATGCCCGGGCTGGGGTACGGGATGGCAATGACCTGAAGACCGTTTTCCAACCGGAACGTCTTCATCTCGAACGGAAAGATTCGGTCCGCCGAGTCTGACGCCCGCGTGGGCTGATGGATGGGCATGATCACAAAAGCTCCCAGCATGGTACAAACAATGAAACGAAATGACCGACACATAGTCTGCCTCCGATGATTAATCCGCATAGACTCCCCGTTCTGCTTCTTCTCCGCGAGGATAGGCGGCCTGCTCCGCGTGGCTTATGGCTTCTTCGATTTCCTTGACGGCCTCGTCTTCCACTTTCTGGATGCGGGCATGGGTCAACAAACCCTCCTTCAACATCCATTGTTCCAGGCGTTCGATCGGATCCTTTTTCATCCAGGCTTCGAGCAGGCCGGGCGGATAGTATTCGTGTGCGTCGTGTTCGGCGTGGCCTCGCATCCGCATCGTGACGGATTCGATGAGCGTCGGCCCCTCACCGGCGCGTGCCCGCTCCACGGCCTCTCTGCACACGCGGTACACCTCGAGCACGTCGGTCCCGTCGACCTTCACTCCCGGAATACCGTATCCCTCCGCACGATCGACCGGGCTCTCGCATGCATATTGGAGATTCGTCGGAGTAGAGTAGGCGTACTGATTGTTCTCGATGATCAGGATGAAGGGAAGCTTCCACACGGCAGCCATGTTCAAGCCTTCATGGAATTCACCGACGTTCATGCCCCCGTCGCCGATGTAGTTCATGACCACGGCCCCTTCCGCCCTTTTCACACTGGCGAGGGCGGTCCCGACAGCGACGGGAATCATGGCGGCGAGGTGGCTGATGTTGCCGACGATGCGGAGGGATTTGTCGTAGTAGTGGCCTGTCCCGTCGCGTCCGCGCGTAGGACTGTCCGCCCTGGCCAGGTGATTGAGCATTAAAACCCGGGCCGATTGGCCTCGTGCAAAATGGACGCCGAGATCCCGGTGCATGGGGAAGACATAATCGTGGGATTCGAGCGAGTACGCGCTTCCGACGGCCGTTGCCTCGTTGCCCCAGCCCGAATAGGCCCCGCCGAGCATTTTTCCTTGCCGGTACAGCCGAATGATGCCGCGATCGAACTCGCGCGTAAGTTTCATGTACCGGTACATGCGGAGCAGATCCTCACCGCTTAATCCGGAGGGTCCCTGAGCCGGACGCTTTTTCGATTTCGATGCGAGCGTTCTTGGCATGAATTCCTAGTACTCCCAGGAATAACGGACCGTCTGCCCGCGGGTTTCTTCGACGCCGACGCGAAAGCCCAGGATCGTGTTTTCAATCGCGCCCCGTTCCCTGCGGTCCCAGTCCTGCTCCAGCCGCTTGCGCAATTCTCCGCACAGAAAGGCAGCCAGCGTTTCGGAGGTCACGTTGGCAACGGGCAGCAATTCTACGTCTTCGCAGGGAAAGGCATACCTTTTCCGAAAACCCGCCCCCTGGAAGGTCACCTCGAACCGGTCTTCCATTTTGGAGACCCTGACCAGAGGGGATTCCGTGGGCAACAGCACTTTCTCATCCAGTTGATCGCACAGCGATTTCACCGCCCGTTTCAGTTGCTTGAATTCCAGCGCCAGGCCGTTCGGCGCGTCGATGCAATCCACGTCCACCGACACGTAGTAATTGTGCCCGTGGAGGCGTTCGAGGGAACTGTCATCGAACACGGTAAAATGGGCCGAACTGAACTTCAGGTATTCCTTGGAGACGGATACGGTGTACTTCGGCATGCTGGACGCTGGTGCAAGCATTTCGGGCACCAACATACAAATCTTTCGCTATCAAATGCCACTGATTTTTGCTCATCCGGAGACATTATTTACACGGTTTTTAGAAGGCACGGCTCTCCGCATCTTGACAAATCCGTGAGGATGCGCTATCTTGGAAGTACGTAGTTGTAAACGTGGCTTCCAATCTTTTGGGGGTTGGATCCAGAGAACGACGAGTCGTTGTATGGAGGCACGGAGATCGGTTTTAGTACTGGCTCTGATCGTGTGTTTCGCCTGCCCTAGCCGGGCGCAGGAACAGCATTTTTCGATCGGCGGCCAGATCACCGATGATTTCACCGGCAAACCCCTTCGACTGGTGAACGTGACCATATTCGAAAACCGGCGTGGGGATGTCACCGATTCCAACGGCTTCTTTATCATCGAGCACCTGAGCCCGGGAACGTATAACCTGACGTTTTCGCTGATCGGATACCGACGCGCCGCGCGGAAGGTCACGGTGAAGAACCAGAATTTGATTCTCCGGGTGGCCATGCGGGAACAATCGATCGTCTTCGATCCCATCGAGATCACGCCCGGGACCATCGATTTGTCCGACGAACCTTCGTCGTCCGATCTGAGCTCGCGCGAAATCCTGTCGACCGCCAATTTGTACTCACGGGACATCTACCGCAGCCTCCAGATTCTGCCCGGCATCGCCCATAGCGAATGGAGTTCCAAACCCCATATCAAAGGCGGCAATCCGGACGAAACGGCCGTCATCATCGACAACCTGGAGATCTACGAACCCTTCCACCTGGACGAAATCGACGGTCCGTTCAGCGTGATCAGCTCCGACCTCGTGCGGGACATGCGCCTGTACACCGGCGGCTTCTCTGCGAAGCACCCCGACAAGATGTCCGGCGTGCTCCGGATCAACACCATCGACCGAATTGCCAACGATTCGCTCAAGGCGTCGGTTGACTTCATGGGAGCCTCGGTGGTTCTCAACCAGCGCATCAACGATGAGTGGGTCGTCTATACCAGCGGACGCCGAAGCTTCCTGTACATCATGGAAAAGACCAACGGGACAGACTATCCCGCCGAAGTCTACGATCTGTGGGCCAAGTGCGATTACCGACCCAACCTCGAGAACCGGTATTCCTTCAATTTCATGCTGCTGAGCGATGGCATTGACTTTCGACTGGATTCGGCCATTGTACGTCGTGAGTTCTTCGAGAGCACCAAGACAAACTACTACGTGTGGTTCAACTGGAACCGGTTCATCTCCGACAATCACTATTTCCTGACGACCGTGGGATATCAGCGTCTCGGTAAGTCATCCGTGTTCTCCTTCGACGCCAGCTACACCGACAACAACCGCGATCGCAGGGTCAACGACGTGTTCACGGTGAAACAGGACCATGTATGGAGGTTGAACGAACGGCATACGCTGGAAATGGGTTTCGAAGGAAATCAATTTCTCACCGACTATTTCTATCGCGAATTCCGGTTGAATCCTACGGAAACGACCGATTCGGTCGTGGTGGTCGATGTCATGTTTCTCGACGCCAACCTGGACGGATACACGGCGGCCGTATACGCCCAGGACAAATGGAAGCTGAGTTCCCGCCTCTCCTTCATGACGGGCATGCGATTGTCCGGGCAAAGTTACGGCGATGGCATTCAATGGGCCCCTCGACTCGCGCTCAGCTACGACATCACCGACCGGTTCAACGCCAAACTGGCATACGGATGGTACTATCAGCCCGATAACCTGTTTCGACTGAAGACCTATCAGAACCAGTATGTGCCCGACGATCGGGCCGAGAAGAGCATCCACTACATCGCCAGCCTTTCATACCTTCTTCCGGAAGATGCGACAGCCAGTGTAGACCTGTACTACAAGGACTACCCCAGACTGAACGATGACTATACGTTTGATTTCTTCAACCGGATCGAGGGCGTCGGTATCGTCGACAAGCCCTATCAGACACGCAGCGGCTCGTCCACCGGTGTGGACCTGTACGTGAAGAAACGTTACGCCACCTACCACCACGTGAGTTTGGCCTATTCGTTTGGGTCCCACCGCATCGTGGACTACGCCGGGCGCTCCACTTCACGCGACCTTGAGAGGACGCACACGATCACGATCAACCATCTTATGGGATTCAAGAACAATCTTTCGTTCGGGACCATCTGGCGATACCACACGGGCGACCCGTTCACTCCGAGCACCATTCGTGTGCTGGGCGACAGCTCCGTGCAGGACAGCCGCCTCTATTTCCAGACGGAGAAGAAGAACACCGGGCGATTGCCATCCTTTCATACATTGGATGTGCGCCTGGAAAAGAAATGGATCGGCCCGGAGTTGTCGTTTTCTGTATACGCCAGCATCATCAACCTGTATAACCGGACCAATGTCCGTCAGTTCACCTGGAAGCGGCTGGTCGAAGACGAAAAAATAGTGGGTTTCGTCCGTAAGCCCCAGAAGTATTTCTCTCGGTTCTTTCTGGTCGGCGTCTCCCTCGAACTCGATATGCCGAGGATCAAACGATGAACCCTGCACCGACAACCGCACGCGTTTGTTTGAACCTGATGTGGGCGGCCGCGATGTACCTGCTGCCGACGGGATGTGACAACATCGGCGGTGGGAGGAATGAGTTCTTCGAAGCGACGATCGGGTTTTCGCTGCAAGACGCCAGTCAGGGCATCGGTAAGACATCGGACGGGGGATTCGTGATCTGCGGCTTTACCAAGAGTGTGAGAGACGAACAGGATCTGTTCGTGCTCAAGCTGGACGGGAACGCCAACGTCCGGTGGTCGAAGACCTTTGGCGGCCCGTTGCCGGACGCCGGTTATGCCATCGCTGAAATCATCGGCGGCGACGTCGCCGTCGTGGGAAGAGCCAACTTCAAGGCTTCCCGCTACAATCTCTATGCGCTTCGGCTAAACCGGCGAGGCGAAACGGTGTGGTCGTCGATCCTTGGCGGTCCGGGCGACCAGGAAGGCCGGTCGGTATATGCAACGGCGGACGGCGGCATTGTAACGGCAGGCCACAGCTCCGCCGACATCTTGTTCACTAAGCTGGATGTCACGGGGCAATTGGTGTGGCAGCGTCAATTCGGTAAGCCAGGGTCCGACTTTGGCCGGGGCATCGTTCAGACGTCGGATGGCGGCTACGTGCTCACCGGATATACGAACAGCCTTGGTAATACCTACCAGCCCTTCATCATGAAAGTGGACGAGGACGGACAGGAACAGTGGACCAAGCTGGTCCCCGTTCTGGTGAGAACAGAGATCTATGACATCGTCCAGGCCGAGGACGACGGTTTTGTCCTGGTCGGAAAAGACGGGCAACTGCCCGGAACGGTTTCGGCCATCGCCGTCCGCGTCGATGAATCGGGCTCAGTGATCTGGTTTAACCGGTACGCGCCGTCGTCGGTCAACGAGACTTATGCCATTGCACCCGCTCATAACAACGGATACGTGCTCGTCGGAAAAACCTTTCTCAACACGTCTGGTACCGACACGCAGCTCTTGCTCATCCGAATTGATCGGGAAGGAAACGAACTGTGGACACGCGCGTACGGAGGGGAACTGGACGAAATCGGCTGGGATGTGCAGGCCCATGATCGCGGCGGATTCCTGGCCGTCGGGACGACGGACAGCTATGGGGCCGGCAAAGGCGATATATATGTCGTACGTGTGAACGAAAACGGAGACATCGATGAATAGGCCAGCGTACGGACCGATACGGTCCCGAGTGAGACGCCGCTTGTGTCTTTCAGCCGTCCTTTCGGTGCTGATGCTGTACTCCGTTGCAGGGCTTGTTGCCGGAGGTCCGGACGAAATGTACAGACTGCGGCCGTTCAAGCACACAAGTCAGCCGTTGCGTCCGCTGACAGCATTTCCCCTTGGTTCGATGGGAGGACATTACACGTACGACGAAGTTCAGAACCATATCGACTCCCTGGGCGCGGCATATCCGGCGGTGTGTGGGGCGCGATTCCGGTTTGCCGTGGGTTACCGAGGCGGTTCCCTGTGGTATGTACGCTTGTCCGACAATGCCTCCGTCAAGGAAGAAGAACCCGGCGTCCTGTACACGGCCCTGCATCACGCCGACGAGCCCCTGGGCATGATGCAGATGATGTATTTCATCTATTACCTCGCCGAAAACTACGGATCCGACCCGGAGGTCACTTACCTGCTCAATTCCCGGGAACTGGACTTCATTCCGATCTTCAACCCGGACGGCTACCTGTATAATCAACAACTCAACCCAAACGGCGGCGGCCTGTGGCGGACCAATCGGCAACGGTACCATGTCACGTGGACGGACTATCCGTTCTTTGGAATCGATCTGGACCGTAACTACAGCTATCGACACAACACGGAGGTACTCATCGCCGGCAGCGACCACTTTCAGGGTACGTATGCTTTTGACGCCCGTGAAACAAGGGGATTCATGGCATGGCTCAAGCGGGAATCGAATCTTAATATTGTCCTAAACTACCATGGTCCCGGACGCTCCGTCGTGTATCCATGGAATTACTCAAGCTACGAGCAAACGAAGGATTCGGTCGTATATGCCCGTTACGCCAATGAAATGACACAAACAAACGGATTCCGGTTCGGTACAAACGGCCAGATGGAATTCGAAGCGGAAGACAGCATTACTTTGCACGGATACCACTACCTTTCTATGGGTACGGCGGAAGATTGGCTGTACGGCGAAAAGGGAATCCTCGCCATGAAGGTGGCCGTGGGAGGACGCATGCGGTGGCCCCCGCGAGACAGCATCCAGAAGATGTGCGAGGAAACGGTCCGGCTGAATCTCTTTGCCGCCTGGGCTGCTGGCGCATATCCGCGATTGACGTCGTACCGTGTATCCAACGAGGACGGGGGACCCTATGTGAACAGTGGCGAAAGAGGGCATCTCGTGATATCGATCGAGAATATCGGACGCCTGGCCAATGCGTTCCCATTGGATGTTACCGTCAGCACTTCGGATACGATTCTGACCATTGCGGACAACGAGTACGGTTTCGGTCCCATCGATCCCTTCACATCCGTGGATAATGCCTCCGATCCGATCGTGTTCCAACTCCACCCCTCAGCCAAAACGGGTGACATTGTGGAACTTCTCGTTCGACTGACTTTTGATGGCTATACGATCACCGACACGGCCGAATTCGTCGTGGGAACGCCGTCCGTGCTGATGGAGAACGACAATGAGAGCATGACCGCGTGGGACACGACAGGCTCTTCGTGGGGACTCTCGACGGACCGATACGCAGGCTCTTTTTCGACAACCGATTCACCGTTCGGTGTCTACTTCAACAACGCGAAGAATCCCATCGTGTCGACCCAGCCGGTGAGTTTTTCCTCCGTGGTTCGGCCCTGGCTCGAATTCCGAACGAAATGGGACATTGAAGAGGACTGGGACTTTGCCACCGTTTCCGTCTCGACCGATGGAGGGGCGGTCTGGTTCAATGTAGCGGGAGACCTGGCGGAGAAAGCGTCCGGAAAGACAGGACCACAGTCAGATCGCAGCGTGTATGGCTATGACGGTCAATTGTCGGAGTGGACGATCGAGCGGATAGACCTTCGCCGGTGGGAAGAAGCCGCCAACGTGCTCATCAAGTTCGAATTGGCCAGCGACGGCTGGCTCGTCGGCGACGGCTGGTATGTGGACGACGTGCGTGTGCTCGGCTACGTCCGACCCGCCGGTTCGGCCGCTTCGCGCGCAAAGCCGTATCGCCTGATGCAGAATTTTCCCAACCCCTTCAACCCTGCAACGGGAATATCGTTCGTCATTGACCGGCCCAGCCGCGTCAGCCTTACGATCTTTAATATTCTGGGCCAGAAAGTGCGAACGTTGGTAGCCGGGCAACCCCTGCCTGCGGGACAGCACCGGTACGAGTGGAATGCAACGAACGACAGGAACGTAGTGGTGAGCAGCGGCCTGTACATCTATAGGCTGGAAACGGATTTCGGTGTGGCCACGCGCAAGATGCTCCTGCTTAAATGACCGGTTCCCTCGGAGGGTCCTTTCCCTCTTGCTTTCTTCGTCTTTTGTATTATCTTTTGCGGCGTTTCACACCGGCCTGCCTGGTGAGGCGCACGTTTTTTCTCCGAATGCAACATCCGTAAGACCGCTGAGCCGCCCCGGTGAGCTCCGTGGTGAATCTTCGTGAATGGCTATCCGTGAACTGGTTTGGCAACTGATCATCCGTACACCAACCCCATCTCGAACAACGAGGGAGATCTTCCATGGCGCAAGCGCGCGGTTCCTTTACCGGTCGAATAGGATTCATCGCCGCCGCAGCCGGGTCGGCCATCGGACTGGGGAACATCTGGAAGTTTCCCTACGAAGCCGGCTCCAACGGCGGCGCGGCTTTCCTGGTCATTTACCTGGTCTGCGCGTTCGTTTTGTGCTTTCCGATCATGGTGAGTGAAATCGCCATCGGCCGCAGAACACAGCTCAGCACGTATCCGGCGTTCATGGCCCTGTCGGGCCGGTCGTGGGGAACAGTCGGACTGCTGGGCGTTTTGTGTGGGTTCATGATCCTCTCCTTTTATAATGTTGTCGCCGGCTGGGCTTTCGGATATTTCCTGCACATGCTGGCCGGGGACTTCGACGTGGCCAAGGATTTCATTGGATACACGGTCGACTTCTGGGACAACTTGTTCTTTTCACTTTCGTTTATGCTCGCCACAGCGCTCATCGTAGCCGGAGGCGTTCAAAGAGGCATCGAAAGATGGTCCAAGATCATGATGCCGTTGCTGGTGCTCATTCTCATTCTCTTGATTCTGTACGCGTTCACACTTGACAATGCATTCCAGGGTATTGAGTTTTATCTTGTGCCGAAACTTGAGAATGTGACGGCTCGCACCGTGTATTCGGCTTTGTCGCAGGCATTTTTTTCGCTTTCCCTGGGCATGGGTACGCTCATCACCTACGGATCGTATATTGGCCGCCAGGAAAACATCGTCTCCTCTGCCGCCATCGTGACTCTGTCGGACACGACCGTTGCGTTCATGGCCGGATTAATGATCTTTCCGTTCGTATATTTCCAGGGACTGCAGCCTTCCGCCGGGCCCGGACTCGTGTTTGTCACACTGCCGGGGGTCTTCGAAAACATGGGACCGGTGATCGGCCGCCTGATCGGCGCATCGTTTTTTCTGCTTCTGTGCTTCGCCGCTCTCACGTCCACCATTTCTCTGCTCGAGGTACCGGTCGCCTACTTTGTCGATGAGCGCAAATGGCCCAGAAAAAGGGCCGTGTGGCTGATGGCGATGACGATCTTTGTGGTAGGCCTACCCAGCATGCTCTCCACCGGTGCGGTCGAGTGGTGTACAAAGTTCCTCACCTACGGAGGCGCAACGCACGATGTCCTCACCGTTGTCACCGATATCTTCAGCGACACGTTTTTGCCGCTCGGTGGCTTCCTCATTTCGCTGTTTACGGCCTACCGCTGGAAAGTGCACAATCTCTCCGAAGAGATCGCAAACGGATATCCCGGCTATAAGGGCTCGCTCGTGGAGATGTTCCTGAACACCATGATCCGCTTCGTTTGCCCGGCCATCATCGGCTCCGTTTTCGTCATCACTGTGCTGCAGAAGTTCCTCGGTATCACCGTTTTCTAACAGGAGGCCTCCATGACCGAATTCCTGGACCGGATGCTCGACATCACCACGCAGATCGCGGACCACATCTGGTGGCCGGCGGTCATCCTGCTGTTGGGAGGCACGGGTGTGTACATGACCTTTCTCACGCGCTTCATCCAGGTCCGTCGCCTCGGTCTGGCCATCCGGTTCATGATCCACGGACGGGCCAAGGAGGAAGCGGCCGCCGGCGACATCACCCCGTTCCAGGCCCTGATGACCGCTCTCGCGGCGACGGTGGGCAACGGCAACATCGCGGGCGTGGCAACCGCCATTGCCAGCGGCGGGCCGGGGGCTTCGTTCTGGATGTGGATGACCGCCGTGTTCGGCATGGCGACCAAGTACGCCGAAGGTCTGCTCGGCCTCAAGTACCGGCTTAAGATGGCCGACGGTACGTACAGCGGTGGGGCCATGTACTACCTGCGCGACGGATTGACGCACAAAACGTTTGGGAAATTTCTGGCGTTATGGTTTTCTATCGCCGTCATTCTGATGGCCACGATGGGCAGCGGGAACATGGCCCAGTCCAATTCGATTGCCCTGGCCCTCAAGAGTGATTTCAATATACCATTCATTTTTACCGGCGTCGGGCTGGCCATTCTGGTGGGCGTCGTCATCATCGGCGGAGTCACGCGCATTGCGCACGTGGCAGAGAAGCTCGTTCCGGGCATGATCGTCATCTACATGGGCGCCGGTCTCTACGTGATCTTGATCAACTTCACCAACATTCCGGCCATCTTCGAGATCGTTCTTCGTTCCGCCCTCACGGATGAGGCTGTGGTCGGAGGCTTCCTCGGTCACACGGTCAAGGAGGCCATGCGCTTCGGTATCGCACGCGGTACGCTGTCCAACGAGTCGGGCATCGGCTCCTGTTCGATACCGGCCGCTGCCGCCAAGGGTAACGAAGCGGGCGCCCAGGGTCTCGTCGCCATGATGGGAACGTTCATAGACACGATCATCGTATGCAGCATGACCACTTTTGTGATCCTCAATTCCAATCTCCACCCTCATACGACGGGTTTGACCAGCACGGAACTAACCAAGTCGGCCTTCGCCGTCGGACTTGGAACGGATCTGGGCGGTTGGATCGTCAGTCTCAGTAGCTTTCTTTTCGGCTACACTACGCTCATCGGTTGGTCATATTACGGAGAGCAGGGGGCCAAGTACCTCTGGGGCGTGAAAAGCGTGATTGTCTATCGTTATGCATTCTGCGTGTTCGTCTTCTTTGGGGCCGTACTCCAAGGCCAGTATCTGCGAATCGTGTGGAACTTCGGGGACATCGGTAACGCGTTGATGGCCATTCCCAATCTGATCGGCTTGGTTCTTTTGGGGAAAGTGATTCGCTCCGTGACGGATGACTATCTGCGACGGTGGGACACAGCGGTAATCAAGAATCCGTTCGGCACCTGATCCACTGTGTGCCGACAGGGAAGAGGAGGGCCGGAGGAGCACACAGTTTTCCGTTGACAGATTGGAAAGAACTGCGTAAGCTGGATCGAGTAGTCAATGACCATAGATCTATCAACAGCCTCCGGGATGAACTCCAAGTTCCAATACGCACCGTAGGCCGGAGCGCATTCCCGATCTCTTAGCCCTGGGAGGCAGCCATGTTCCGGTGTATGTTCATGCTTGCGGCCTTTGTGCCGGCCCTGTACGCCCAAACCCTGTCCGAACGAAGCTTGACCGGTGTGACTCTCAACCGATCGGACTATGTTTCTCCCCGCCTGACGTCGATGGGTACTCAGCTGATCGGCGTAAGTGAGGACCCCGTAAGCGACCTCTTCAGGAACCCCGCCACCGTCGCACGGTGGGACACAGGGTCCGCCATCCTGGACTTTGGCAGGGGTTACACGAGTCGTATCAAACTCGGCTGGAGCGGCCTTTAATGGGAAGTGCATGGTACGGAGGTCTCTACGTCGGCGGCCAAGTCTACCGTTCGGCACAAGAACGCTTCGAAGTACGACCTCCGACCATTAGCTACTACAGTGGAACGATCCGTGAGGAGTGGAGTTCCAGCGACCAGACCAGCAGGAGCCGCTCCTACGATGTTCACGCGATCCTCGCGAAGAACACCGCGTATGGGTTGCTGGGGCTCGATTACGTACTTGTCCGCTTATCGCCGCTGACGGGGTTCCGTTCGGAGAATGTTTCTGTTGAAGGACCTGACCCCAGTCGTACATCGCACAGCAAGGACGTCTATCGTGTGAAGATCCCCGACTATACCCACAGTCTCCGGTTGGGACTCGTGAGGAAGTCATACGATTCTTGGTCTATGGACGCCACGCTGACCTACGAGAACACCCACATCGATCTGGAACAGGACCGCACGTACTTCTACGCGTACACGTATGCGGACGTCGATACCGTGTCGTTCACGCGTGAAGCCGACACGACACGCAGATCGGAAAGGACGAACGGAGATGCAAAGGCACATGCATTCCGGACCAACGTCGTATGGAAGCGGCGCCTTTCGGACCGCCAGTCTTTGGTCCTTTTGGTGGGGGCCGGCTATGTTAGTTTCAACGCATCAGAGGCATTCGCCGGCGAAGACTTCGAAAGTGACTCCCTCGCGTATACGTACGATACCCTTTATTCCGAAAGGTCAATGACAATCCTCACCGATAGGCCTTCGCAGGACGGCTGGCTGGCCTCAGGCTCGTTGGGCGTTGGGACGGAATGGAATAACGAACGTCTTACCGTTGCCGGTGCGATACGAAGCTATTTCCGATACGGCAGGGCACGCCATCCGGAGCAAGGAATTGCTGTCCTGTCCTTCACCGAAACTTCGGGGCCGGAGTACGGACCGGACACGACGGTGATCGATGACGATACCGATTATCACCAGTACGACGCACAACTTGTGCTTCCCTTGGGAATCGAACTTAACCTGACAGGACATCTGAAACTGAGATCCGGCGCCTTCGCATCCTACAGTTGGCAGCAATTCAAATTCGACAAAACGACTGCCCGAAACAAACGTACGACGGAACAGATTACCTCTGGCTACAGTTTCGGTCTGGGCTATCGGTATGATAACTTGGTGATCGACCTGGTCACAGAAGGAGATCTTGCATCGCTCAGCGCCTGGCGGGTCTCTTTGAGCTACCGCATGTGATGAAACTGCACACATGATGCCAGCTTCCAGCGAATCGACCAACAACGGCTTTGTAAAAGGCCTCGGACTGCTCGATGCCTCGACGATCATCATCGGCTCGATGATCGGGTCGGGCATCTTCATCGCTCCGTCGTTGATGGCGGGATACGTGCAGACACCGGGCTTGCTGGTGTTGATGTGGCTGTTCGGCGGCGTGTTCACGATCCTGGGCGGACTTTGTTACGGTGAACTTGCCGCCTCCATGCCGCACGCGGGCGGCCAGTACGTGTACCTGCGCGAGACCTATTCTCCCCTGCTGGGTTTCTTATACGGCTGGACGGTCTTTCTCGTGATCCAGACTGGTTTTATCGCCGCGGTCGCCGTCGCCTTCGCCAAATATTTAGGCGTGTTCTTCCCCCTCCTGTCGGAGTCTCACACCGTCTTCAACATCGGTCCCCTTGCGGTGAATTCGGCCCAGATCGTCGGGATCCTGAGCATTGCGCTGCTGACGGTGATCAACGTCTTCGGTGTGCGGCTGGGAGCGCTCGTGCAGAATTTCTTTACGATTACGAAAGTAGGCGTACTGGTAGTACTCATTCTCCTCGCCTTTTTCTGGAGCCGCGGCTCGTGGAATCACTTCACGCCGGTACTGACCCCTCAGGTAAACGAGGCCGTTCAAATGAGTTTCCTGGCCGCTTTTGCCGTCGCGATGTCGAAGGCGCTCTTTGCCTACGATGCATGGAACTCGGTCACGTTCATTGCAGAAGAAGTCAGGGAGCCCCGTCGTACGCTGCCGATGGCACTGGTCGTGGGAACCGGGATCACCGGCCTCGTGTACACGCTGACGACGGCAGCATATGTGTACATCATCCCGGCGTCTCAGATGGCGGGGATACCCGACAATCGCATCGCCGCCGAGGTTGCGCAGGTCCTCTTCGGACCGATCGGTGTGAGCCTTATTGCCGTCGCCATTCTGATATCGACGTTCGGATGTAACAACGGATTGATCCTTTCGGGGGCGCGCGTCTACTATGCCATGGCCAGGGACGGACTTTTTTTTCGAAGCGTGGACCGGCTGCATCCATCGTTCAAAACGCCCGTCGTGGCGTTGGCCCTGCAAGGGCTGTGGGCCTCTCTCCTTACCTTGAGCGGAACGTACAGCGATTTGCTCACGTACACGACGTTTGCCTCCCTATTGTTCAACGTCTTGACCGTGGTCGGTTTGTTCATACTTCGGCGGCGGCGGGCGGACCTGGATAGGCCGTATCGTGTCTGGGGATACCCCGTCATCCCGATCGTCTACATCACAATCTCTCTTTTGTTCATCATCTACATCTTCATCGGGGACGTTCGCAATTCAGGCCTCGGATTGATCCTTGTCCTTTCAGGCATCCCCGTCTATGGCTACTGGAAGCGTCGTTCCTGAGCAGGCATGGCCGATGCCCGCCCCGTGGGGATGATCACCAGACAATCGCCGCCTTCCATTTCCATCGCCTTGCGGAAAGTCTCAAGGTCATACGTGTAATCCTTGCCCCTCTTGGTGCCGACGTCGTTGGTGATGATCCGATCCCGGGTGTAACCTATGACGGTCACCATGTGGTATTCGGGCCCGGGCGGAGTGTAGTACGGGTTCTTCAGAGCTCGGCCATATGTCGGCGCGATGACGGGATAACCTTGCGCCACATGCTGTTTGATGTCCAGGATCGTGGCCTTGCGCAGGATCCTGACCTCCTCCGGCAGGTATCCAAAGTATCCCGTCAAGAGCAGCTTGACGGAGTCCGCGTGGATGTCCTTGTGTTCGCCAAAGTGCTTTTCCTGCCAGGCAACCATGTCGCGAAGCGTACGATCGACTTCTGCCGGCTTCACATCCCTGATGCCCCTCCAGTAGTAAACGGCCTGCAGTGCCGCGGCTTCTTCGCAGCTCTCCTTGTGGAACCTCCAACTGTCCTCCGTGGGATACGGCGACTGGCAAAAGCTCGGGACTTCGAGATAGGCCCGTTCCGGCACGACCGGCTTGACGGCCGACTGTTGGATCGAGTCCAGGAGCTCCTGGGTGATCACATCCTTGGAGGTGATCGCCTTCATCGTCTCGGCGTTGTCCCGGTCGACGCGCTGGCGATACAGGTAGGCCTCGATTCGAGGGCGCATAAACCAGGCCGCGGCCAAGACCACCACCGCAGCGATCAGGCTCGCCAGGAGGATTCGTCTTTTCATCGGCTCCTATACAATTTGCAGATGTTGGAATGCTTTGGGCAGGTACTCGATCAGATCGGAGGAAATCAGCCCTGGCTCACTCTTGTCGGCCCTGGCAAGGTCCCCTGTCAGACCATGAACGTAGGCGCCCGCGTAGGCCGCCTGGACGGGAATGATATGTTGAACCAGGAAAGCACCGATGATGCCCGTCAGTACGTCCCCGCTCCCACCGGTGGCCATGCCCGGATTGCCGGTGGAGCACACATAGGCGATCCCCGCGCTGTCCGATACGAGCGTCGGCGAACCTTTCAGCATCACAATCTTGTCGAGCATGCGTGCCGTACGACGAGTGC
>JBBIJR010000056.1:6471-24132 GCA_037445875.1 Bacteroidota bacterium | reverse complement strand
CCCCGTCATGTCCTATCAACACCTGCAGCTCGAGATAACCGACAAGATCGCCACGGTCTCGTTGAACAATCCTCCGGCCAACAGCCTGAAGATGGCCCTGCTGCAGGACCTCGACCGGATGTTGGACGAACTTCACGGAAACACAGACGTGAAGGTGATCATCCTCACGGGAGCAGGCAAGATGTTCGCCAGCGGGGCCGACATCGACGAGATCTCGAAACTGACAAACGCGCAACAGGCCAAGGAAATGTCGGGTTTCGGCCAGAAGGTGTTCCTCAAACTCGAGAACGGTCCCAAGCCCGTGATTGCCGCGATCAACGGGTTCTGCCTGGGAGGAGGACTGGAGTTGGCCATGAGCTGCCATCTGCGCGTGGCGTCCGATCGGGCGATGTTGGGACTTCCGGAAATCACGCTGGGCATCATACCCGGATTCGGAGGCACGCAGCGGCTGCCTCGCATCGTCGGTATGAGCAAGGCGACCGAAATGATCCTGTCCGGCGACCCGATACGGTCGGAAGAAGCGCTCGCGATCGGTCTGGTGAACAAGGTCGTCAGCAAGGACTCCCTGCTGGAGGAGGCCAGGAAAGTCGCCTCCAGGTTGAACGGCAAGAGCGGACTCGCCATCGCCAAGGCCCTGAAGTCCATCGGACTCGGCAGCCGCGTCGACATTGAAAGGAGTATGGACGTTGAATCCTCGTGCTTCGGCGAACTGTACGGATCACACGACATGAAAGAGGGCCTGGCCGCCTTTCTGGAGAAACGCAAGCCAAATTTCAAGGACCGGTAATGTATGCAGCCGCCGGTATTCATTGTGAACTGGAAACGCGACGAGATCCGGGAGCGGGTGCGCACGGGAGCCCCCCTCGACTGGGCGGAGGTCTTCGGCAACGACCGTCTACTCGACTTAGAGATCGGCATCGGCAACGGTAGTTTTCTGGTGCCGTTCGCCGAGCAGAACCCCTCCCGCAACATGGTGGGCATCGAACTCGTGGGTGAATACGTCAGGAAGGCCGACCGCCGATTGCAGCGCGCGGGTGTGACCAACGGCCGGCTGCTGGTCGGCGATGCGAAACTGCTCGTGTGGAGGCTGTTTGCCGACGAGAGCGTGGAAAACGTCTATATCAATTATCCCGATCCGTGGTTCAAGAAGAAGCACAAGAAACGGCGGCTGGTGAATTCTGCGACGCTGCAGCTGCTTGCCCGTAAAATGCGCGGTACGCTGACACTGGCCACCGACGACGTTGAATACCGCGATTGGGTCGTCGAGAGTGCGGCCGCCGCAGGCTGTTTCTCCTCCGAATACGAAGAGGGGTACGCCCGGTCTCAACCGGGTTACCTCGAAACCAAGTATGAAAGAAAATGGAAAAAGATGGGCCGAACCATTTACTACATGAAGTTCCGCAAGACGGCCCATCCCGATTTCGATGCGGAACGGTATACGGAAACTCAGAATCTTCGATTTGTGTTGGCAAAGCTGAGGGGCGAGGTATTCACGCGTTCCGTTCCTGCGGAAACCGCGGAGCCCTCGACCTAGCAAGGAGAGGCACCATGCGATTACTGCTGTTGGGTGCGCCCGGAGTCGGCAAAGGGACCCAGGCGAAACTGCTCGTCGAGAAGTACAATATTCCTCAAATCTCAACCGGCGACATGCTGCGCGAAGCCATCAAACAAGACACGCCGCTCGGCCGGAAAGCGAAGTCGTTCATGGACCGGGGCGCGCTCGTTCCGGACGACTTGATCATCGGATTGGTCGAGGAACGGTTGGGCAAGACCGACGCGAAAACGGGTTTCATCCTCGACGGCTTTCCCCGCACGATCCATCAGGCCCAGGCGCTGGACCGACTGCTTGAGAAACTTGACATTGCGCTCGATCTAGTCATCGACATCTCGGTGCAGCAGGAGAATCTGATCGAACGTCTATCCAACCGGATGGTCTGCAAACGGTGCGGCGCCGTGTACAACAGGATCTCTCTACGCCCCAGGGTGGATTTCGTCTGCGACAAATGCGGGGGAGAGATCTATCAGCGGTCCGACGACACGCGCCAGGCCATCGAGACGCGATTACAGGTCTACGAAAAGGAGACCGCGCCGCTGAGAGGGTACTATGCCGAATGCGGCAAACTGCACTACCTCAACGGCGATCAGACGGTGGAAACCGTACACCGCGAGATCGTCGGACTGCTCAACAAAACGGTCCGCTGAGGGCGCTCGGATTCGGCGGAGATGAGCCAGGTACCCGAGTCCCCGGTGCAAGAGATCGTACCGCCTTCCTACGCAGAAGCGACCCATGAAATCCGGCGGAAGTTGTTCCATTTCTCCGCGTGCGCGATTCCTGCAGGGTACTACCTGACGGACCGCACGACGGCGCTGTTCGTGATCGGCAGCCTGCTCGGCGCAGCCGTGATCGTCGAATACGTCCGGATGGTCCACGCACCGTTCAATGTTCTGTTCCATCGGATCTTCGGTACCATGCTCCGAAGCGAGGAGGCCGAGCGTACTTCCGGCGCCACGTATCTGCTGATCTCTTCGTTCCTCGTGATTCTGGCGTTTCACCGGGACATCGCCGTCCTGTGCCTGCTGTATCTGATCTTCGGTGACGGCATCGCTGCCCTCGTGGGCCGCCGGTTCGGAACGCACCGCATCTTCGACAAGACGCTGGAGGGCAGTTTGGCGTTTCTGGTAACGTGTGTCCTGATAAGTGTGCTGCTGCCCGCCGTACCGTTCTGGATCCGCCTGATCGGAGCGATCCTTGCCGCGGGAGTCGAGTTGATCCCCATGCGTGCCAGCGATAACCTGCGCATCCCCATCATCAGCGGCAGCGTGATGGAACTCCTTTTCGTGTTCCACCTTCGGCAGCACAATCCTTCCTCGGGCCACGAGATTGTCGTGTCGCTGCTGGAGGCGATCCATCAGGGGGTGGGCTGAGCTTCATGAGGATTCCGCAATCCAAGATCGAAGAGATCAAGAGCACGGTCGATATCGTAGAACTCGTGTCTCAGTACGTCGCGATCAAACAGCGCGGAAGGAATTATGTCGGTCTCTGTCCTTTCCACAACGAAAAGACGCCCTCGTTCACGGTCAACGCCGAAAAACAGATTTTCTATTGTTTCGGCTGCGGTGTAGGCGGCGACGCGATCTCCTTCATCCGCAATTACGAGAAGGTCGGTTACGCCGAAGCGATCCGGTTCCTGGCCGGGAAGTACAATATCGACCTTCCGACCGGTGACTCCGAGGAAGAAGAGGAACGGCGTTCCGACATCGAAGGTCTGTATTTTCTTCACAAGACGGTGGCACGATTCTACTACGATCAGCTGCAGAGCCCGAACGGGGCGGAAGCGCGGGATTACCTTAAGCAACGCGGATTAAGTGAAAAAGTCCTGACCACCTTCGGAATCGGCTATGCGCCGGACCGGTGGGACGCGGTGGTGGAATTTGCGAAGGCACGTTCCATCGACCAGGTTCTCGTCGAAAAGGCGGGGCTCATCCTGCCGCGAAAGGACGGAGGATTCTACGACCGGTTCCGTCATCGCGTGATGTTCCCGATCTTCAATGCATCGGGCCGTGTGATCGCATTCGGAGGGCGCCAGCTGCGCGACGAGCAGGATTCTCCAAAGTACGTGAATTCGCCGGAAAGTCCGATCTATCACAAGGGCCGCACGCTCTACGGTCTGTTCCAGGCGCGTGAGGCCATCAAGGAAAAGGACCGCATCCTGATCGTCGAGGGCTACGCCGATTGCCTGATGCTGCATCAGCACGGCTTCCGCTACGCCACAGCCTCGAGCGGGACGGCGTTTACCGTCGATCAGGCCAACCTGATCCGCCGATTCACGCAGAACGTCGTGCTGGTGTACGACGGCGACGCCGCCGGCGTGAGGGCGGCCCAGCGGGGTGGAGCGGTGATGCTCCAGGCCGGCCTGCGGGTGCATATCGTGGTGCTGCCCGCGGAACACGATCCCGATTCGTTCCTCCGTGCCAACGGTACAGAGGCGTTCGAGGGCCTGGTCGCGGGGGCGGAGCCATACGTCGATTTTCGGATTCATCAGTGGGAACGGGAAGACAAGTTGAGCGATGTGCATGCGCGGACGCAGGCAGCGCGCGAGCTTCTGCAGGTGCTGGCCGGGCTTCGCGATCCGATCAAGGCGAGTGCGTTCGTATCGGAGATCGCAGACCGCCTGCGGCTGGATGAAATCATACTGCGGTCTGAACTTCATAAACTCTCCCGTCAGCCGGTGGCGCCCGTCCCGTCCGAGGGAAAAACCCTCCGACCGCCCGAGGCCGCCAAACCCGTTCTGGCGGAACGCATCCAGCACGCGGAACGTGGAATCCTCCGGGCGCTGCTGACCGGAAATCCCGTTCAGGCCCAGTACATTTTTTCGCATCTACGCCCCGAAGATTTCCAGCAAGAGGCGATCCGCAGAGTCGTCGGGCACATTTATTCGCAGTACATGCTCAACGAATCGTACACGTCGGAGTCTGTTGCGTCGGCGTTTCCGGAAGACATTCAACGGGCCATTACGCGTCTGCTGATCGATGAGATGTTCGCGTACGATGTGCACGACTGCATCGCGGCCATCCAGCTCGACCAGCTCGAGAAAAAGCTCGAATCGCTGAGGGACGTGATGCAGCACACCGAGGAAAGCGAAGAAGAAACGGCCCAGCTGGACGAGGCCATCTCTATCCTATTGAAACAGATCCACAATCTCAAAACGAGAAAGCAACTGCTGCCCGCGGGTGAAAAGCCCCTGCAGGAAAGGATGCGTTTTGACGGAAGCGGAGACGCTTGATGTAGTGGTCGTGGGCGCCGGCCCGACGGGGCTGTCGTGCGCCATCGAGTGTACGCGGCGGGAGCTTCGCACGGTCGTGATCGAAAAAGGCTGCCTGACCCATTCGATCTACCACTTTCCCGCCAACATGATCTTTTTCACCACGGCCGATCTGTTGGAAATCGGCGACGTGCCCTTCTCCACCAGTCAGCCGAAACCCACGAGAGAGGAAGGGCTTAATTATTATAAACGGGTCGCGCAGTACTACCGTCTGCACGTGCGAACGTACGAGCGTGTCACAGCCATCCGCCGTGAAAAGGCCGGATTCACGGTCGTAACGTCCGATACCCACGTCCGGAACCTGCGATACGGGGCCCGCTTCGTCATTCTCGCAACGGGTTACTACGATCATCCGAACCGCCTCGGCATCCCGGGTGAGGACCTGCCGAAGGTCTCGCACTACTACACGGATCCGCATCCCTACTTCGACAAGGATGTGCTCATCATCGGAGGCAAGAATTCCGCCTGCATCGCCGCGCTGGAACTTCATCGCTACGGCGCACGCGTCACGGTCGTACACCGGCGGGCCGAGATTCGAGAAAGTGTAAAGTACTGGGTTCTCCCCGACTTCCTCAATCGGGTTCGGGACCAGGCCATCGCTCTTTTGCTCGAATCGACCGTGACGGAAATCTCGGGGACAACGGTGACGGTGCGTCATACTCCGTCGGGAGAGAGGAAGATCCTGCCGAACAATTTCGTTTGCTCTGACCGTTATCATCCGGACACGCAGTTTCTGGAATCATGCGGCGTCCGTGTGGATCCGGCCACACTGGTACCCGAACATAATCCCGACACGCTCGAAACCCATGTGCCGGGCCTGTTCGTGGCGGGTTCCGTCTCGGCTAGGAAAAACACGAACAAGTTGTTCATCGAGAACGGTCGTTTTCACGGCCGGATCATTGCCGAACGCATGCTTCGGTCGGTGTGAGGTGCGATATCGTCTCTGCTGCAGCTGACAGGTCGAGCCGCAGGCGATGGGTCGGGCTTATCGCCGGAGCGGCGATGTTTGTCTTGATGATATCCGTTCCGGTGCCGGCCGGCATGTCACCTACGGGTCAGCGCACGGCCGCCGTAGCCCTCCTCATGATCGGATGGTGGATCACGGAGGCGGTGCCGATCCCCGTCACGTCGCTGCTGCCGCTCGCGCTCTTTCCGCTGCTGGGTATTCTCGACGCCGCGAAGACGGCCGCACCCTACGCCGATCAGAACATCTATCTCTTCCTCGGTGGATTCTGCATCGCGATGGCCATGCAGAAATGGAACCTTCATAAGCGTGTGGCGCTCCTCATCGTGGCCCGTGTGGGCGGGCGCCCAAGACAACTGGTGCTCGGATTCATGGTCGCGACCGCCTTCCTCTCCATGTGGGTGTCGAACTCGGCCACGGCCATGATGATGATGCCGATCGGACTGGCGCTCGTCACGTTCTTTGCGGGACCGGACGAAGCGGGGCCCACGGCGTTCGGTGCAGCGCTCATGTTGGGGATCGCCTATGCGGCCAGCATCGGCGGTATTGCCACGCTCATCGGGACGCCTCCCAATCTGGTCTTCGCCGGGCAGGTGCGGGCCCTCTTCCCCAACGCTCCGGAGATCGGGTTCGTCCAATGGATGAAAATCGGTGTCCCGTTCATGGTGGTCTTTCTTCCGATTGCGTGGTTGTATCTGACGTTCGTAGCGTTCCGACCGGGGAAGGCGGTGTCGAGCGGAAGGGAAGTGGTGCGGAAGGAACTGGCGGCGCTTGGTCCGCTGAGCCGGGGTGAGAAGCTGACGCTCGCGGTCTTTACGGCGACCTGCGCGGCATGGATATTCCGGCAGGACTTGAACACGGGTGTCTGGACGGTACCGGGATGGACGGGATTATTTCCGTGGGCCCGTCACATTCAGGATTCCACGGTGGCCGTCATCGGAGCGCTTCTGTTGTTTGTGCTGCCGGTAGACATAAAGAAACACGAATTCGTGCTCGATTGGACGACGGCCGTCAAGCTCCCGTGGGGCATCCTGCTGCTGTTCGGAGGAGGATTCGCTCTGGCGGAGGGATTCATGTCGAGCGGCCTCGCAGACTGGATCGGTGCGAACGTGAGGGGACTGGCCGGTCTGCCGCTCCTCGCTCTGGTCGCGGGGGCCTGTCTTCTGACGATGGCCCTGACGGAGGTAACATCGAATACGGCCACTGCGACGATGTTCCTTCCGGTAATGGCTACCATGGCCGTTTCGCTCGGCCTCCATCCATTCGCTCTCATGATCCCATCGGCCGTCTCCGCGTCCTGCGCATTCATGCTGCCCGTGTCCACCCCGCCGAACGCAATCGTCTTCGGGAGCGGTCAGCTCACGATTCCGCAGATGGCCAGAGCGGGGGTCATCCTCAACCTGATCGCGGCGGTGGTGATCACCACCATGATGGGAATGCTTGCCGAAAGCGCGTTTGGATTCCGGCTGGACGAGATTCCGCGATGGGCCCGGTAGACCTCAGTCGGCGAGCAGCGAGCGGATCTTGGTCATCAGGAAATCTACCCCCACCTTGTTCTCGGCGCCGTGCGGAAGGATGAGGTCGGCGTAGCGCTTCGACGGTTCCACAAACTGCAGGTGCATCGGGCGTACGAACCGCTCGTACTGGTCGATGATAGATTCGATCGTACGCGCCCGTTCGGCGATATCCCGTTTCAACCTCCGGATGAAACGAAGATCGGCGTCCGTTTCGATGTAGACTTTAATGTCCATCAAATCGCGCAGCCTGGGGTTCTCGAGGATCAGAATACCTTCGAGCAGGATGACCTTGTGAGGCTCGATGACCGTCGTCGGTTTCAGACGGACGTGCGTCTTGTGATCGTATTGCGGGATTTCGATCGTCTCGCCGCGAAGGGCGTGTTCCAGATGGTCGATGAGCAGATCGTTGTCGAAAGCGTCCGGATGATCGAAATTGAAGTCCATTCGTTTTTCGGGCGGCCGGTCCGACAGGTCCCTGTAGTACGAATCCTGAGCGATGATCACCACCCGCTTCGGACCTCCCAGGTGTTCGACGATCTGCCGTGAGACGGAGGTCTTGCCCGAGGCGGTGCCTCCGGCGATGCCAATCAAAATGCTTTCCTTCGACATGGTTGTCCGCCCGTTTCGTTCACAAATGTGCGTCAGCTCTCGGAAAGTATAGTCGAACCGGAAGATAAGCGAAAGCCTTTTGTTCCTTCGCCGGCACAAGAGTCCTTCGAGCGTTTGTGCGGACGGAATCAGCTGAACAGGACAACCGAAACAGCGTAGTAAAGGGCCATCAGCCCGCTGAAGACCGCGCTGGCGAGGAACCTGTGCCGGAGGGAAACGACGTTTTGAATAAGGTAATTCCCGATCAAGGACAACACGACCGCACCGATGAACGATCGGAGGCCTGCTTGTAAACAGGCAAGCAGCGCGAATCCTGCGCTGTCCCACCCGCCGAGCAGTGAAATGTCTTCACCAACCGCGATGAAAAAAAGATGACGGGCTATCCAGACCGGATTGAAGTACAACAGCGCTAAGAGGGTCTTGAGCAGCCAGTGCCCGGTCCGGCGCTCGATGAAAGAGAACCAGCGTGGAATTTCTTCCGCATAGATCAGGCTGCCGGCCAACGCCAGCGCTGCGGTCCGGCCAAGGCTGAGTTGATGCAGTATCAACTGGGCCAGAAGATCTCCGAGAGGATAAACAAGCAGCCCCGTAATGCGATCTCGGTGGAACAACGGCATCGGTGATTTCAAGCGATGGGCGGGAGCGTGCGGGTCATCGGGCTACCGCCGCACGCGAGGGTTGACGCTTCCGGAGCTTCTCGATGGCAAGGAGAATGACCTCGTTTGTCGCGGGGAGCGAGAAATCCGGCTCGACTTCGTGGTTCGCCACGGCCGAGACGGCGTCTTTGATCGCGAGCCATGCCGAAAGGGCCAGCATGAACGGCGGTTCGGCTACGGCTTTGCTGCCGTGGATCGTGTTCGGGTTCGGTACTTGGGAGAGCAGCGATACCCGGAAATCGCGCGGAATATCCTGCACACCAGGGATTTTGTACGTGTCGGGCGAGTGGTTCAGCAAACGCCCGTGCTCGTCCCATTTGCACTCTTCCGTCGTGCACCAGCCTACACCCTGGATGTAGCCGCCCTCGACCTGTCCGATATCGATGCCGGGATTGATCGAGTTGCCGACATCGTGCAGGATATCTGTTCGCTCGATGCGGTGATAGCCGGTGAGCGTGTCCACGGTCACTTCCGTGACCGCCATGCCGAAGGCGTAGTAATGGAACGGCCGCCCGGTCCCTTCTTCACGGTCAAACCCGATGTTCGGTGTTCGATAGTATCCGGTCGCGCTCAGACTCACCTGTCGCATGACGAGGATCGGCATCGCTTCGGCGAACGGGATTCGCCGCTCGATGTGCCGGCGGTCCGCGATGAAACCGTTTTCGAAAACGATGTCTTCGGTCCGGGATGCCTCGGGCGGCTGCCGGTCGTTGAACCACTTTGCCATCACGGGTGCCATGCGTTCTTTGAGCGTGTCGATGGCATTCTTGACGGCCATGCCGTTGAGGTCGGTCCCGGCCGAAGCCGCAGTAGCGGATGTGTTGGGTACCTTGGCGGTGCTCGTTGCGTTTACCTTAACCGCCTCGAGTGGAAGGCCAAGTTCCACCGCAGCGATCTGACGGATCTTGGTGTGAAGGCCCTGGCCCATCTCGGTGCCGCCGTGGTTGACGAGCACGCTGCCGTCTTTGTAAATATGAACGAGCGCGCCGGCCTGGTTCAGAAAAGCGGTCGTGAAGGAGATGCCGAACTTGACCGGTGTGACGGCCAGACCCTTCTTGAAGAATTCGTTCCGCTCGTTGAACAGGCGGACTTTTTCCCGCCGGCGGAGATACTCCGAAGACTCCATCAATTGTTCGTACAGCAGGAAGAGCCGATTATTCTCGACGGTCTCGCCGTAGTGCGTGACATTGTTCGCATCGAGGTCGTAGAAATTCTTGAACCGGATTTCCGCTGCGTCCTTTTTCAGATAGCGGGCTATCCGGTCTATAATGGTTTCGATTCCCGCCATGCCTTGCGGGCCGCCGAATCCCCGAAAGGCGGTGTTGGAGGGCAGGTTGGTCCTCCACACGCGTCCGGTCACTTCCATGTTGGGGATGAAGTAGGCATTGTCGCAATGGAGCATGGCCCGCTCCATGATCGCAAAGGACAAGTCCGTGGCTGCGCCGCCGTCCGAGTTGAGCTCGAATCGAACCGCCTGAATCGTTCCGTTGTCGTCGAAACCGGTCCGGTAGCGGATGAGGAACCGGTGACGCTTGCCGGTCATGATCTGGTCGTCGTCGCGGAAGAGCCTGATCTTGACGGGGCGGTGCGTAACCTGCGCCAGGAGTGCGCACCACGCGGCCACGTGATTGGCCTGCGTTTCTTTACCTCCGAACGCGCCCCCCATCCGCCGCACCTCGACGACGACTTCGTGCTTGGCCAGGCCGAGCACTTCGGCAATGACCGCCTGGGTTTCACTGGGGTGCTGGGTGGAGCTGTACGCGGTGATCTCGCGGCCTTCGCCGGGCACGCAGAGACAGGCCTGCGTCTCCAGATACCAGTGCTCCTGCGCACCGGTCCGGAGTTCGCCGCTCAGTACATGGGGAGCCGAGACGAAGGCCTGCTCGACGTTACCCCGGTTTATTCGCCGCTCCGGTCCCATCAGGCGGTCCATCGCCATGGCCGTTTCGATGTCCAACACGGCCTCCAGCGGCTCGTAATCGACTCGAATCCGCCGTTCAGCTTCCCGGGCCGCCTCCTCGGTTTCGGCAGCAATGAGAAAAACGGCCTGCCCGATGAAATGGACGTCACCGTCGGCCAGGCATAGCTCGTCGTGCACAACGGGACCCATTTGATTCACACCGGGGATGTCCCGGGCAGAAAGCACCGCATGCACGCTCGGACATCTCCGGGCATCCTCGAGATCAAAAGACCGGATGCGGGCGCGCGCATGCGGACTGTACACTACGCGGCCGAGCAGCATCCGCTGGTCCATCGGCATGTCGTCAACGTACACCGCGCGTCCGGTGACGTGCGGTACGGCGCTCTCGTGCGAAACCGTCCGGCTCATACCGCCGTCCCTTCCTGCGCCTCCGACGTCTCCTGCCAGAATTTCAAGAGCAGGTTTCTCGCCGCCACGCGCCGGAACTCCGCACTTGCCCGCACGTCGCTGATCGGATTGAAATCGCCATCGACGCTTTCAACCGCACGCTCGACCGTGTTCCGGTCCCACGAACGGCCGCGCAGGAAGTTCTCCGTCCGCGCGGCCCGCTGCGTCGTTCTTGCCATGCCTCCGAAGACTAACCGGACGTCTTGCACGGCATCGTGCTCGTTCAGAGTGAGCCTGAACGCCGCGCTCACGGAGGAGATGTCGAGGTCTTTCCTTTTCGAAACCTTGTACGATCGAATCCACGTGCGTTCCACCGGCTTCGGAATCTCAACGGATGTGATCAACTCGTCCTCACGGCACGCGGTCGTCCGATATCCGGTGATGAACTGCTCCACCGGAAGTGTCCGGATGCCGGTTCTGCTTTGCACCGTGACCTGCGCGCCGTACGCCATCAGGACCGGCAGCGTGTCGCCGATCGGGGAGGCCGTGCCGAGGTTGCCGCCCAGCGTGGCCAGGTTGCGTATTTGAGGTGAACCGAACACCTGCAGCATGTCGTACAGGGCCGGCAAGCGCTCGCGCACGAGCGGCATCAGACGGTTCAACGGCAGACCGGCTCCGACGATCACGCGATCGTCCTGCACGCGGAACTCCTTCAGTTCGGGGACGCCGGAAAGATCGAGGACCTTCTGGAGCTGTTCGTGCTGTTTGGTGACGCGCAGGGCGGTGTCGGTCGCTCCGGCGATGACGACCGCATCGGGATGGCCCGCACGGACACGAAGCGCCTCGGTCAGAGTGGATGGCCTGAAATATCGTTGATCGGATGTGCGCAGGTCGAGCGAATCGTCCGGCAGCGAGCGAAGAAGTTCCAGTACGTTCGGCTCCTGCGCCGTAAGCGAATCCCGTCCGCCGTGGACACAAGCTCTGGAGGCCGCCTCGACGATTGGACGATACCCGGTGCAGCGGCAAAGGTTGCCCGTTAGCGCATCATCGATCGTTTCTCTCGAGGGTTGGTTGTGGTTCTTGTACAGGGCGAAAAGGGACATCACGATGCCCGGCGTGCAGTAACCGCACTGGGCCCCGTGAGCGTCCACCATGGACTGCTGCACCGGATGCAGCGGACCTTCCGGCGGACAGAGATCCTCGACGGTCAGGAGCCACTTGCCGTGCAGCATGGGCATAAATAGCAGACACGAATCGACGGCGAAATAACGGAACGTGCCGTCGGATTGTGGTTCGGCCAGTACTGCCGTGCACGCGCCGCAGTCGCCTTCGGCACAGCCTTCCTTTACGCCTTTGTGATGGGTGAGAGAGCGAAGGTACTGGAGTACGGTGGTGGTAAGATGTATGTGACTGGCTAAACCGAATTCGAGACGGACAGGAAATCTGCCGAGAACGAAGGTGATCGCAGAAACGTTTTCCATGATTCAGATTATCAAACTCTCCGTCTGTTGAAGAGTCTGAGTGCTCCCATGGTTTGTCCTGTTTCGCAGGGCAGTCAGGATCTGAACAGCCGGATCGATTATCGCCAGAGTTCGTCTTCTCGGACTACTTCTTGTCCTTCTTGAAGTGCCTCACAAGGAAGTTCCCCAATTCCTGTATCTCCGTATCTCTTTTGACAAGCTCATTAATAAATTGCTAGTAACTCTGGTTCCTGTTGATCTGCAATACGTGCCAGTGCTTTGCGCTCACATCCAAGTTGAATTTCGATGGATCTATGTGGGATTTCTGCGACCTCAACAATAACCAGTCTTCGAGCCGCGGACAGATTTCGACGATGTACTTGGCTGAATCTTTGTGGCTGTAAAGAATGAGCGAACCGATACGACCAGTTTCTGTGTATGAATTCATCGCTCTTCTCCGGTGGGCATGTGGATCCTGGTGAATGATGCCGATTCCTGCTGATGCCTTCTCGACGCTCTTCAACACCCGATCCTTGTTACCGGAGTCAATGATGTTCCTTCCAGAGAACCTGTGTTTACGCATGAGTGCCGATATGAGATACTTGTCTGTTAAGCACTCGACATGAATTCTCATGCATGCCGTTCCTTGCGAACGAACCGGTCGAGGTTGTGGAAAACGCTGTGTTCAAGCTCCATGACCTCCTGCAGTTCGTCATCGGTCAGATGGACCACACCCGTTACCCCATCATGAAGAACGCATACGAAGACCCTGATGTCTGACTTAGGTGTCTTTTCAAGCACGGAGAGCAAGAAATACGGATTGTGGGTCGCAACAAAGTATTGGTTTTGGTTCTCATCGAGCGCTATGGATTCGGCCAGAGTACTCACATAGAAAGGAAAAACATTCGCTTCCGGTTCTTCAAAGATAATGACGGAGGATCGGTTGCTCCGCATCGCGGCCAGGTAGAAGATGATTCGTTGAATACCATCGGAGCTGAGATGATAGGGTATTCCGATCGACAGGCCGTCCTTCTGGCTCAGGATTTCAATCTTATCCTCATACGAATCCAAACTCTTGAAATTGTCTGACCATGATCTCACGAATGCCTGGATTGGAAGCGGCAAGCGAGCACAGGTTGTTTCCATTCGGCGGAGCTAGGCAGTCGAGACGCGGATTTCGGAATTCGGTAAGCAACTTGAATAGGTAATACTTGAAAGAGGAGAATTGGGCCCAGTTTTGGGTTCGTATCTGACTGGAGTTGTCTATCCTCCCATCGGTGAAGAACCTTAACCTTGTTGAGTGGTCTCCGAGGACAATGTCAATGCCGTACAAGCCATCCGCAACACTCCCCACAACTTGACCATCCGAATTGACCACAATCTTGAATGGTTTTGTACCGTCCTGATTGTGGAACAGGTCAATAAGCTTTGAGTATCTGACAAACCCATTCAATTGAAGTGGGTCATAGTACAATCCGGACAGGAGTCCGATTGACTCGAGAATGTTAGACTTGCCCGTGTTAGGTTCGCCAATGAATACGTTGACTCTTGCCGCATCAATGGAGATGTGTTTGATGGACTTGAAATTCTCGATGGTCAAGTGTTTGACTTTCATAAACTCACCTTTCGCATCACTTTAAGAAGCGATGCCGTTCTGGTCAGACAATACAAGGAGCCGGGATCCACTTGAGAAACAAAATCACTCCCGACGGAACGCCCCTACCACTCCTTGAAAACGAAGAAAACGGCGGCGATCATCAGCAAGAAACCCACAACGTAATTCCATTTCAGTTCTTCCCTCAGGTAAACAACGGAAAACACACAGAACGTCACCAGGGTAATCACTTCCTGCATGGTCTTCAGCTGCGCAGCATTGAATTGACCGTGTCCGAAACGGTTGGCCGGAACCTGGAAACAGTACTCCACGAAGGCGATACCCCAGCTCGCCAGAATGGCCAGCCAGATCGGCGAATCTTTGTATTTCAGGTGTCCATACCAGGCAAAGGTCATGAAGATGTTGGATATCGTAAGAAGCACTACGGTTTGCATAGATGATGCCTGGTTGGTTTTTGGGATACTTATCGGGTCAGATTGCCGAGGAGATCGAGGTTTCCGATTTGGAACGGAATCACGAATTTCTGCACGTCGTCATACAATTCCACCTCGACGTAGCCTTTTCTGGGAAGGGGCTTGTTGACCGTGAAATACGCCGAGCATTGCTTTTCGGCGCCGCTTTCGTCGGAGGCGGAGAACGCGTTGGTTTCGATCGAAACGTTGGCGGCATCAAAAAGTCGAACGGCCTTGACAGACTCGGCGGACGATCCGATCTGCAGATACACTTCGCTGCCTTCCCCGTCCCAGGAGCCTGGAAGAACCTTGGAGACGGCCGAATTCAGGAAACCGAGTTGCGCATTGGCAGCGAAGTCGACCAGCGGAGACCGGTAGACACGGCTCCTCTGGCTGACCTCGTACTGCAGATGACCTGCGATTTCCCGAATGCCGTTCACTCCGGGGCCCGGTATCCTCAATCTGACGTCCATCAGGACGTGCGTCTTACGGTTGGACAGATTGGCGTATACCTGACGTTCCCACTCGCTCTCCGGCAGGAGGTCGGAGCCGTTGTCGGCAACCGCCCTTTCGAGCATGCCTTCCTTCACCTTCAACACGGCTCCCGGGAGTTCACCGAGCAGGCTCACCTGGTACACCTGATCTGTGCCGAACGCTCCGTAGTCGGGATCTTCCATGTTGTTGAGCATGACCTTGACGACCCGCAAGCTGCGGAATCCACCTCCCGTGGCCATCTTGGGCGGAACAAGATCGGCGAGTCCGATTCGCTCGAGCATGGTTTCGTAGCCGTTCCGGGCTTTTTCCACTTCAGAAGAGTAGTTGAACAGATCCTGAAACGGTCCGGCGAGACGTACCTCAATCGGCCCCTTCTGCCCGAACAACCGCTCATTGATGTCTTCTCCGAGCGGCGAATCGTCCTGGATATCCAGATTTTGCTGGATGCGCCGCTGCAGCCATTCGTCGTTCTGCATGAGAGCGTCCACGGCGGCCATCAAGGCCGTTCCATCAAAGCGCAAACCGTAGTAACCACTGACCGGCTTCAGGTTGACCGCGTAGACCACCGTTCCGGGGAACTGGAACGTCAGTTCGGACTTCATGGTTGCAAGCATGGCCGCCAGCATGGGTTTCATCTGCTGGTACCGGCTTCGCTGCTCCTGCATCGTGCTCTGGCGGGCTTTCTCCTTCTTCTTCGCTTTCTGTTCCTGGTCGATGCGGATGACCAGACCTCCTCCGGATTCGTGATCAAGCGATACGCGGAAGTCATCCAGGTTCTGAAGCTTGATCCGGCTCACGTCTTTGAAGTAGGCGGTTCCTTTGAATTGGACTCTTCCGTCTTCCAGCGCAGAAAAATCCACATCGCTCCACGCCTCGACGCCTCTGGTCTCCTTGAGAATGCCTTTCACGGCTTCCCTGGCCGCCTTGCCGGGATCGTCACCCATCAGGGAACTGAGTTTGGCATCGATGAGCACTTTACCGGATCCGTCCGGGTTAATGATGTAGTGCCGCTGTACTTCATAGCAGCCGAAGGTAAACGAGGTCAACAGGGTGAGCAGTAGGTAGACGCGTTTCATGTTCAGGGTCCTCCAGGAAGACGGGTAGGTTGAGAATGGGCTCACATATTCCTTCGATACTGGCCTCCGACATCGTAGAGTGTGCGGGAAATCTGACCGAGGGAACAGTACTTGACGGTTTCCATGAGTTCCGCGAAGAGGTTTCGGTTCTGCAACGCTGCGTCCTTCAATCGCCTAAGCATTTCGCCAGAGTGCTCCTGGTTGGCGTGCCAGAAGCCGTGCAGGTTGCGGATCTGCGATTCCTTTTCCTCCGTCGTCGAACGGATCAGCTCCGTGGGGCGCTGCTCAGACTCGCCGGCAGGGTTCAGGAAAGTATTGACTCCGACGATGGGCAACCGGCCGTCGTGTTTGAGCGTTTCGTACAGCAGCGACTCCTCCTGGATCTTGTTCCGCTGGTACATGGTCTCCATTGCTCCGAGCACGCCGCCGCGTTCGGAGATCCGGTCGAATTCGGCCAGGATCGCCTCCTCCACAAGATCGGTCAGCTCTTCGATGATGAACGAGCCCTGCAGGGAATTCTCGTTCCTGGCCTGGCCCAGTTCCTTGTTGATGATGAGTTGAATGGCCATGGCGCGGCGGACGGATTCTTCCGTCGGGGTGGTGATCGCTTCGTCGTAGGCGTTGGTGTGCAGCGAGTTGCAGTTGTCGTAAATGGCCATCAGCGCCTGCAGGGTCGTGCGGATGTCGTTGAAGCCGATCTCCATCGCGTGCAGGCTGCGTCCGGACGTCTGAATGTGGTACTTGAGTTTCTGCGATCGGTCGTTGCCCTTGTATTTGTATTTGAGGGCCACGGCCCAGATGCGTCGTGCAACGCGTCCGATGACCGCATACTCCGGATCGAGGCCGTTGGAAAAGAAAAAGGACAGGTTGGGCGCGAAATCGTCGACGTTCATGCCGCGCGACAGGTAGTACTCGAGATACGTGAAACCGTTGGCCAGCGTAAAGGCGGCCTGCGAAATCGGATTGGCGCCCGCTTCGGCGATGTGGTAGCCGGAAATACTTACAGAATAATGATTGCGTATCCGGTTCTGCACGTAGTACTCCTGCACGTCGCCCATCATCTTCAAGGCGAACTCGGTGGAGAAGATGCAGGTATTCTGTGCCTGGTCCTCTTTCAGAATATCGGCCTGCACGGTGCCCCGAACGACCTGCAGGGTATCGGCCTTGATCTTTTCGTACGTCTCGCGGTCCACCAGGCGGTCCCCGGTCGTGCCCAGCGTACCATAGCCGAACAGCACGCCGTCGTACTTGACGGCTTTAGCATAATGCGGATGGGCATGATCGACCTGCGGATGATGGAGGCGGTCCGCCTGCCCGGTCCGGCGGAGGTGCTTCTCGACCTGCTGATCGACGGCGGTGTTGAAGAACATCGCGAGGATCATGGGCGCGGGGCCGTTGATGGTCATGGACACCGACGTGTTGGGATCGCACAGATCGAATCCTGCGTAGAGCTTCTTCATGTCGTCGAGTGTGCAGATGGACACACCGGAATTGCCGACCTTGCCGTAGATATCCGGCCGTTCGTCGGGATCCTCGCCGTACAGCGTGACGGAATCGAAGGCGGTCGAGAGGCGCGCGTAGGGCTGGTCCTTGCTGAGATAGTGAAATCGCCGGTTGGTCCGCTCGGGCGTACCCTCACCGGCGAACATCCGGGTAGGGTCCTCGGTCGTGCGTTTGAAGGGGAAC
>JBBIJR010000056.1:0-6461 GCA_037445875.1 Bacteroidota bacterium | reverse complement strand
TGGCGGCAGGTGCCGATGCCGGGGCCGCAGACGATGTCGTAGAGCGGCGCGCCGGGCACGTTCTCTTCCATGATCCATCGCAGCAGGTCGCCCCAGTCCCCGTACCGCGGCAGCGCCACCTTGGGGATGCGTGTTCCGGAAAGGGACGCGGTGGACAGCTCGCTCACCACCTCGCGGTCGCGCACGCGCGTGATCATCTTGTCTTGTGCGTACATCCGTTTGAATTCATCCCAGGACTCGAGGCGCTTCAGGAATTCCGGCCTCAGGCGCAACTGCAGGTTCTCGATCATCCGGTCGAGTGCCCGGACGGTCTCGTCGGCGTTCCGGACCTTTTCGAAGCTGACGCGCGACACGCTGTCCGCGTCCCCTGCCTCGGCCACCTCGAACGACTTCAACTGTCCCGCCGCCAGACGTTCCTGGTGCGCAAACGTGTCTTTAGAGCCGCTCAATTGATAGAGGCGCCGCGCCACGTCCGATTGTTCTGCGACAAACCGATGATACGAGCGCACCGTGTCGGCGATTTCGCTCAGATATCGCGTGCGCTCCGGAGGAATGACGTGCTTCTTTTTGCTCATCGCCTCGGTCACGGCCATCGACGATACCCAATCGACCTTTGTGCGCGCCTTTACCGATTCGATGAGATGCACGTACAACCGGTTGACGCCCG
The DNA here is from genome assembly GCA_037445875.1 of Bacteroidota bacterium. Taxonomy (GTDB): domain Bacteria; phylum CLD3; class CLD3; order SB21; family SB21; genus JBBIJR01. The sequence continues at coordinate 5,794 of JBBIJR010000056.1, read as the reverse complement.
GGTCGTTGAACTGGCTGGCGATCGTGCCGAAGACAGGCAGCGTCTCGTCCGGAGCGTCGAACAGCTTGCGGCTGCGCTTGTACTGCTTGCGGACGTCCCGCAGGGCGTCCTCCGATCCGCGCTTGTCAAACTTGTTGATCACGACGATGTCGGCAAAATCGATCATGTCGATCTTCTCGAGCTGAGTGGCGGCGCCGAAATCGGACGTCATGACGTAGATCGACAGGTCGACCAGGTCCACCACCTCCGAATCGGACTGGCCGATACCGGCAGTTTCCACGATGATAAGGTCGAAGCCCGCCGCCCGTACGATCTCGATCGCTTCCTGGATCGACTTGCTGAGCGCCAGGTGAGACTGACGGGTCGCCAGACTGCGCATGTACACCCTCGGATGGCCGATCGCGTTCATCCGGATACGGTCTCCGAGCAAAGCCCCGCCCGTCTTACGTTTGGAGGGGTCCACCGAAACGATGGCTACAGTCTTGTCTGCGAAGTCATGGATGAACCGGCGAACGAGTTCGTCCGTCAGTGAACTCTTGCCTGCGCCGCCCGTACCGGTGATACCGACAACCGGTATCGTCTTTGCCGGCCGGACCCTGTCGAGTTCCTGTCGGATCGCCTCGATGTTGCCGTTGGAAGAGTCCTCGACGAGGTTCTCGGCGTACGTGATGAGCTGTGCGATGACGTTGGGATTGGCCGGGGACAGCGCGTTCACATGGCTGTTGATAGTCTCGACCGTCGCAAAATCGGTCCGGCGCATCATGTCATTGATCATCCCCTGCAGGCCCAGCAGACGGCCGTCGTCCGGGGAGTAGATGCGGTCGATGCCGTACGATTCGAGCTCGCGGATTTCGTCCGGCACGATCACGCCGCCCCCGCCGCCGAAGATCTTGATGTGCCGCGCCCCTTTCCGGTCGAGCAGGTCGCGCATGTACTTGAAGTACTCGATGTGTCCGCCCTGGTAGGAACTGACCGCGATGGCCTGCGCGTCCTCTTGGATGGCCGTGTTGACGACGTCCTCCGCGGAACGGTTGTGTCCGAGGTGAATCACCTCCACGCCGGAGGCCTGAAGGATGCGGCGCATGACGTTGATGCTGGCGTCGTGTCCGTCGAACAGACTGGCCGCGGTGACAAATCGCAGCTTATGCTTGGGCTTGTAGGCTTCCGTTTCCATACCTGACGCCTTTGAAGTTGGACAGGCTCGTACCCGTTGCGACGGGAACGTCTCCGGCGCAGTAAGATAAGCGTAGAGACGGGAAAAAGCAACGAGGACGGTGAGGCAGGGTCAGGCCGTCTTCAGAACCCGGGTCTGGAAGATTTCTTCCATCCGCTGACGGTTGGGAAACGTCTGAACCACGTAGCCGATGAAATACAGGGCGGACGCGGCGTTGACCCAGTACAACGGATGAGTATGCAGAAATCCGTTCATGGCCCCGAGCAGGCAGATCACCAGGCCGAACAGGGCGGGGCCCTCGAGCATCGCCAGTCGCAGGATCATCGCGGTCCGCATGAGGGCGAGGCACCGCGAGCCGTTGTCCGTCAACGGCCGGCCTTTGGCGTCGTTGAGCGTCAGGTTGACCCCGGAACGCAGGCGGGCATCGCTGAATTGTGCGTTGAACAGCATCGCGGAGAGTACGAGCAGGACAGCAAGCAGCGCAAAATGGACCAGCGTCATCGCCTGCATCAGGCCTTCCGGATTATCGGCCGGCGCCGCCTCCGCTGCAGCTGAGCCGTTGACGTACATTCCAATCACAATCAGCAGAAAAACCGCCACACCCATGCCAACCGCCCCCTGAACGATCTGGAACATCCGCACAGCCTCGGGTGTCAGGGCCGCTTGAAACTCCTGAACGGTCACTTCGGACAGGGAGGTCATGCTCTTCTCCTCATTGGTTTTCGTTATTAAATCCACTGAAGTTAAGCAATCCCACCAGAAAATGCAAAGGTCGTTTGAGCGCGCCACTGCCGATGGGCCTTAAAAAGTCAAGAAAAACAATCGTGGAATGCCAAAAAGGTATTGACAACCATATATGTATTAAATATATTGTTTTGTTTTACTTAGCTTGCAAACCTTCAAGGTAGATCACTCACAGCGCCTCCGCGCTCCCCTAACCGGGATAGATCATAACTTTTCCTTTCCGCCAAGACCGACTGACCGATGATTCATTGAGGTCCGGGTTCCGATGTCGCAGAATCTAAGACGAATTCTCATTGTGGATGACGAAGAGACGCTGACGTTCAGCCTGTACCAGAGTTTCATCATATCCAAAGAGAATTACGAAGTGGTGACGGCCTCGTCCGGCAACGAGGCGTGGGAGAAGTTCATTCAAAACCCGTTTGACGTGGTGATCACGGACATCACCATGCCGGGCATCACCGGTATCGAGCTGTTAAAACGCATCAAGCAGCAGCATCCGCAGACGCACGTGATCATGATGACGGCGTACGGATCCGACGAGAAAAAGGAGGAAGCGTTGAGCAACGGAGCTTTCCGGTACATCGAGAAGCCGTTTGAGATCAAGTCCATGAAGAGCATCATTGCGGAAGCGTTAAGGAACTAAGGGGCCGGGGCATGGCGCTTGTCGGAAATTTGAAGGATCTGAAATTGGCGAACATTGTGCAGTTGAACTGCATGGAGAAGAACGAATCGATGTTCGCGGTGGAGCACCACAAGCAGGTGGGCCGGATCTACTTTGCCGAGGGCAACATCGTGCACGCCACGTACGGCAGCATCGAAGGGGAAGAAGCGGTGTTCCGCATCCTGCAGATCAAGGAGGGCCCGTTCCGCGTGGAGAGCAACGTGCCTCCGCCCAAACGCACGATCAACGCGGCCTGGGGCAATCTGCTGATGGAAGGCCTTCGCATGGTGGACGAGCTGCGTGAGGCCAAGAACGCCGCGATGGCGAAACTGTCCAGGGAGATCAAGAACATCAACGGTGTCAACGGCGTGCTGGTCTGCAACCTGTTCGGCGAGATCCTGATGGAAGAAGGCATCGCCAGCGGCAAGCGAACGTCGGCCGCGATGGCGTTTTTGATGCGCAAGATCGAGAAGGTCGGGCGGGCCTCGAAGATGGGCAATCTCAAATCGGCGGCCTTTACCGCCAAGAACGAAAAACGCGTGCTGTGCCGCTGGCACGAGGACGTGGTCGAGATCAACATTGACCCCAAGCTGATCCTCGAAGCGGTGGAGCAGGGTCTCGACAAGATCGGTTTCTCGGACATCAAACCCCAGGCCTGAGGCCGGCACGGACGGGAACGTATGAAAGAAAAACTCGAAGAAATCAACGGCATCGCCGGCGTCCGAACGTCGTTCCTTTTCTTCAACGACGGTGAACTCGTCTACCATTCGCTGCCCAAGGGGCTGGATGCGGATGAATGCCTGGAGATCGCCCGCGACGTCGTGCAGATGGGAGGCATCGCCGATCGGTTGTCGCCGTCCAACCATGAATTCGAGATCAAGTTCGAGACCGGCCGCGTGTACGCATGGCTGCACCTGCACTTCAATCTGGTCGTGCTGTGCGACCCGACGGTCAGCCTATCCATGTTGCGCCTGACGGTCAATGTCGCGCTGGCCGACCTGGAGGCCGACAAGAAATTCCAGAAACGCATAAGCAAGATCGAGGCCACCCGGCGCAGTTTTCTCACCCGGAGTAACATGGATCCGGAGAGCTGGTCGCTCGTTGAGATTGTCAGTTAACGGGGGATGAGTCATGTCCAGTGTGTTGTCAGGAAATCTCGCTTTTCTTGAGGTCACCAGCGTGGTGAAACTCCTTCTGTCCGACGGACAGGACGGCCGCCTGATCCTGCAGCAGGAGAACGAGAACGGCGAGATCTACATCGAAGGCGGACAGGTCGTTCATGCGGTCTGCCACGCGTACATCGGAGAGCCCGCTTTTCGGGAACTGGTTCTCTGGACGAGCGGCAAGTTCGCGTTCGATCCGGACGGCCGAGCCTCGCAGAAGAGCATCGAAAAGGACGTCAATCAACTGATCAGCGAAGGCGCCCAGCAGTTGGAGGTGTGGAAGCGGGTCAGGAGCCTGATTCCGTCCTACAAGGTGCCCTTCCGCAAGACCAACCGGGAGCCCGAGGGCGGCGTCAAACTCAAGGCCAGGGATTGGGAGGTACTGGCGGCTCTCGACGACGGGGAATCTTCCGTGTCCGACCTCGCGGGCAAGCTCAACATGCGCGACATGGATGTGGCCGTTGTCGTGCACACGCTGATCGAAGCCGGAGTCGTGGAGGCCGGTACGGCGGCACGGCCTGTGCATAAGGAAGTCGTCGACGAGAAGTTCTTCAAGACCGTGGAGAACGAACTGATCCAGTTGATCGGACCGGTCGCCTCCATCATCATCGACGACGTGATCGAGTCCATGGGCGAAGCCCGTTCCACGTTCCCCAGGGAAAAGGTGCCGTCGCTGGTCGAAGCCATCGCCGGCGAGATCTACGACCCGGCCAAACAACTCGCGTTTCAGCAATTCATGCTCCGGCAGATCAAGTCTCTGTGAACCCGTATCCACCGAACAGACGCGGAGAAGGATCATGACCAAAGGTCTCAGTCTCAAGTGGAAAGTGCCCATCGTGATCGTGAGCGGCGCGTTGATCATCGGCATCGGGATCACCCTGCTGGTCATCAATCTGGTCTCGGAATCGCTGCAGACGGAGCTTACGGAACGCGGCAAAGCCATCGCTACCACGCTGTCCAAACAGGTAGAGCGTCCCCTCGTGGGAGACGACGAGGTCGATATTCAGAACCTGGTCGACATCTCCTCGCAATTCACCGCCGTCTCGTACGTGTACATCACCGACAAGGACAACAAGGTGCCGGCGCAGAAGTTCAAGGTCGGTTCCTTCCAGCAGAGGGAAGTTCTGCGGGAGGATGTCATTGAGACGCCGAAACAGAACTACAAGATCGACCTGACCCTGGTCAAGAATACCTTCGAATCGGGCGAGACGGTGGAGGTCGAAAATTACGAGATCACGACTCCGATCGGGGAGGGCGTGCTCGGCTACGCGCATGTGGGGATGTCGCGCCGATATATGGACGACATCATCCGCAGTACGGCACTGCTCGTCGGTGGCGTACTCGCCGTGGCGGTGTTCCTCGGCATGCTGGTGGCCCTGTTCCTCTCCAACAAACTGACCAAGCAGCTCTTATACCTGACCGGCGCGGCGGACCGGATCAGCATGGGTGACCTGGAAAGCATCGTTCGGCTGGAATCCTCCGACGAGATCGGAGACCTGGCCCTGGCGATCGAGCGGCTCCGGGAGAGCCTGAAGGCGGCCATCGAGCGTCTGAAGAAGAAGAAGATCGGCTGACGGACCGGCCCAAAAATATATTGACACTTGGGCCAAAATTATATACACTTACGGAAGCTTCTTCCGCATTACCCTCTCGTGTGTACCGATACGGCCGTTGATCCGGAGGCTGGCCACAGCGCTTTGAATATTCTGATAATTCGTTAAACATAAAAAAGGGAAACCGTTATGTTGCAGACGAAAAAACTAAAAGATGGAAGCAAGCAGATCATCCTCAACGGCAAGCAGTTCGAGGGTGTGACGAAGGTTCTGTCCGAACTCGCTTCCAAGACGAAGGCGTCTGCCATTCTCTTTGCGGACATGAGCGGTCAGTTGATTAGTCAGCGCGGGAACACGGACAAGATGAACACGACCGTGTTGTCGGCCCTGGCGGCCAGCGACTTCGCCGCCACAGCCGAAATGGCCAAGCTGGTGGGCGAGGATGCCAAGTTCAAACTGCTGTTTCATGAGGGCGAAAAGCGGAACGTGTACCTCTCCA
>JBBIJR010000055.1:17474-24458 GCA_037445875.1 Bacteroidota bacterium | reverse complement strand
GACGAGACCCGGAACTATGAAGAAGCGGCCAGGGTCCTGGACAACTGGATCGCACGGCACCCGCAGGACGGAAGCGCCGCGGCTAAGCTCGCCGAGGTTCGGCGCAAGATGACGCCGCAGCCCGCCGATACGCTGCATCCCTGAGTTCCTCGACACTAACGATGATGCGGCGTGCGGTAATCCTGCTGGCCAAACTGATCGTAAGCGGGAGCTTGATTTACTGGGCTGTGCACAAGCTCGATCTCACCGAGCTTATCGGCGTCTTGATGGGCACGGATCCCGCGTGGATTGTGACAGCACTGATGCTCCTGACCGTCAGCTATGCGCTGGGCGCACTGCAATGGAGGCTGATACTGCGGTTGAGCCAGATCGATCTGACGTACGGCCGCGTCCTGGCCTACTACTACGTCGGTCTCTTCTTCAATAATTTTCTCATCAGCGGCATGGGCGGAGACCTGTTGCGCGTGTACGATATCCAGAAACATGCCCCCGACAAGGAACGTCTTTCTCCGGCGCTCGCTTCCGTCCTCTTCGATCGTTTTGCCGGACTCCTCACCCTGGTTTTTCTCGCCTGCCTGAGCGGCGCATTCGTGATTGGACAGGGTGAGTCCATGCGTTTGTTTGCGTCGATCGCCGGGTTGTTCCTCCTCTGGCTGCTGATTCTCGCTATACTGCTCAACAAGCAACTGGCCGACCGCACCATCAAACCCCTCGCATCCATTCTCCCCTCGAGTGTCTACACCCGTTTGCAGCACCTCTACTACGAAATGCATCAGTTCCGCAACCAGCCAGACCGACTCGCGGGCATATTCGGCACGTCCATCGTTATTCAGACGCTGCGTGTGCTGTCCATCTGGGCAGTGGGCCGCGCCCTCGGAGACGGTTCATCGTTGACCTACTATCTGGTCTTTGTTCCGGTGATCTCCCTGGCCGCCAGTCTGCCGGTCTCCATAGGCGGAACAGGCCCGCGCGAGCAGACTTCGGTCTTCTTGTTCCGGCGCATCGGCGTGGCCCAGGAGGTCGCATTCTCCATAGGTTTCGTCACCTATCTTGTGGGAACGCTTTCGGCCTTGCCCGGCGCGGCCGCCTTTTTGCTGAGGAAGAAAGCATGATTAGGTGGCTGCTGTTTGTGTTCGTAAGTGCGCTTCTGGCCACCGGCTGCAGCAGAGGCAAGAGCGACGCCATCGGCGGAGACGATCAGATCATTGTCTTTGCCGACACTTCCAACTGGATCCAATGTCGCGAGGAACTTCGGGCCGTGTTTGAACGCACGTTTCGCACGCCCCAGACCGAATCGGAATTCTTTCTCCAACCTGTTCCTCTCTCCGTCTTTGAAACCTATCGACGATACAAGAACATCGTTTTTGTGGGAACGATGGACTCCGACGGACCCGTCTCGGAAACGGTTCGGGGCATGCTGGGCCCGGACGTGCAGACCGGCGTGAGTGAAGGGCAGTATTTCGTCTTCAACCGCCGTAATGAATGGGCCAACGGACAGATGATCATGATCCTGGCCGCACCCAGCGCCGAGCGTCTCAACGAGGCGGTCCGACTCAACGCCGATGAGTTGTTTGCCGTCTTCGATGAACAAAAGTCGGAGTTGATGAAGGAGTTCTTGTACGGCACGTCGGCGCCGCTGGAAGACAAAGCTCTGGAGGAGGAACTGCTCCGTAAGTACGGCTGGACGATGCGGATCTATCCCGACTACAAACTGGTGGATGAGGGCTCGGAGCGCGGCTACGTCCGGTTTCACGCACGCTCCCTCAACGTTGCGCTGCAGCGCTGGATCAGTGTGTACTGGGCATCGCTTGATACCGCGGCCGGGGACAGCCTTCCGAACCCCGCATGGATGCGCGGCACAAGAAACCGCATTGGCTCCTGGTTCGTCGATCCGGTGGAAACCCTTCCGGAATTCGACCGTTTCCAACGAAAGATGTTCGGCGTCCATGAGGCATGGTGCTACACCGGGCTCTGGCGAACCGTGTCGAGCGACAATCCCTTTGGCGGTGTTTTTCGGGCTTACGGTTTCAGGGAACCCCTGTCCCGTCGCCTGTTTTTTATCGACCAGGCGGTTTTCTATCCCGAGGAAAAAAAGAAATTGAAATTCTTGCGCGAGCTGGATATCATAACCAAGACCTTCACCGTCGGTGCCCTCACAAACCGATGACGACGACAAGTCCGCAAATCCACAACGGCCGCGTATTCACGGCGTCCAATTTCCTGAGCATCAGCCGCGTGCTACTCCTCGTTCCGATTCTCTACTACCTGGACCTGGGTGTCCATGAGCCTCACGACAATCTGTATGCGGTCCTGTTCATGTTGCTCGCCGGTCTGACGGACCTGTTCGACGGCTTGTTGGCGCGTAACCTGGATCAGGTTACCCGATTCGGAATGATCATCGACCCGCTGGCAGACAAAGTCTGCACATCGGTCATCATCGTGTTCGTGGCGCTGACAAGAACCGACTTTCCTTTCTGGTTTCTTCTGATAGCCGTTGGTCGTGACGCAGTCATATTCTCCGTAGGCCTGTACCTCAAGCGCAGATACAATTATGTGTTTATGTCCAACTGGCTCGGAAAATGGGCGGTGACCGCCCTCGCGCTGTCGGTCGCCGTTTTCGTCATGAAGGAACTCTGGGGGCTCGAGCAGTATTTTTTTCTTTTACTTTGGCTTAGTGTGGTGTTATTAATCACATCCTTGCTCGTTTACGCTAGACGGGTTCTGGTTTTCCTACGCGAACAATCTGCGGGTAAAGAGAGTTAGCATGAGTCGTGTTCTGTTCTTGATCCTTTTCGCCGCCCTGCTCGAGGGGTTGCTCTTTTGTCCTCAACTTCTCCTGGCCCAGAAGCACCCGATCCGGGAACTGAAGAAGAACGGCCGAGACGAGGGACCGGAGAAGAACTTTGCGGCCGCATTGCGCCTGTTCAAGAATCGTCAGCGCGGTGAAGCAAGGGATATTCTCGAGCGAACAGTAAAAAACCACCCGGTTCACGTGAAATCCCTTGTTCTACTGGCCGCCATCCTGTTTGAGGACGGGAAGTACGACACGGCCGAATTGGTGTTGCGGCGCGCTCTAAAGCTTGAGCCACGACATCGCGCCGCCAATCTGCTGGCGTCCAGGATCGCCGAGGCCCAGAAGAAGTACCTAAGGGCGTTCGAGTACCTGCGGAGGGCCGCCAAGGCTTCCACCACCGACGAGTTCGACCTCGGGTACGAATCGGACGTGAACGCCGTGCAAGAACGACTTCACTCCGCGTTGACTTCCCAATCCCCGCGTCGCGTGGATTTTTCCAGGCCGTCCGAGGATGAGCCCGTGACCGCGAACGTTCCCACGATTGATGAAAGCAGCCGCTTACGAGTAGCGGTATTTCCGTTCGGGACTGCGGGATCGGACAGCACGCTTTCCGGCGCGTCCGTCTCTGAGATGTTCACCACCGCCATAGTCCAGACACGATGCTTTATGGTTGTGGAACGACACCAGTTGGACAAAGTCCTTCATGAACAGGATCTCGAACTTAGCGACGTAATGGACCAGGAGACGGCCGTAAAGGTGGGAGAACTGATCGGCGTCGAGGCCGTCATAGTCGGGAGTCTCTTGCCGCTCGGCATTCGCACGGAAATCGATGTACGGCTGGTCAACACCGCCACCGGGGTCGTCCGCTGCGCCGCCAACTCTGGATTCGATGCGCTGGAAAAGACTCGGGCTGCCGTCAACGACCTCGCCGCGGCCCTGGCCCGTGCAGCGTACCCCTGAGCCGACGGCGTTCGCTATCGGCCCATCCTTTACGTCCTCCACTATCGGCTTCATTTCAGTTTCCGTATTGACTGAATGCAAAAAATTCCTTAGACTGAAACGTTCACATCTGTTTTCACCACGTCCATTTCGTCCGATCCCACAAGAGCGGTGAACCATGCTAGTTGATAAAATCCGCGATCTCGCTAACGATTTGCGCCGTGTACACCTCGACCTCAAAACCATGGAAACCGATATGCGGTTGGCGCCGGCGGGAGAACGTCAGATCGACATTGACAAAGTTATCGACGACCTGAACGTTTTCAAATTGAACGTGACTTATCTTCGGCTTAAAGCCAACGAACTGAAACGCTCGCAGGAGCTAGACTTCAGCGAGGTGGTCAAAGATATTCGCTATTTCGTTACCTACCTGAAGCATTCCGCCGACACGTTCACGGAGATCGTGAACAGCCTGACGTACGGTGGTCGCAGCGGTGACGAAGCCGCCATCCAGAAGACCGGCGAGGAAATCTGGATCCTGGAGCGTCACCTGCGTGACATGAACGCACAACTGGACGTTATCAATTCCAAACTGGGAAAGAAGCGCTAACCATCATGAGCGACAAAAGAGCCATGAAACAAAGCAAACGTGTCCAGATAGCCAGCGAATCGCACGTTCGTGTCACGAGCACTCGGGTCAGCGACACGCTGGCGGTTGTCCTGATCGAGGACAAACTGATGACGGAGGAACACATCCTGTTGCTCCTGAACGCCATCAAAGAACTCGTGTCCCAGAATTTCACGCAAATCGTCGTGGACCTTTCCAAAATCAAACGCATCAACAGTACCGGTTTGGGCAGCCTTATTTCCGCTTACAGTACCGTCCACAACAAGGGAGGGAACCTCAAGATCGGAGGCACCAACGATTTTGTGAAGAACGTCCTCAATATCACAAAACTCAGCGATGTGTTCGAGATTCACGCAACCAAGGACGAAGCCATCAAGAGTTTTCAGGAGCCGTAAGGCCCCGGGCGCGGCTTGATTTTCTTGTTGACAAACCAGATCCCTATCGTTTCCCATTACATATAGGAGCGTGTCATGATCGAAAGAAAGGGCATTACTTCCGCAAAAGGAACTCCCTTGACGCTGCTGGGCAAAGAAATCAGGGTCGGCGACAAGGCACCATCGTTCAACGTCCGGACCGGCTTTGGTCCCGACACAACGCTGACGTTGGCAAGTTCGAGGGGAAAAACCCGGATTTTCAACGTTGTCCCCTCTCTGGATACCGGAGTTTGCGAAGCACAAACCATCCGCTTCAACGAGGAAGCATCGAACCTGGGTGACGACGTGGAGATCATCACGGTCAGCATGGACCTTCCCCCGGCGCAGGGTCGTTTTTGCGGCAATCAACTGAAGGGAGCGGCCAGGGTCAAGATGACCTCTGACTATGCGGAAAAGTCGTTCGCCATGAACTATGGTTTTCTCATCAAGGAATGGCAAGTATGCGCCAGGGGCATCGTGATCGTGGACAAGACCGACACGGTACGGTACGTCCAGTATTGCCCCAGGATCGAAGAGCTGCCCGATTTTGATAAAGCTCTGGCAGTGGCTCGCTCGTTGACCTAAGCGTTCCCCCCCTTCAGCAAGCATTGGCCTCCTGTTCTCGGAGGCTTTTTTTTCTCCCCCTTAACTTGAGTGCATCCGTGATACACACCGCTCAAAAACATCCGTGACGCGTTGAACGTCCGATTCCGTTGTGTACCGCCCAAGCGTGATTCGCACGGCGGCCTGAGCCACATCATGGGAAACGCCCATGGCCCTTAGCACGTGCGACACGGTAACGGCACCCGATGTGCAGGCAGAACCGGTGCTGACGGCAATCCCTTCCAGATCCAGATTCATCACCATCTCGTCCCCCCGCAGCCCGGGGACTGAGACATTCAAGTTCCCAGGCAGCCGGCGCACCGGGTGGCCGTTCAAGACGATCGAAGGAATTCGGCTCTTCAGTCCTTCCAGGAGCTCCGTTCTCAGGGCGGTCAGGCGCCGCCCCTCATCGTCCATGCCTGCAACACTCAGGGCCGCGGCTTTACCGAATCCGACCACCGCAGCCACGTTCTCCGTTCCTGCCCGGCGGCCCCTTTCCTGACCGCCGCCGTGAAGCAGTAACCCCAACTTCAATCCCGATCGAACGTAGAGCGCGCCCACTCCTTTCGGACCGTAGAGTTTGTGGGCGGAAAGAGAAACCAGATCGGCATTCAGGTCTGCAATACGAACAGGGAGTTTCCCGAAAGCCTGAACGGCATCGGTGTGGAAAACAACACCGCGCGACCGTGCCAGCATGCCGATCTCTTCGACAGGATTGATCGTTCCGACTTCATTGTTCACCTGCATGACGGAGATCAGAACGGTATCGGGCCGCAGCGTCTCTTCCACCGACGCAGGATCGACCATACCGAATCGATCGACCGGCAGGTACGTCACCGAGAAGCCATGATGCTTGAGTTCGTGAAAAGCGTGCAGAACGGCGTGGTGTTCACCATCGTTGGTAATCACGTGCCGTCCTTTTTCCGGATTGGCAAGAGCACAGCCCAAGATCGCCAGGTTGTCCGATTCCGTGCCCGTGCCGGTAAAAACGATCTCAGCGGGAGACGCTCCCAACGCGTTCGCAATAATATCCCGCGCATCTTCCACCGCCATCCGCGCCGCCCGGCCGAATCCGTGGACGCTGGAAGGATTGCCGAACTCGTTGCGCAGGTACGGCAGCATGGTCTCCAGAACTTCCGGATCCAGAGGCGTGGTGGCACTGTAATCGAGGTAGATCCGCTCCATGGCTTCACCTGTGCACGTACAGCCGGGGAACGCGTGCGTTGATCATGCAGGTGATCTCATACGGAATCGTGCCGATTTTCTCCGCCAATTCCGTCGCCGTGATCTCCTCCGTGCCCATGCGGCCGATCAGCACAACTTCTTCGCCCACTTCAATGGCATCGTCTCCCGCGTTGACCATCAACTGGTCCATACAGACGGCGCCGACGACCGGATAGCGTTTGCCCCGGATCAGGACTTCACCCTTGTTCGTGAACAGACGCGAATAGCCGTCCCCGTACCCGATCGGAACTGTAACAATGTTGCTGTCGGCCGGCGTGTAGTATTGCAATCCGTAGCTGATCCCTGTGCCGGTCTGGACGCGTTTGATGAAAACCGTTTTGGACGTGAGCGACAACACCGGTCGAAGGGACAGGGAACGCGAC
>JBBIJR010000055.1:2998-17433 GCA_037445875.1 Bacteroidota bacterium | reverse complement strand
GCCCGGCCGGACCAAATCAAACAGCGAATCCGGTACATCCACCAGGGCTCCGCTGTTGGCCATATGCCGGAGCGGAATCTCGATCCCGAGCTTCCGCACCTCATTCAGTACATCGGCAAATCGCTCCATCTGGGTTGCAGTGAATGTCGTGTCGCCTTCGTCGGCCGTCGCAAAATGGGAATAGACCCCAACGAGTTCGATGTTGGGCAGGAGGGCCACACGGCGAACGAACTCTACGGCAAAACGGTGCGAGACGCCTATCCGTTCCATACCGGTATCGATCTTGAGATGGACACGCGCTTTTTGCCGGCCTGCGGAAGTGCTGATGTGCCTGGCGAGCTCAAGAGACGATACGGTGATCTCGAGATCGTTCTGGATGAACTTCTTCACCTGATATCCGAGAATGCCGCCCATCACGAGGATAGGGGTCTCGATATCGTTCTGGCGGAGGAAAATACCCTCTTCAAGAAAACCGACGCCGATGTACTCCACGCCGCTCCGGATCGCCTGATGAGTGACCTCCAGAATGCCGTGGCCGTACGCATTGGCCTTGACGATGGCCATGATCCTGCGGCCGGCGACTTTCCGGCGGATCTCACCGATATTGTGGTCGAGAGCGTCCAGGTCAATGACCGCGTGTGTGGGGCGGATTTCGCGCAATATGTCGTAGTAGCCCTTCACGTGACCGGCATCCTTCGGATCACCTCGCCGATCAGTTCTTCAAATGATGCTTTCACCCGCTGCGCCGTTTCCATAACCTCCTCGTGACTGAGCCGATGAGCGGACAGCCCGGTCCCCAGGTTGGTGATGCAGCTGATGCCGAGGACGCGTATCCCCCGATGCCGGGCCACGAGCACTTCCGGAACCGTCGACATGCCGACGGCATCGGCTTTCAGGAACCGGAACAAACGGACTTCCGCCCGTGTTTCGTATGACGGCCCCACCCCGGCGGCATAAACGCCACGCTGGGTCCGGATGCCCCGCTCCACGGCGATCTGCTCCGCAAGATCCAGGTACTCCCGGTCGTAGTCTTCCTCCAGGTCCGGAAACCGCGGACCGGCGGACTCGTCGTTCGGGCCCCGCAAGGGATTGGCGAACATGAAGTTCACATGGCTGGTGATCAGCATCAAGTCGCCCGGCCGAAACGTCGGATTAACGCCGCCGGCAGCGTTGGTGATGATCAGCGATCGCACGCTCATCGCTGGCATCAGTCTGACCGCGTACGAGACCTGATCCATGGAGTAGCCTTCGTAATAGTGCACACGGCCCGAAACAGCCATCACCTCACGGCCGTGCATCCGGCCGAAGACCAGCCGCCCCGAGTGTCCTACGACGGTGGATGCAGGATAGTGCGGAATGGCGGACGTCGGTACTTCCACTCGATCCAACAGCTTGTCGGCAAACGGGCCCAGCCCGGATCCCAGGATAATGGCAATGGCGGGTTTGGAGGAGGTCTTCGTGCGGAGAAAAGCGACGGATTCCTGAATATTATCGAGAGGTTTGTTCATTCATTCCGAATAGCTGGTCCCCGTGCGTCACATACTTGAGTATGGAAGAGACCCTTTGCTGATCGTTTCGAAGGAGCCTCGTCAATTCATGGCCCGCACGGACCATGTACGAGTGCGGATCCGGATAGACGCTGGAGAAACGTTTCAGGGAGGCAATTAAGAGCTGGTCCACGGGAAGTTCTCCCGGCAGCCCGAGCAACAGCTTGACGTACTCCAGATCCAGGGCGAACAGCTGTATTTCCTCTTCGTCGGGCATGCACACGGCATCACCCCGAGACGGTTTTTCCCTTGGAAGTCCCTGCACCGGTATGACCCGGTGTTGTTGTTCCCGATATCCGACGATCAGAATCTGCAGATCGATCGTGCTCTCCTCGACGGTGGACGGGGCGGGCCGCTCGGCCCTCGTGAAAAGACGTCCGAGCATGGTCGGTTTGACCTGGCGCCGCGAGGCATCGCTTACGAGACCGTATATCCAGAACGTCCCGGCGTCGATCTTCACCAGACTCCCGAACGGAGGCGGGGGAAGCCGCAGCGAATGTTCCAGAACGGCCTTAACACAATGGCGCTCCACCTCGGCGACGCGTCCGATCCGGTAACTCCTCTCCTCTTTCATGTCGAAACTGTCCGCTAGGTGAATAACTTGATCACATCAAAGATCAACCTGGGCTTCGTCTTCAGTGCCGCTTTGAAAATCCGCATGAGACTGCGTTCCTGCATGGGTATCTTCAGCACTTCACGGGCCAGCCGGTTGAACTGCTCGTCAGAGAAGTCAAACACCGCCTCCTTGATCCGGTAGAAGCGTTCATGATCCTTTCCAATGGATCGGCCCCACTCTTTGTCGTACTCGGAAAGACGATCTCCCGTCACGTTCTTTTCCCTTGTCGCTGCGGCGGCTACGTTGCCGGCGAGCATACCTGCGTACATGCCCGATACAATCCCGCCGCCGGAAATGGGATTCACCTGGTGTGCTGCATCGCCTGCAAGCATAAATCCGTCGCCCGAGATGCGCTTTCGGGTAAGAGCGCACGGAACTCCGCCGCACAACGTCGACAGGATCGGTTTTCCGGGAAAGCGTTCGTCCACAAAGTCTTTCAGATAGCTCAGGGCGGACCGCTTGCCACTGTAGTCCCCCGATACGCCGATACCGACGTTGGCCGTCCGGTTGCCTTTGGGAAATATCCACAGGTAGCCGCCGGGAACGCGCTCGTTGCCGAAATAGAAATCGCACGTCTGCTGGTCCACGTCGATGTCTGCAATGGTGAACTGCGCGCAGGATTCCATGTCCCGCATTTTGGTGAACGTGTTCATCCCCGCCCAACGGCCCACGCGGGACTCGACGCCGTCGGCACCCACGACGATGCCGCTTCGGACCTGGAGTTCGTCGCCCATGTGTCGGACGTTGACACCGACCACACCGCCGTTGTCCCTGATCAGGCCTGTGACGTAGGCCTTCGTCACCACCTCGGCCCCTTCCCGGGCCGCCAGATTACTCAGTTCATAATCGAACACCCGTCGATCCAGGCAGTAGCCGCAGTCTCCCCACCTCGCCTCCACCTCCGTCCCATCGGGTGCCACCAACTTGAAGCCCGTGATGGTTGCGGCAATCCAGTTGGGCTCCACTTTGTCCACGGTTCGGGCCAGTCCGCGCGCACCCACTCCTTCGGCACATCGCACCGGTACGCCGACTTCCCGGTCCTTTTCGAGAAGGAGGACGGACGCGCCGCCTTTGGCCGCGTATCGTGCCGTCGTACTGCCCGCAGGACCCGCACCAACGACAATGACATCGTAGTGGTCTTTTCTAAGCATGGACTGAATATCTGTGACGAGCAACCGTTCAAGAAACGACGACACGGCCTTCCATGGCCCGAGACAACGTGGTCATGTCCGCAAATTCCAGGTCGCTCCCGATGGGAATTCCCCTGGCAATCCGTGTGACACGTGCGCCGCTGACGGCGTGAATCTTCTGCGCGAGGAACATGACGGTTGCATCGCCCTGGACGTTCGGGTTAATGGCGAGGATCACTTCCCGGACATCCGAAGTCAGCCGTCCGAGCAATTCTCGAATCTTCAGCTCATCCGGCCCGACGCCTTCGAGGGGATCCAGGAGTCCGCCCAGCACATGATACTGCCCTCGAAACTGATCGGTCCGCTCCACGGCCAGAACATCGTTGGCCTCCTCCACGACGCAAAGCACGGATCGGTCCCGGCGGGAATTGGAGCAGATGGGGCACGGATCGTTCTCCGTTACGTTGTTGCACACGCTGCACCGAACGATCTTGTCCTTGATGTCCTCCAGAGCACGCGTCAGCCCCCGTACTTCTTCTTTGGGCTGTTTGAGCAGGTGGAACGCCAGTCGCTGTGCGGTCTTGCGTCCAATACCGGGTAGTCGCGTCAGTTCGGTAATGAGGCGTTCAAGGGCAGCCGAGGTGTATTGCATGCAGTCGAAATTAAGAAATAAGCTCCAAAATGCAAACCTTTTTGTCGGCGTCGGAAGGTCCAAATCCTGAGCATCCGTCTCAGGGCTTCCGTGGATCCACACTGATCAATTCGCATTCAAACATGTCGAGCAGCCGTTTCAGCGGTTCTGTCTCCGATGCCTCTCGAACATACGCGATCAACCCGCTCGTGTTGTTCGCTGCTCCGTTGACCGAATAGCTCAGCGATTGGCTGTCCACGACCGGATAGTGATCGAACAGCGAGTCCTGCGCGTCTCCGGTCGCATTCCCGGTGCTCGATGCCGGAGGCGCCGTCGAGGTACGTTCTCCCGTTTGACATTCTATCCTGAGGCGCTTTCCCATAATGTCCTGGAGAACCGCCGAAAGATAATCCCGCTCTTTATGAAGGATCTCGGCATGGATTTCCGTAATGTCCCCGTGCGAAAAGCCGACGGCAACGATGTCTCGTTCGACCCCCTTCGGGTACGAGTGTTCCAGGATAGAACCTACGCGGCGCTTTTCGGCTTTCACGCGGCTCACAAACGAGGGCCATCGCGCTTCAACCTCTTCAAGTGCCGAAGCAGGAGAGTCTGAAAGGCCGGCGAGGAGGTTCACGGGGGCGAGATTTGACGAAACAGGGGACGTAGGAACGGTCAGCCGCTCGGCGTCTTCAGGCTTTTTTTTTTCCGGGTCCGGCCCGTTGCCGGCCGACGGTTGAAGCGTGTCGAGTTTGTCGATCAACTCACCCAGGTCCACCGCACTCTCCATGTGTGTGAGCTTGAGGAGCAGCAGTTCGAAGAGTACCCGCGGCCGAATGCTCCACTTGATTTCCTGGATCGTCTCCGATACGAGGCTCATGATCCGAAGCAGATCCTTCTCCTGCATTGGCTCGGCGCTCGCCGTGAATCGCTGCTGATAGCCTTCGTAGATTTCCGTCAGAGCGGCCGTTCCGCTTGCTTTGGCCAGCAGCAGATTACGGATGTGTTCCAGCAAACCATGGAGGAACTCGGTAAGGTCCCAGCCCGCCTCCGAAATGCCGGACGCGAAATCAAACACTGCTCCGGTGTTTTTCCCGCGGATGACGTCCATTAGTTCAAAGTAGGCGTCTACCGGAATCAGCCCGAGTGCCTGGCGTACCTGGTCCATGCGGATGTCCGTCCCGCAGAAGGAGATGACCTGATCCAGGAGCGTCTGCGCATCGCGCATACCGCCGTCGGCCATCCGGGCCATCGCAAACAGCGATTCGTCATCGTAGCGGATACCCTCGGCTTCGCAGATCTGTCGCAGGCGTCCGGTGATCTTGACGATCGGGACCCTTCGGAAGTCGAGACGCTGGCACCTCGACAATATCGTAGGCAGGACCTTGTGCGGTTCCGTGGTGGCAAAAATGAAGATCACCTGCGGCGGAGGTTCCTCCAGTGTTTTCAAGAGAGCATTGAAGGCGTCCTTGGTGATCATGTGGAATTCGTCGATGATATAGATCTTGTAACCCCCGCGCACGGGCATGTAGCGGACATTGTCGCGGAGATTACGGATCTCATCGATGCCGCGGTTCGACGCACCGTCGATTTCGAGTACGTCGAGGCTGCGGCCCGCGGCGATCTCCGTGCAGCTCAGGCACTCGCTGCACGGTGAGGCGGTCGGCCCCCCACGCTCGCAGTTGAGCGCCTTCGCCAGAATCCGCGCGGTGGTGGTCTTGCCCACCCCCCGTGGGCCGGAGAAAATGTACGCGTGCGCGATCCGCTTAGACTCGATGGCGTTCCTCAGCGTCGTGGTGACGTGTTCCTGGCCCACGACGTCGTCGAAAGACGAAGGGCGGTATTTGCGGGCTATTACGAGATACGACATGGCTAAAAATAAGCCCAAGCTGATTACGGCACATCCGCGGCTTGGCCTACCGTTGCTTCCTTCCGGACCTGGCGGGGTTCAGCGGCCTCGGGTTGCGTAAGGCTCGGGCATAAGAACGATTGCTGGAGTGTCAAAAAACGCGGCTTAAAGTAAGTAAACCGGCCAACATTGTCAAGCGGTACGGGTCAGAAATGCACTTTCACACCTCCGTTCATGACGAACCCTTCGACGGGAGCATAGATTTCGCGAAATTGCGGCGCTCGGTGGGTTCCCGTGACCATCGTTTCATACCGCGATTGCCGCGTGTCCGTGAAGTTTTCGAGATTGGCAAACGCCGTCCATCGTCCCCATTTCCTCTCCGCCATGAAGCCGAAGATCCAGAAGTCCGTGGTAGACGTTCCGTCGGAGCGACGCTGCGAGCCTGTGTAATAAGCCTCGAAGCCCGCCCGATACGCATGCCCCGCCTCATAGATCAGAACCAGACCGAGACGATGTCGAGGCACAAGAGGCAGGAAGGCGCTTTGCCCTGCAGCCTCTCGCCGGGCCGCCGTGTAAGTGTAACCTGCAAAAAGCTTCCAGCGGCCGTACCCAAACCTCGCATTCGTTTCAAACCCTCGGCTGTCGATATGGCCGGATTGATTGCGATACAGATAGATGCCGGACGCCAGCGAATCCGGATCCGGCAGGAGCGCTCTCCGTATGCGTGTGTAGTAGAATAGCTGATTCACCGAAATGCTGGCCCGGTTTCCGAGCAGGGTCCGGAAATTCACATCCAGGTTCCCGCCTGCCGATCGCTCGACGTTTGCGGACTTGCTGTCCACCGGCTGCACGTTGACGAATGAAACGCGCTCGGACTCCTCCGTAAAGATCGTCGGTGCCTTGTACCCCAGCCCCCCGCCCAGCCGGACCGTCCAGTGATTCCCGGACCGGTACAGCAGCGAGACGCGGGGAAGTGCCAGCGCACCATCGTCTGCAACGTAGTCGAGACGCAATCCGCTTTCGGTCGAAAACCGGTCCGAAAGCCCCCACGTGTGCTGCACAAAGCCACCGAGGACGGTACCGGTGTGATCTCGCGCAATGCCTTCAGGGTTATCTTCGTCAAAGCGTTCCGTCCAGGCATTCAGGCCTGTGATCCATTGGAAGCCTTCATCGCCCATCGTCACGGATATCTCGGAGAAGGTGGATAGCTGGTCGCCCTTGAAGCGGACATCCGGCCCTGCAATGCTCCGGGAGAAGTAGCCCACACTGTTCTTCAATACGAGGAACGGTTTCCCGCGGCGCCGGCGCTCCACGTTGAATTGGGAGGAAGCACGGCGGGATTTGTTGCGTTCGAAGAAGGAGTGGTTGGAATCCACCCCGCCCTCCACGAAATCCATGTCGCCGCCCAGGCGTTTCTCCTGCGTGAGATTCAGGCCGAGAGACATCGTTGTGTGGCGGTTTGGGTACAGAAAAAGTCGCGGATGCACCGAGAGCCGCTCGATATCCGGGATGTCGGAGAAATGGTCGTCATCGACGTCATAGGCCTCCTGTGTCTGACCCGCGACGAACAGCGTGTAACCGAGTTTCCCCTGGCGACGAGAACTGAAACCGTTCAGGTCCATGCCGCGGGCCGTCGTCCCGTTTGCCATCAGCGCGATCTCGTCGTTTTCGGAAGGCTCGCGCGATACCAGGTTCACCAAACCTGCGATGGCCCCCCCTCCATAGAGCGTGGACGCCGAACCCTTGATCACCTCTATCTGCCGGAGATCGAGCGGTGCCACCTGTAGCAGACTCAGACCACCGGCAAAGCCTCCGTAGAGAGGAAATCCGTCGCGAAGGACTTGTGTGTAGCGCCCGTCGAGCCCCTGGATCCGGATAGTGGCTGTAGCGGAAGTGGCCGACGTCTGCTGGACGAGGATCCCCGTACTTTCGCTGAGCTGCATGCGGATGTCCCCCGGCCGCATGTTCGCCTTCTCCTCCAACTCCTCGCCAGAGATGGCTTCCACTCGAGTCGGAGAATCCTCGATCGTCCGGCTGCTCCGCGTCGCCGTGATCAGGACCTCCTCGAGTTCCTCTTCTTCCGGCCACAGGTGCACCGTCACGATTGCATCGTTGGGTAGAGGAAAAGCGACCGTGTCTCGCCGCGTTTGATAACCAATGTAGGAAAAGACCAGCACATGGTTGCCGGACGGTACGCCCTCGATTCGAACCGTTCCGGCGCTGTCGGCGACCCCACCCCGATAGGTACCTTCCACGCTGACGTTGGCGCCGACCAGCGGCTCGCCCGTGACGGCGTCCCGAATACTGGCGGCAAAGTGATACTGAGCCACGACAGACGCGCTCCCGACCATCATCGCCAGCGCCACAGAGACCACGCCGAAAATAACCCTGCTCCCGGCGCTCGGCATCGGTGAATCATTCATCGTTCGCCGCGGTCCTCCCCGTTCAAGGATCGGCACAATGCATTTCTCGTGCTGTTCAAACCAGGTCATACTCCACAAGAACGCGCAACCACTCCGCAACACTCCAAGCCTGGGCCACGGCGCCGCGTGGGGTGAAGGGCGGCGAGCCGTCAAAAATCTCCGATACAGTGCCCATGCAGCCGGCGTGCAGATGCTTCAGGGCCTGATGCATCAGCGACCGGGACGCTTCGATTCCCCTTCGACCACGAATCCGAACAATGGCGTCTATGTAAGGCCCCAGGAGCCAACTCCAGACCGTACCTTGATGGTACGCTCCGTCCCGTGATGGTACGTCGCCGAGGTAGCGAGCGCGGTAATCTCGATGAAGCGGCGACAGGCTCCTCAGACCGAACGGGGTCAGAAGATGGCGATCGATGACCTCCAGGATGCACTCGGCCCGATCGGCATCAACCAACGGGAAAGGTAAGCTGATAGCGAGTAGCTGATTCGGGCGAATCGAGCCGTCATACCGAGGCTCATCTATCACATCGTACAAACATCCGGAAACCGAATTCCAGAATTTTTCGTTGAATTGCACACGGACGGTTTCCGCGTTTTCCCGCACCGTACGAGCCTCGTTGACTTTCCCTGCGAGGTCCAACAGGTGGGCGAGAATGCACAGTGCATTGTACCAGAGGGCATTGACTTCCACCGGTTTCCCGCTCCTCGGCGTGACGACCCAGTCGCCCACTCTTGCGTCCATCCATGTCAGCTGAACACCCTCCTCTCCTGCACGCAGCAGGCCGTCTTCGTCGACGCGAATGCCGTACCGCATACCTTGCCGATGCCACCTGATGATATCCACCAGCACGGGGAAAAGACGCTGATGAATCCACGGCCAATCTCCCGAGTAGTGTCCGTATCGGTATACGGCAACAAAGAACCACAGCGCGGCATCGACGGTATTGTATTCGGGAAACTCCCCCTCGTCGGGAAATCGATTCGGCAGCATGCCCTCGTGCATATAGGAGGCATATGTTTCGAGAATGCTCCGGGCATCGGCGTGCCTGCCTGTGGTCAGTGTGAGACCCGGAAGGGCAATCATGGTGTCCCGGCCCCAGTCGCCGAACCAGTGGTACCCCGCCACCACACTTCGCCTGTTCTTCTGGCCGGAAACAACGAACTGATCCGCAGCCAGCAACAGCGTGCGGTGGTCAGAAGATCTCGCTGCACTGACGAGATTCTCGCGCCGGCGCGTTTCCTCCCTCAGATACGCCTCGGGATCACATTCATTCAGAGGTTCCGCTGACAGCGCAACATGAACCGTGTCTCCACGGCGGAGTTGTTTCGCCAAACGGCCAGGTGTGAACAAGTCCTCATGGCAGTCGAGTCCTCTCCGCTGTTCTTCCGGGTACTCGAAGCTATAAAACCAATCCGCTTCCGGCCGAAAATCGGCTCCGGGCAACCTAACATAAGCATCCGGCATGCCTTTCGGGGCCGGTATACGCAGGACGTCGTCCCTCCACACCGCGGCCGGGCTCATGCGGTCGCTGGCGCGGGTCAACTGGTGATAATCCCGAAACGCCACAAATGGCCGCAATTCGAGCGCGAAGTCCTCCGGGGCGTCAAGCACTTCGTAACCGACCAGAGTCAGGTTGCGTCCATGAATGCAGGCAATCGTCTTCCTTATTTCGATCCGGCCAGCCCGATAGGTCCACACCGGAAACAACCGCCGCTCGAAGCCCGTCAACCACTGATGACCCGCCGGATGCACGGCTCCGGGATACTGGTTGACGCTCAATTCCCATCGCCCCGAAGGGACCGCCAGCGTTTCATCGAGACGAGCCACTAGAACCGTGCGGCCCGACGGAGGCCGTGCAGCAACCACAAGCAGGCCGTGGTATCGGCGTGTATTCATGCCGCAAACCGTCGAAGAGGCCCACCCACCCGCACCGTCTGCCTCCAGCCACTCCAGCTGTGAAGATCGCGACAGGTCGCGCAGAACGTCTTTCGTGATCCGCATGCTTCGAGACTTCACGTCGGCTGATTGGACTCAATGGCCTCGGCCAACTTGGCTACCAACCCGGTCCAGCCGGTCTGATGCGAGGCTCCTACACCGCGCCCGCTGTCGCCATGAAAGTACTCGTAGAACAGAAGGTAGTCCTGAAAGTGGGGATCCCGCTGGTATTTCTCGTTTGACCCAAACACGGGACGCCGTCCATCCGGTTGGCGCATAAAAAGGCGAACCATTCGTACGGAAAGGTCATCCGCCACGTCCTTGATCGTCATAAGCCGTCCGCTGCCCGTGGGATGCTCGATCTTGAAGTCGTCCCCGTAGTACGCATGGAACTTGTACAGCGATGCGATTAACATGTAATTCATCGGAAACCATACAGGGCCTCGCCAGTTCGAGTTACCTCCGAACAAGCCCGATTCAGACTCACCTGCCTGGTACGCAACGGAAAAGGAGTGGCCGTTAGCGTGGAGCACGTACGGATGTTTCTCATGAAAGCGGGAAAGCGCCCGCACACCGTAGTCGGACAGGAACTCCGATTCGTCAAGCATGCGTTTCAGAAGACGCTTCATCCGATGGCCTCGAAGCAGCGAGAGCAGCCTTTTGGAACCGATGCCGGGCGTGTGCCAGTAGGAAACCAGGCGCGCCAGATCCGGACGGTACTGAAGGAACCACTCCAGTCGTGCAGCGAAATTGGGTACCTCCTGCAGGGTCTGATCGTCGATGATTTCCACCGCAAACAGCGGGGTGAGTCCGACCAGCGAACGTACTTTGAGTCTGACCGATCCGTTGTTGGGAAGATGCAGGACATCGTAAAAGAACTGGTCTTCCTCGTCCCATAAGTCGATGCCTTCGCCCCCGACGTTGGCCATAGCTCCGGCAATGAGCAGGAAATGCTCAAAGAACTTGGTTGCCATGCCTTCGTACGCATCGTTGAAGCGCGAGAGTTCGAGCGCAATGCGCATAAGATTCAGGGAGTACATGGCCATCCAGCTCGTGGCATCCGCTTGTTCGATATGCCCGCCGGTCGGCAGCTCGGCGCTTCGATCGAACACACCGATGTTATCCAGACCAAGGAATCCGCCCTGAAAAATGTTGCGGTTCTCCAGGTCCTTCCGGTTCACCCACCACGTGAAATTCAGCAGAAGCTTGTGGAAGACCATTTCAAGGAACTTGACGTCTCCTTTGCCCTGAGTCAGGCGTTTCTCAGCGCTGTATACTCGCCAGGTTGCCCAGGCGTGGACCGGGGGATTGACATCGCCGAAGTTCCACTCGTAGGCCGGCAGCTGTCCGTTTGGATGCATGTACCATTCGTGGGTCAGCAGGCGCAGTTGCTCCTTGGCGAACTCCACATCGACCATCGCCAGCGGGATGCAGTGAAAGGCCAGATCCCACGCAGCATACCAGGGATACTCCCACTTGTCCGGCATCGAAAGGATGTCTGCGTTGTTAACATGGACCCATTCGTGATTGCGGCCATTCTTGCGCGTGTCCGGAGGCGTAGGCTGGCCGGGATCGCCGTTGAGCCACTGCGGGACATCGATATAGTAGAATTGCTTGCTCCACAGCATGCCCGCCAGCGCCTGGCGCTGGATCAGGCGAAGGTCTTCATTCTTGAGAGGCGTCTGCAGCTCCGCGTAGAATTCGTCGGCCTCCCGCCGTCGGGATTCAAGAATATCGTCGAAACCTGCGAGGGGATCCTCGATGTCCACCGGGCTGAGCCGAAGCCGAATCGTCGCGATCATACCCGGCCCCACGTCCACCTCGTTGTGCAAACCGGCTTTCGTACCCCTTTTCTCCGGATTGATGGCGGATCGGTTACCGCGAATCAGATACTCATGAAAACCGTCCTTGAAGTAGCCCGACGAGCCGGGAATACCATAAAGACGGACGGTGTTCGTTTCGTTGTCGCAGAACAGCGATTCGACCCCTCGCTCATGATACAGCCGCATCACACCAACCTCGCGGTGGATGGCCCGGAGTTCACCCTCCCGCACCCATTCGATAACGGGCCGATACGCCGAATGGCCCCACGACCATGTGTTGCGGAACCAGAACTGCGGCAATATGTGAAGGGAAGAGGGCTCGGGTCCACGGTTGATGGCCGACAGGCGAACGAGGATGTCATCGGGTGCACGCTTGGCGTATTCGATGAAGACGTCGAAGTAACGATCCTGATCAAACACACCCGTGTCGATCAATTCAAATTCAGGCTGACCCTTGTTCCGCCGGCGGTTTTCCTCGATAAGAAGTTCGTAGGGAAACGACACTTGCGGGTACTTGTACAACGCTTTCATGTACGAGTGGGTCGGAGTGCTGTCCAGGTAGTAGTATATCTCCTTGACGTCTTCCCCATGATTGCCCTCATTTCCTGTCAGGCCAAAAAGCCTTTCCTTGAGGATCGGATCCTTGCCGTTCCAGAGCGCGACGGCAAAACACAGGTTCTGTCCTTCGTCGCAAAGGCCGGCCAACCCGTCCTCTCCCCACCGGTACGCAAGGCTTCGGGCCATGTCGTGCGTGCTGTATTCCCAGGCCGTTCCGTAGGCGCTGTAGTCTTCGCGTACGGTCCCCCATTGCCGTTCGCTCAAGTACGGCCCCCACTTCTTCCACCGGTGAACACGATGTTTGGACTCCTGCAGGCGCTGGCGCTCGGCGTTCATCGTCTCCCCCCCGGGAACATGAATGGAAAGCCCCGATGCCGGAAGGAACGTCCGCAACTCGCCCGACATATCGTACGCGCCTTGTGGAAGAGGGGTCCCGACGCGATTTCGGCATGGCGCTGAGCCTGTTGGAGTATGCTCAAGAAGCGAAGTTTCATCGTTGGGTGAGCCAGTGGGAACGAGCCGCCGGGACGCCGCGTTCGACGAGGCGGATCACGTCTTCGGGTTTCACACGGCCCTGAGGGCCGACGAACAGGGCCCTCAAGCAGGCATGTGCACAGACTTTCTCGCCGGCCGTAAGCCTCTGCTCAATACAGAACCGCTTGTCGTCCCAAATGAGCAGCCGGGTCGTTATCTCGAACGGTTGAAACGGATCCAACGGACGGAGGAACTGGATGTCTACGGCTCCGACGACGGGAGAATCCCGATGTTGGGGTAGTCTCCAAAGGAGACCCAACTTTCCTGGATCCATAAGCGTCAAGTACCGGCCGTTGTCCACGTGCAGGTTGACGCCGCAGTCCGTCGGCCAAACTCGGAAGCACAAGCGACTCGCGTCATACAGGAACAGCCGTCCCGGAGGCATGGATTTGGCGAGAATGCATATCATGATGAGCCACGGATTCATGTGCTGGAACGCCGGCGGGGAACATACAAAAAAAGCCAGCGACGATAAGCCTCGCTGGCTTGTGCGCTGCATGCGTTTCGCCGGATCACACGATGCCCCGCTTCATCGCTTCCCGGGCGGTCATGCCGCCCGCCATTTCAACAATACGATTGTCGTAGTAGTCGGCTATGCGAGCGACCGATTTTACCGATGCCTCGAATTCGTTGGCGTCGAGATTGGCCGCGGCGAGGGAATGGCTGAAGATGATTGTGCCGTCAAAGCCGAGACCGAATGCGCCAAAGTGGATTACGGCGTTTTCGCGAAGCAGGAACTTGAGCAAATCCTCTGAAAGGTTGGCATCTTGAACGACGTACGCAAACGTCTCCACGACCATGTCACCGGCGTGCCACGGCCGCACGACGGTCTGCACCACCGTGGAACCTTCGAAGATCAGGAACCGTCCGTCTTCATGTTTCTCGTAGGACTTTGGATAGAGCCGCTTGATGTATGTTTCGACTCTCTGCTGTATCTTCTTCGCCATTTCCTCGGGATTCACCTTCGGCTTTGATGCCCAGGCGGAAGCAGGCTTCCTCGATGTTTTTCCCTGCGACTTCTTCTTCCGCGATCTAACGGCTGCTGTCCGTCTTACAGCCTTTTTGGACTTTTGCTTTCTTGCAGTTTTCTTTCTCGCGTTCTTAGCCTTTCTAGCCATGACTCCTCCTCTGAGGTTACTGCATCGGTGTGAATGCGCAAGAACTTTTGATCGGTCGGTACGATGGTCAGTGTTCAAAAACAAAGTCAGACTTTTTGCATAAAAAGTCAAGAAGACAGTGAAGTGAAGGGTTGGGATCAACCCCGTCGGATGACATGAAGGACGTTACGAAGGAACCCCCTCAACTTCGAACGTTTAACCGCACTTGTTGCAAATCGTCTGGCGAAATCTTCTTCTGTCATCCGGCTCAGTTCGTGAAGGCTCGCGGTCGTG
>JBBIJR010000055.1:0-2980 GCA_037445875.1 Bacteroidota bacterium | reverse complement strand
AATATCAGTGGGTTGACTAAACTTCTTGTTCCACGGGCAAACGTCCTGACAGACATCACAGCCAAAAATCCAATTGTCGAATTGGCCGGCGGTATCAGGAGGGAACTCATCACCGCGATACTCGATCGTCAGGTACGAGATGCACCGCCGAGAATCCACGACATAGGGCTGAGTGATAGCGCCAGTGGGACATGCATCGATGCACTTCGTACAGGAGCCGCAGTAATCTCTTATCGGCGCGTCGTACTTCAATTCCACATCTACGAGGATTTCCCCGAGAAAGACCCACGATCCCAGGTTTCGGGTGATCACATTCGAATGTTTCCCTTGCCACCCGATCCCTGCTTCGACAGCCCAGTACTTGTCCATGACAGGTGCCGTATCGACGCAGCATTTCGCACGGACATTGGGCTCAAAAGTTCGAATGGCGTCCCGCATGAGAAACAGTTTGTCCTTTACCACCTCGTGATAGTCGTCACCCCAGGCGTAGCGGGAGATCTTACCAATGGAAGAATCTTCGCTGTGCGAGTCCGGGGTATAATAGTTAAGCGCCACACAGACGATGGACCTGGCATCGGGCAATATTTCTCGAGGGTCGGAGCGCTTCTCACGGTTGTTTTCCATCCACGTCATCGTCCCGTGGAATCCGCGCGCAAGCCACTCCTCCAACAAGCTACGGGACCGCACCTCGTCTGCCCGGGCAATACCCACTTTATGGAATCCGATTTCGAGGGCTTTGGCTTTGATGGCGGCGGTCAGGGAAGAGGGACTCATGTGCTGTCAATTTCCGCTGGAGGGCGCAGAAATGCAACCTGAATCTCGGAGGCCTAGGAAGGGCTTCCGCTTATTGCCCTTTTTTTCGGACAGAATGGCCGAAATATCAAGACGGCTCTTGAAGAGCATGGTCGAAAGGCCATGACCTATGGCATGGGAAGAGCGTGGCGGTTTTCCTACTGTTTTCTCCCCGATGCTCCGGTCTTCTTTTTTCTTGCATCCGTGAAACATTCTTCTATATTATCGTATAACTACGATATACGACATTCGAACCTATGGCTTATACCAAAGCACAGCTTTTTGAACGAGAAGACATCGACCTGGCCGCACTCGCCAAGGCGTTGTCCCATCCCGCCCGTATTGCCATACTGAAGAAACTGGCACGCGACAACGTGTGTATCTGCGGGGAACTCGTGACCGACCTGCCACTCGCCCAATCGACGGTCTCTCAACATCTCAGCGAACTCAAAAAGGTCCGTCTGATCAAGGGCGACATCGACGGGGCAAAGTCGTGTTACTGCATCGACCGCACTAGCGTAAAACGACTCGCCCGCCTACTCGAAAACCTGTTTGAAGAATTCGCGGAGGGTTGTTCCACTCCTCCCCTTATTACTATCAAGGAGAAACAGAAATGAAGACCGGTTCACCGAACGAAATAAAAGAGGTCGTCCGCGAAAAATACGGCCGGATCGCCTTGCGAACCCCGGTTCTGAATCATGGTTCCTGCTGCGGAAGTGTGGCCGGATCCGACTGCACCGTAATGAGCGACGACTATTCCAGACTCGAGGGCTATAACCCCGATGCCGACCTCGGCCTTGGCTGCGGTATACCGACGGAATTCGCCCGAATCCAAACCGGACAGACCGTGCTCGACCTGGGTTCAGGCGCCGGCAACGATGCCTTTGTTGCGAGGAGACTCGTGGGTGATGCAGGACGCGTGATTGGCGTCGACATGACCGAAGCTATGATCGCCAGAGCGAACGAAAACCTCGCCAAAGTCGGCTTCGCCAACATGGAGTTCCGGCTGGGCGAGATCGAGGACTTGCCCGTCGACTCCGATTCGGTCGATGTCGTCATCAGTAATTGCGTGCTGAACCTGGTGCCCGACAAAGCGCGGGCGTTTGCCGAGATTCACCGCGTCCTCAAGCCGGGCGGCCATTTTGCCATCTCCGATATTGTCCTCCGAGGCGTATTGCCATCGGAACTCAAGGATGCGGCTGTGATGTACACGGGATGCGTGGCCGGGGCCATGCAGATGCAGGACTACATCGACGCCATTCACCGGACGGGCTTCAGGAACGTCCACATCGGCAGGGAAAAGAGCATCACCCTGCCGGATGAGCTCTTGGCGCATTTCCTCTCCAACGAGAGACGAAAGGCGTTCCTTGCGTCAGACGTCGCCATCCTCAGCATCACGGTTTACGGCGACAAATAGGCACTCCCCCATAAACGCGCGGGTCTTCTGATCCGCGCGTTCCTTCCTTCTCGTGCGAAACCGTCTGAGAATCTCAAATATCATCGGCCAGGTCAGCCGATGAAGTAGTGGAATCTCGCCATTCCCGTAGAATCAGCCGCAGACCAGCGAAATCGCGACTTGAGTCGGGAGACGCCCCGCATCCTGCTCGCCTCCTCGAACGCCAGTGGACTCATCTTTGAAAAAAGTCCTGCGGCTTTCCGCAGGACTTGTGCGTGTCGGGGTGAGAGGATTTGAACCTCCGACATCCTGCTCCCAAAGCAGGCGCGCTAAACCGGGCTGCGCTACACCCCGAATTGAACGTCAGCTTGCCAGACGTACGGCCGAATATAGAGAACGAACCTAGACTTGTCAAGCCTCGCGCGTGAACTCTTTCACGTCGACATACAATTCCGATCCGGTCTCGCGGAACTCCCTGGCCTTCTCTTCCAGGCCTTGCTGGAGCGCCGTGGTCTCGTCCACTTTCAGCTTTTCCGCATAGTCACGGACGTCCTGTGTGATCTTCATGGAGCAGAAATGGGGACCGCACATGCTGCAGAAATGAGCCATCTTGGCCCCCTCGGCCGGGAGCGTCTCGTCGTGAAAGGCACGGGCCGTATCCGGATCTAGCGAAAGGTTGAACTGGTCTTCCCAGCGGAACTCGAAGCGCGCCTTGCTCAATGCGTTATCCCGTATCTGGGCACCGGGGTGGCCTTTGGCGAGGTCGGCGGCATGAGCCGCGATTTTGTAAGC
>JBBIJR010000054.1:6344-24517 GCA_037445875.1 Bacteroidota bacterium | reverse complement strand
GCCATCGTTGCCCACTATGCGGACTCCGTGAGCACCGTCCAGATGACCAACTGGGGATGGAATTCGCTCGGGGTCACGGACATCGATTTGACCGAGCAGGAAAAGAGCGACCTGGTCGAATATCTGAGAACATTGTAGCTCCACAAGGAGAAACCGATGAAAAACCCGCTTATCATACTTGTCTTTGCCATCGCGGGATGGCTGCTGCCGGTTTCAGTCGTCTTCAGCCAGGAGGAGGAAGTCCCCACGGAGCTAGCCGGGGAGGAACCCGAGATGGTCGAGAATGCGGTCGGCGTCGGTGGTATTGTAGATGTCGTGCACGCCGAGGGCAGC
This sequence comes from Bacteroidota bacterium, assembly GCA_037445875.1. Taxonomy (GTDB): domain Bacteria; phylum CLD3; class CLD3; order SB21; family SB21; genus JBBIJR01. The sequence goes on along the minus strand of JBBIJR010000054.1, from coordinate 24,184 downwards.
AAGCCTTTCTTGAATAACAACACGCTCGGGGACAACGACTTCAACAACATCCGCACGCTTCTCAACGTGCAATTCACGCACGGGGAAAAACTGAGAGCCGACGTAGAGGTACTCTTCGATGACGCTTCGGAGGACCGCATTCGGCTGCAGGGAGCGTTCGTCACGCTTTTTGATCTCCCTGACGAGAAGCTGAACCTGATGGTCGGCAAGATTCCGAACCTCTTCGGAAACTTTGCGAAACGGGAATTCTCGAACGTCAATCCCCTCATCGGTCAGCCTCTGATGCGGCAATACCGTACGTCGCTGGATTGGAACAATCTGTGGAACAACCGGGAGCAATTGATCCTGAAACGTCGGAGACAGGACTTCGGCGGTGACCTTCCCATCGAGGTTCTGAGAGGGGCCGCACCGACGGTGTACGACGCCCGATGGGATTTTGGCGTGGAAATGTTTGGCAGCCTCGCATTCTTCGAGTACCAGTTGGCGGTCACCGAAGGTTCGATCTCCAATCCGACCGCCGGTGCGAATGACGGGAAACAGTTCCTTGGGCGCGTCGGGATCAATCCGGCGGCAGGATTGCGTTTCGGCTTCTCGGGTGCGATCAATCCTTATCTGTCGCGCGCGGACGACCAGCGTTTACTGGAGGCAGGAAAAGGAAAAGGAGAGTTCAGGCAGCGCGCGTACGGGGCGGACGTCGAAGCCAGCTATCGCTACCTGATCGTTTTTAGTGAGTTCGTCCGCTCTGAATGGGATGCGACCGTGGAGGAGGACCAACTCGACAACTGGTCGTGGTATGTCGATGCGAAATACAAAGTTCATCCGCGCTTCTACGTCGCAGGACGCTACGACATGATGATGTTTGGGAAGATCCGGAATCCGGACACGGGTGCGAAGGAGACGTGGGACTATAACGTACGCCGATACGAAGCCGGGGTGGGTTTCCGTGTGACCGCCGAAGCGACGCTTAAGTTCGTTGCGCAATGGATGGATCTGGATGACGACTCCGGTATCAAAACAAAACGAACGATGGCCGTACAGCTTTCGGTGCCGTTCTAATCGAATGGGGAGGCAAGCATGAAAGTTCTTATAGGATTAGGCGCCGCCGCGGTTATCGTTGCGAGCTGGCTCGACGGCTTCGATGGCAAGTACTTCGGGCGGAAGGCCGAGGTGAGTTTGGTCGAATACGCACCCGGCGGTGCCGGACCGGCGCCGGCGGGGGACGGGGCGGTCCGAGGCCGCGTGTTTGTGGCTAAGACTGGCGGTTCAACCGTCAGACCCGCGAAAGGTCTCTATGGCAAAACCGCCTCTCGCCTGAGCAGTGGTCCGAGCGTGGACAAAAGGGCACTGGTATTCGTGTTGTTCGCCCCCGGCAAGCACCCGCTGCCCCAGAGCCGTCCGGCCATGCGGCAGAAAAACGTGACGATCGTTCCGCGAGTCCTGCCCGTTCTGATCGGGACGACCGTGGATTTTCCCAATGAGGATGAGATCTACCACAACATTTTTTCTCTTTCTGCAGTGAAGTCGTTCGACCTGGGTCGATACGCCAAAGGGGTCAGCAAGTCCGTCAAGTTCGACCGTTATGGCGAGGTCAGAGTGTTCTGCGACATTCATTCCCAGATGAGCGGCTTTGTGTGGGTCCTGCAGAATCCGTATTTTGCCACTACGGAGTCCGATGGGAGCTACCGGATCGCGGGTTTGCCGGCGGGGACGTACGACCTTGTAGCGTGGCACGAAAACGGCGGCAGGAAGCAGCAGAAGATCACGGTGCAGGGTACTCAGGAAACCGTCGTCGATTTCAATTTCTAGAATCACTCCGGTCAAAGTGGGCGAGGATCTCGTCCAGGTACCCTCGATACTCGAGAGGTAATTTGCTGGCGTGTACGCGATACGATTTTCCCCGGCTGCGCCTTCCGCCGAATGTCTTTTTCACGTGGTCCAGATACTCCCGCACTTTCGCCTCGACTTTGGTTCCTAATCCCGCTTCCCCGCCTAACAGACGAGCGGTTCCGGCGAGGTCAAACTCCGATTTTACGTATACCTTGAAGCAAAGACCTTTGAACAGTTCCCGCATCCGGCCCGGAGTGAGTCCGTGTTCCCGTGCCGCCTCGTCGAATCGGAAATGTTGGGAGCGCAGCGTTCGAAGTAGCTGTTCCTCCCGGCTCGTAAACGGACCCGCAGAAGAGGAATCGGTACCGCCGGACAATCGGTTCTGCAACTCGGCGACGGAAGCCTTCAGCACTCTCAGCTCTTCTCCGAGGCTTGTCACTTCTTCCTTGTTCGTGGCGACGGACGGCGGCCGGCCGTGGAACTCCGGCGGAAGGGCATGCGCTTCGATGGGAAACCTGCCGAGGATCAACATCCGCTCGATCAGGTTTTCCAATTCGCGGATATTGCCGGGCCAGGGATATCGGAGCATCAATTCCAGGGCCTCCGCAGTGAGCCACGATCTCAGATCGACAGACGGTTTGCGTGCATGCTTGGCTATCAAGTGAGCAATCAGCGGCTCGATGTCGGCTCGGCGTTCCCGTAGAGGCGGCAAGTGGATTGGGAACACGTTGAGGCGATAGTACAGGTCATCGCGAAAACGCTTCTGCTCCATCAGCGTTTCGAGATGGACGTGAGTGGCGGCAACTACGCGTACGTCGGTGTGAAGGGATCGCGATCCGCCTAAACGTTCGAAGGATTTGTCCTGGAGCACGCGCAGGAGTTTCACTTGCGCCTCCAAGGGGAGGTCTCCGATCTCATCGAGAAACAACGTGCCTCCGTCCGCCAACTCGAACTTGCCCTTCCTCGTGGTCCGGGCATCCGTGAAGGCGCCTTTTTCATGGCCAAATAACTCGCTTTCCACCAACTCTCTCGGCAGCGCGCCGCAATTGACGGCGATAAACGGTCCGGCAGCGCGGCGGCTGCCCGCGTGAATGAGCCTCGCAATCAGTTCCTTCCCGGTTCCGGTCTCCCCGCGGATGAGGACCGTTGAAGCTGTTTCCTGCGCGGACAGGCGTTCGACGAGCGCGACGACGTTGCGCATGTTATCGCTCGACGCGACCAGACCCTTTGCGGGGTGCGGTCCGGAGAGCTCCGTCTGGAACGCACCTTTAAGCTCGACTACCTGGTCGTAGCGGTCCATGATGTCGACAAAGGGGGCCGTTTGACGCGCTACCATTGTCAGGAGATGAAGCTCACGTCCTCCAAAGGGGCCCGACCAGCGGGGACCCAGTACGATGAAGGCCATCAGCGGCGAGGAGACAGGGCCTTCGGTCACCACGGGCACACACAATTGGGCGTCCGATAGCGGCGCACTCGATGTCCGCACGTGACCCAGGGCAGCCGAGGTGAACGCCTCAATCGATCGGAGAGCGCCCGGTGGGAGATCCGGAAGCCGGATGCCCAGGCGGTCCCCGTGCTGCCAGTGGCCCGTACACGTGAAGGTACCAGGAGCAGTCGCCCGGAAGAAATAGGCACTGCGACATCCAGTCAGGACTTTGATCTTGCCCGCGGTAACGGATCCGATCTGACGCATCGAAGGAGCACGCGCCAGGGCTTCGGTGAGTTCGAACAACAGTGTCAGATCGAACTCGAATTGCTGCAGGCGCCGGGAGGCGAAGTAGTCGGCCGCCGCATGTTCCAGGAGCATACCCAGCACTCCGGGATCCCTGTGGCCTGCATGGTACAAGCGCAGTTCGATGCGGGAGCCGAGCTCAGTCGAGAAACGAACAACCGGTGCCGGCGAAACGGCCGGCGGCACTGTCCCAAACAGTTCGGAATTGGAAAATATCCGGCGAGTGCCCGATTCAGCACTGTCGAGGTATATTCCTAACGGAACATCGCCGACGAGAGCATGAACAAGGTCCGCAAGCGCCGCCTCCCAAGGACCGGACGTCGTGTCATCGAATCGGCCACCGGCCGAAGGTGATCGCTCTTGCATGCTAGTAGGACAATGGTTAAATTGGCCGCCGTTCAGGACAGGGTTCCGATATTGTCGCGTGTGTCGAGTAGTTGCACGAAACGGCTGAATCCGGTTATCTCGAGATATCGCATCTCGTTCGGCGGGAAACCGATCAAAACGAGTTTTCCGTCGTGCTCCCTGCACACCTGATACAACTCCGTCAGCACGTTGATGCCGACGGTGCCGATACGCGAGGTACGAAATTCCAGCAGCAGATCCCGTGAATCACGGGCAAGGCAATGTTCGTTGTAGGCCTGGACCAAGAGTTGAATGTCCTCGTCGGCTTCGTACTGGTTGAACTCTCCTTCGAGGACGAGGATCGGTCGATGGAGGTAAACATCGGGCCTGGCATGGAGTCGGGACATAATCCGTCTGGAGTGAATGCTGGACGTCAATATACGCTTGAAGGTATCGTTTTGCAACATCATAGCGGACAACTAATGTGGAGGAATTCATGCGACTGCCTGTTCTGATAGGTCTCGCTCTCTTAGCGTCGGTATGCCTGTCGTGCTCAAGACCGCGGACGATCGAGGAAACGCTCTCGGAAGTGGACAGCCTTGTTGTGGCGGGAAAAAGTGAAGAGGCGTTGGTACTGCTCGGGGATCTGGAAGAGCGCCACCCCTCCGACACGTTGACGGTTATCCGGTGCCGGGCCACGATGGCCGATATCTACGGCGGCCAACTGCACGACACGCACAAGGCGGTCGAATTGCTGACGGCGATCGTTGAGCGGTATCCGGACCGGCCCGAGGCGTCCACAAGCCTGTTCAAGATCGGTTTTACGTACGAGACGGTCGCCCACGACATGAAGAAAGCCAGGGACGCGTATGAATCGTTTCTCAAAAAGTATCCCGATCATGAACTTGCAGCGAGCGTCCGGATAAACCTGGAACACCTGGGCGAATCCGAGGAAGAAATGCTGAACCGCATACTCGAGAAAAACCGCCAGGACAGCTTGTCGCAGGTTGCGGGGCGTACGTCGAGCAAAAGGGAGAAATGAGCGTAGGATGTACTCCATTCGGGCGAAAATAATCTGCACCATCGGGCCCTCGTCGAACGACCGGGAGACGATCGTTCGCATGGTCGAGGCGGGTATGGATGTGGCCCGCCTTAACTTCTCGCACGGGACGCACGAGGGCCACCGTGAGGTGATGGGCCACATCCGGGAAGCCTCCAAGGCTGTCGGCAAGCACGTGGCCGTGCTGCAGGACCTGCAGGGGCCGAAGATCCGCATAGGGGCATTCCGCAACGGGTACATCGACCTGAAAACGGGAGACCGGTTTGTTATCACAACCCGTGACGTCGACGGCGACGGTCACATCGTCTCGACCACGTATTCCGAGTTGCCCAGGGACGTACGGCCGGGAGACGAGTTGTTGATTGATGACGGTCTGTACGCGTTCCGTGTGAAGGAAGTCCAGGAAAAGGACGTGGTCTGTGAGGTCGTCAACGGCGGGCGCATCAAGAACAACAAGGGGATCAACCTGCCGGGTGTAGAAGTCAGTGCACCGTCGCTCACAGACAAGGACATGGACGATCTGGTCTTCGGCGTCGAGAGCGGCGTCGATTACGTGGCGCTGTCCTTTGTCAGAAAGCCCGAAGATGTCCTGACCGTGAAGGAGGTCATCCGCGGTAGAGGGAAACAGACGCCCGTGATCGCTAAGATAGAGAAACCGCAAGCGCTGGGATGCATAGATCGGATCATTGCCATCAGCGATGGAATCATGGTGGCCAGGGGCGACCTCGGGGTGGAAATGAAGACCGAGGAAGTGCCGCCCATTCAAAAGAGGTTGATCCGGTTGTGCAACAAAGCCGGGGTGCCCGTTATCACGGCCACCCAGATGCTGGATTCGATGGTTTCCAATCCTCGCCCGACGCGGGCCGAAGCATCGGACGTCGCCAATGCAATCATCGACGGGACGGATGCCGTGATGTTGTCCGCGGAAACGGCCTCGGGCAAGTACCCGATCGAAAGCATTACCGTGATGAAACAGATCGTACGTCTCATCGAAAGGGAAATGGAGACGGATTACCTCCGAAGACGCCGGGATCCCGAAGAGGCGTATGTCATCCAGGAAGGCGTTGCGATTGCGGCCTGTTCGCTGGCCGAGACCCTCGATCTGGATGCAATCGTATCTATTACACTAACCGGTGCCATGGCCCAAATGGTAGCGAAATACCGGCCTCGAAAACCCATTGTGGCGATCACGCACTCGGAAGAGGTATTACGCCGGTTGAGCCTTGTATGGGGGGTGCAGGGCCTCTTTCTGCCGGTGTTGCAAAGTAACATCGATGAGAGCGTCGAGGTCATCAAGAAAGAACTGGTTCGCGCGGGCATTCTGCAACCCGGCAAGAAGTTTGTTGTAACAGCCGGTCTGCCGTTTGGTTCACGCGGTGCTACGAACAGTGTGCGCGTCGAATCGATCTGAGCGTCAACGGATGATGGCGATCTTCCCGGTCCTGGTAAACGATCGTCCCTTGAAACGATAGATATACACTCCACTCGCCACGCGTTCCCCGGAGGCCGTTCGGCCATCCCAGCTGAAGTCGGTCCCTCCGTTGTAATTTCCCACCTGCACGTTTGAAATACGTCTCTTCAGCACATGCTTGCCGGAACTCGAGAAGACGTCGAACTCGATGGCCGTGGCGTCACGGAGCTTGAATTTCACTCGAAGAGGAACAAACTCCTGCGGAGGTTCCGGAGTCAGGTCGAAAGGATTCGGATAAACGACGAAGTCGCCGATGGGAGCAGCGGCCGCGGAATCCAGGGTGTTAAGAGCAAGGCTGTACGACGCGCTTGCGCTCGTGCTGCTGTTGATGACAACGATCACGACTGAGTCACCCGGCGCCAGCAAGTCCACGACAAAAGAGGAGGTCGCGGGCCGATAGGTAAAGAATCTCTTGCCGGTCTCACGATTGAACTCGATGGCATACGTACCGATTTCTCCAGACGACGAGTTGAAACTCACGTCCAGGTTTGTGGAGTCAATAACGTATGAGCCGTAATAGCGGGCACTGAGGGGATCCAGCGATGTAGCCAGAGAAGTATCGGACAGGGGCCTGTTGATTGCGAGACGGACAGCGGGGAAGGCCGACCCTTCCGGGTAAAATTCTATACTGTCCGATCGCAGGCCCGTGAAGTAGTTCCACAGGGCAAACTGTTGCATGATCGAGGACAACGAATAGTCCGATCCACTGGAGGAGCGAATCGCATTATCGATGGCCATGAGCTCCAGTTGTGTGGCCATATTCTGCCACGACTGAAGTATCGCATCGCGACCGATTCTCTTCTCCACGAGGAGATTCCAATGCGCCGCTTCATAACCGTCGGTATCAAAGAGGCTGCGGCTTGGGGAATTGAAAAAGGTCCGGATATACTGGTAGTAATCGTTGACGTCATCGTGGGCGACGTCCTCCATCCATGTTGAGGACAGTTCGTAATACCACGGGTCGCCGCCTCGCCAGACATAGGTGATCTGAATGGTGTGAAAGAACTCGTGGGCGCACGTCACACGAAGTGCGTCGTAGCCGTGGGTCGCAAAAATGCCTTCGGCGAAGTCGTTGTCGATTTCAATGTAGCAGGAATCCTCGGGCGGGGAACCCAACGGCCAGGATGTGCCTCCGTAATAGTTGTAGTCCGCCACGTATATGTCCATAAAGCCTCCACCGGCGTCGAATCGGGCGGGTTCAAGATAACCCAATGTATCGACCTGAAGACGATACGCTTGTTCCAGGTAGACTCCCGTTTGTTCGACCCAGTCGGGAATGCTGTTTCCGTTGGCGTCCGTCGAGGGAACGGAATCCTCACCGATGGTACTGTAGTGAATACGGAATTCGCGGAGACCGCGAGACGTACTGAAGACATGCTGGTACGTCGACTGCAGGGCGCGCGGAAACAAGACGAGCCCGGCTTCAGGATGCTCATGGGCGTAGTGTTCCACGTCGGCCATCAGGGGCAGCCCGCATTTGACAGCCTGATTACCCTGAAGGTATGCCGGAAGCGTTCCGCCGCTTAGAAATTGGTGCTTGTAGATCACCGCCTCGGATGGCGTCAGCCTCCCATCCGCGACGGCATCGTCAAGGAGCCGAACCGTTGTGGCGGACTGAGGTTTCTCCTGGGCCGCGATCCCAACGGCTAACGCTGTGCCCACCAGTGCGATCCACACCAATCTCATGCGACTCGATCCTTGCTCTTCTTACGAAAGGTCAGAGACAGCGGAACGCCGGCAAAACCGAAGGTCTCTCGCATACGGTGCTCCAGATATTGACGGTAATTCGGGGGCAGAAGAGCAGGCTCGTTCGAAAAAAGAGCGAATACGGGCGGCCTCGACTTGATCTGCGTGATGTAATTGATGCGGATGTCCTTGCCGCGCACGGCAGGAGGATGATTGCGAGCGATGGCCTCGGCAAGAAAACGATTGAGGCGGGAGGTGCTTATGGTCTTATTGCGTTCGCCGTAGACTCTTTTGGCGAGTTCGAGCACACGCGTCACACGCTGCCGGGTCAGCGAGGAGATGAAAACGACCGGCACGTACGTGGTGGGCTCAATGGCCTGCTTCAGCCGGCGTTCGTAGTTCAGGTACGTCTTGTCGTCTTTTTCGATCAAGTCCCATTTGTTGACGGCGATCAGCAGGCCTTTCTTCAGTTGGCGGGCTTCCTCGAGAACCCGGATGTCCTGATCGGCGAGCCCCTCGACCGCGTCGATCAGGAGGACGGCTACGTCGCATTCCTGGATGGTCTTGAGCGTGCGGAGGGTACTGTAAAATTCGATGTTCTCCTTGACTTTTGCCCGGCGGCGGAGGCCGGCCGTGTCGATAAGACGAAAGCGCTGACCGTCGAAGGTGATATCCGTGTGGATGGAATCACGCGTCGTTCCGGGAGTGTCGGACACGATAAGTTTATTCTCGCCCGTAACGGCGTTCACGAACGAGGATTTGCCGACGTTAGGCTTGCCGATAACGGCCAGCTGAAGCAGATTGGATTCATAGACGATTTCGTCCACCGACTTAAGAAAACCTTCTCCGACCAGAGTCAACACCCGGTCCAGCAGGTCCCCGACATTCTGACCGCTGATGGCGGAGATACAAACCGGATCGCTCAATCCCAACCGGTAGATCTGTTCGTCCGCCATCACCGTCTGGGTAGTGCGGGGATTGTCGGCCTTGTTGATCACGAGCACACAGCGCTTGTCGGAGCGTTTCAAGTGGTCCGTAATCTGCTGCTCGGCGATCGTCAGGCCGCTCCCGGCGTCGATCACGAAGAGGACTGCGTCCGCTTCATCGATGGCCAATTCCGCCTGTTCGCGCACGGCCGCGTCGACGCTGTCGTGCGACTGAGGTATGTAGCCGCCGGTGTCGACCAACATGAATTGGCAGCCATTCCAGTCGGTCAATTCATAATGTCGGTCTCTGGTAACGCCGGGTGTCCCGTGTACGATGGCATCCTGGCGGCCGATGATGCGGTTGAACAGAGTCGACTTGCCCACGTTCGGACGGCCTACAATGGCTATGACAGGAACTCGATTCTGTTTCATATTGCGTGTAAGAACTTGAAAACAGCGTGAGAATTTAATAAGATAAGCCGCCATTTCAACATCAAACTTACCCTGTGGAACTCGATGGCAATCCTCATTGAATCCGTGGAAGTATCCGGGATCGGCGGCCTCGACCGGTTCGCTCAGCGTTTCGACAGGGGTCTCCAGACGATTCACATGGGCCCGGCGGGTGGAAAGACGGGCCTTGTTCGAGGACTGCGCTCCCTGCTCTGCCTTGACGAATACGAGGACGAACTTGTTCGACCACCGTCCGGAAAGGCAGGGCACATCGAGGTATCGATGAAGGCGGACGCCACCTCACTGGCCATGGAAAAACGCTGGAAGGACGGGAACCTGGTGCGGTGGCGGGCAGCCGAAAAACGGAACAAATGGGACTTGCGAATGGAGGCCGATAGAATGCGTTGGAAGGCGTGGGCCGGAGAACGGATCGCGGTTTCCCGGACCGGAGATTCGAATTCCCACTGGGCGGTGTACGATGCCATGATAGATCTGCTGGTCCCGCGACGCCCGTTGATCCGTCGGCTGAACGATCCCGGCTTTTGTTCGATGCTGCTGGGAACGATTCCGTACCTGCAGTTCCTGGCAACTCTTGGCGACGTCCTCGCATTGGCTTCGGAGCGTGTCGAACTGTATAAGCGAGAGGAACACACGTTCAGCGAGGAGCTGGCGATCTCTGCTCAATACAGGAAAGAGACCGAACGGTTGAACCTCGAGCTGGCGGAGTTGGAGGAGATGCGCGGCAAGGTGCTGGAGGGAATCCAAAAGAACCGCAAGGAAGTGCTGCAGTTCGATCGGTTGAGCGACTACGTGGACGAAAACTCGATAACGTAATAGACGAGCTAGATAACCACCGGCTTCTGCTTGAACGAGGAACGCCCGAGTTGTCGGAAGACGAATACCGGGATATTGCGAAGAAAGCCGCGCGGTACGAGCAGCTCGAAAAGGAAGTTGTCAAACTGCGCGAAAAGGTTGTCGAACTTCGCCATCTGGAAAAGAATGTCGAGGGCCTGCGCAAGGAAATCGCGGATCTGGAAAAAGTGCACGTGGAGGGAGACAATACCAGGGCCCGCCGCCAGATCCAGATCTATGAGGCTGAAATCCGACGCATTGCGAAGAGAATCGCGAAGTTCGAGAATCTCCACGAATCCATTGCGGAGAAGGAGAAGGAAAAGGCCCGTTACCGTGAAACCTATGAGCGCCACCGGTTCATCGTGAGTTCTCGCCGGATACTGTCCAGAAGCGACACAATCCGGTTGAAATCGGAGATTGCGCGACTAGAGCAGAAACGTTTGAGGCTAGCGAAGGAATTGCAGGATATGCGATTGGCCGGACCGGAGGAACACAGGACGCAAGCAAAACGGGAACTGGGCATCCTGGAAGAACGGCTTGCGGGACTGGAGGTGCGAATTCGAGAACTCCGATCACGTCCGCTTCCGGGTAAGGGCCGGCGGTCGGTCGGCGCCCCCGTCGAGCGCATGGTGGAGCTCAACGAGGCCCTGGGGCAAAGCCTCTCCGCGAAAAGGTACGTTGAATTCATGCAAACCGTCTTTGAGGAAATCAAGATCCGGCAAGAGGAACAGCGCACGGAACAACTCTCTGACGGCTTGCGGAGAACGATCGGGCGGTTCCAGTCTGAAGTCACAAGGCATGCATTGACGAGAGCGCTTGATCTCCTCCGGCTACCCTTACGGGAGGGAATGCCATGGCTTGCCGATTCGGAGATCGGCCTGTTTTCGGCCCTCCTCCACTTGCAATTCGTGCAGCTTGGTTCCCGCCTTTCTTGTGCGGTGATGGACGAACATCTTCAGGCGCAGTTACACGAGGAGACCTACCTTCAGTTTCGAAACATCGCGGCTTCAGGCGATGTCAACCAGGTGATTCTCTTCGAACGATAGCCACCTTGTCCAGGCAAGCAACGATTATACGCCGGCACGATAACCGGGCTGTTCAAGAGGGCATAAAGCGATATGCAGCTACTGGTGTTCCACCGTCTTACAACGATCTCGATCCCGATGCGTGACCTACGATTCGTCCGCCATGCGCATGAGGGTCTTCCACTGGCCGGCATCAACGGGAATCACGGACAATCGTGCCTGGCGAACGAGCTTGAGGGAGGCCAACTCCGGTTGTTTCTTGATTTCGGCCAGGAGTACCGGTCGCTTTACCGGACGCTGGGCGCGGAGATCGACGACCAGCACACGCGGATCGTGTTGCTTCGGGTCCGGGACGGGCTTGGAGACAACCTCCCCTAATCCGACAATACGCTTCTCGGCTCCCGTGTGATAGATCAGAACTGCGTCTCCCGGCGCCATCGAGGCAATGTATTTCAGTGCCTGGGGGTTTCGTACGCCGTCCCATGTCGTCTGGCGATCCTTCAACAAACGGTCAAATGAATACGACGTGGGTTCCGTTTTGACAATCCAATACGCCATACGGTTCCTTTCTACAGAGGATGGTGCTGGTTGATGGGAAACTCGATGATGAAGCTCGTTCCGAGGTTCTCGATGCTGTCGACGTTTATGCGGGCGCCGTGCTCCTCCACAATGGTCTTCGCGATGGCGAGACCGAGGCCCATGCCCGTGGTTTTCGTGGAGAAATGGGGCTCAAAGACGCGCGGCAGCCAGTCCTTTCGGATACCATGACCGTTGTCGCGGATCATCAGTCGAATCAGACCTTCCTCCATGGCGGTCCGGACCTGAACGGCCCCCTCCGTCCGGTCGTGTATGGCCTGAAGCGCATTCTCGATCAGGTTCATTAGCACACGCCGCACGGCTTCGCGATCCAGAAAAAGATCGGGCAGGCCGCCCGCGAGTTCCATCTGAACCGGGGCGTTCGGATATAAGCGCGCCGTTTCCTCTATCAGCTGGTTCAGATTCGTGGGACGAAAGGTCAGCGCAGGAAGCCGTGCAAAATCCGAAAACTCCTTCGTCAAGGTGCTGAGACTTTCGATCTCTTCCTGGATGATCTCGCAGGCGGAATCGAGAAGCCTCTTGAACTCGTCGTCGTTGGTGGCGTACGAGTCCTGCAACTGCTGGATCGTAAGCTGGATCGGAGTCAGAGGGTTCTTGATCTCATGGGCCATTCGCTGAGCGATATCCCGCCATGCAGCCATCTTTTCCAGGAACAGCAGTCTGGATTGGTGTTGGCGAATGCTCTGAGCCATTCGATTGAACAGCCCGACCAGGTTTGCTATCTCATCGTTACGTGCCTTCAGATGGGTCTGGTACTCAAGATTGCCTCCTATCACCTGCTCCATCGCGAAAGCCAACTCCCTCAAGGGGCTCACCGTTCGATGCGTTATCCACATGGTGGCACCCAGCCCAAGCAAAGCTGCTGCTAAATAGCATAGCAGGATGTACCGAAGAACAGTGCCGTGAATTCTCTGGCGTTCACCGGCCGTGGCGTGAAGAGCGACGGTCACCGCGCGAATACGGTCGGCACGGCCACGCAGGTCGGCAGGGAGAAGTGTTGCCGTAACCAGCGCACCGGACCGGCCTGCGGCAACGGAAAAAGGAACAGCGACCACGATGGTGTGGCGCTCGTCGATGTAGTCGGACCGTGATTGGCCGGTCTGAAGCGGCGCTCGGACGGTGGTGGTATCAAGCAGGACACTGGCCAGGTCGACACCCGGTTGTGTGGCTCGAGAGAACAGAACCTCCCCCCCGGGACTTAGCAGCGCGAGACCGCCGATGCCGGACTCCTCGTAAGGCGGCACACCGGCCAGCGATCCTCCCGAAGGATGGTCGAGGGTTCTGTCCGCCCATCGTCGGAAGTCGGAATGGACGGCCAGCGCAAAGGTACGCTCGATGGCCTTGCGCCGCTGCTCCTGGATGGCCAACTCACTCAACCACCCGGCATCCTCGATGGCCTTCGTGACGGCATTTCCAGCCGGAATCTCTAGCTGTTCCTTCAGAGCCCACTGGACGGTGAAGATCAAGGGGACCGCCGGGAGCAGCGAAACGGCGAGGAATACAACAAGGGACTCGTGTCGCAGTGAGCGCAGAATCATGGCAGCAAGTTCCCGGCTAACGGTGACGGGTGACGCCGCGGCGCGGGCACAGAGGACGAACAGGGCAGCGGCTGCACATAGGCGTTACCGGCCTGCAGATGTTCTGACCGAAAGACACCAGCAGGTTGTTATAGCTCATCCAGTACCGGCGCGGTAAGGTCTTTCTGAGCTCAAGTTCGCTTTCATTAGGCGTCCTGGTTCGGACGTAGTTCCAGCGGTTGGAGATTCTGTGGACGTGGGTGTCTACGCATATGGCAGGCTGACCGTAACCGAGGATGAGGACCAGATTCGCCGTCTTTCTTCCTACCCCTTTGAGCGTGAGAAGGTCCTCAAGCGTGTCGGGCACGTTGCCGTCAAATCGCTCGATGAGTGACCGGGATATATCATGAAGTTGAGCCGCCTTGACGTTGTAAAATCCGACGGGGTAGATCAATCGCGCGACGCGCTTTTTACTTAGCGACAACAGCCGGGCGGGCGAATCGGCCTCGGCAAACAACCGGTTGCTCGCCTCGATGGTAACGGCGTCCTTGGTTCTGAGGCTCAGAACGGTCGAAACCAGCACCCGAAAAGGAGATTGATGAAGGGCCGGAAGCAAGCTGACCGCCGGAAGAGGCCAGTGGTTCTGGTTGTCTGTGAGAATACGGAGAACGCGCGCAAGCTGCCGATTGGTCATTGATCCGACATAACTGTTGAAAATATAGGGCGATTTGAATAAACTTACGGTTGATGCCAGATGCAAGGTAACAATTTCCAAAGTGCCATACAAGGGTAGCCGACGGCAATAGCACCCCCATGCAGCATGTTTCGAAAGCAATCCTTTCAGATCTCGAGAGTTTCGTAGGGAATTCCATCGTTGTCGCCGGCGCCGACGAACCGCAGGCCAAATCGCGTTCCCTTCGGCGTCGCCCGCGTATTTCGCCTTTGCAAATTGCTCTGATCCGAACAACGGGGTGGCTGCTGGTCACAACCGGACTTCTTCTGCTGGTGCTTGTCATTCACAGCGATTACCTCTCCAACCGAGTCCCATGGCGCACCAAAGTGGGCCCTGGCAACGTGGGTGGCCTGACAATACGCGAAGCCCGAGCGGCCCTTTATGACCTTGTCAATCAGTTCCGTCGCGAGCGTATCATCATTCTGAGCAGCGATGGCCAGTATTTTCTCTCCAACGGCGATGTACCGATGTTCCTCGACGTCGAGGAGACCCTCTATCGCCTGTTCAGAGAGACGCGTTCGCCGTGGTTCGAAGAGAACCAGCGCATACGGCTTGCCTCCTTATTTTCGGACCGTACCTACAGCGTCCGGTCCTGGTTCGATGCGGAGCGGCTCGTTCAGTTGGTGACCAACGCGATACCCAACCTCAGGGAAAGACTCCCGATCGATGCCACGGTACGCAGCAACGGCCGGCAGTTCGTCGTCGTAGCGGGGCGGGATGGACTGGGTTTCAGTCAGGAGAACGTGCTGTCTCAATACCGCGTGATGCTGCAAGACCTCCGCATCTCGGACCTCGTGGTGGACGTTCACCATAAAGCGGCCGACATCGATGCCGAGATGGCCGACCGGGCCCGACGGCTTTCCGAACGTCTTGTCCGCCGATCGCTGATCATGACCTTCAGTTACGACGGCTACAACTACGATACGTGGTCACTACCGCTGTGGGAGGTTAGAAACTGGGTCGAGTTCAAGAAGATAAGAGAGTGGGGAAACTACTACCTCTATCCCGTACTCAACACAGAGAGGCTGAGGAACCATCTTAATCAGCGGATTGCGAAATACCTGTACGTTCCGAAAGAGGACCTTGTGGTTCGCAGCGACGACGGCAGGCCGATTGTGGAGGGGATAGCCAAAGACGGGTACTACCTCGATGTAACTTCGTCCGTTGCCGCGATCAACGACACCCTGCGCTTTGAAGTGCTAGATTCGACAAGGAACCACACCGTCCAGCTGAAAGTCGCCCATTTGGTGGGCGGCGTGGCCAATCCGGATAACGAGTTCGGCCTGTCGGATGTTTTGGCGACCGGAGTAACGGATTTCTTCGGTTCCCCGGAAAATCGCAAATACAATATCAATCATGCGTCCAAACGTTTCCAGAACGTGTTCCTGCACCCCGGTGATAAGTTCTCTTTTATCCGTCTGATGGGAAAGGTGGACAGCGCCAACGGTTACCTCAAGGAACTCGTGATTGTGAACGGGGACAGCTCCGAGCCCCAGTACGGAGGTGGTATCTGTCAGGTTTCCAGTACTTTGTTCCGAACGGTCTTCTTCGCCGGGCTGAAAGTAGTCAATCGGGTGAACCACTCCTTCGAGGTCAAGTACTATCGCCCCGTGGGTTTGGACGCGACAGTTTTTGATCCCGCTCCAGACCTGAAGTTCGAGAACGACACCGGCCATCTGCTTCTCGTTCAGAATTATGTAGATCTGAAGCGTACCAAGATGTTCTTCAAGCTGATAGGGAAGAAGGACGGCAGGAAGGTGGAATACGAGGGCCCGATCTATGAAGGCCATGTGGGAGAGAAGGACGAACACTACAAATACTCATGGATCCGGCATGTCGAAATGGCCGACGGTACCATCAGGAAAGAGAAGTTCGGATCCATTTACCGCAACAAAGAACTGGTCAAGCACCATCAGCCGGAGAACCTTCTGGTGCAAAAAGACAGCGTTTTCGTCCCGGTTTCTCTGGACACCACTCAACTGAATCCAAGTCTGCAGGTGCCGGAGCAGCCCTGAACAATGGTTATAGTTTTTGAAGCTGCCGGATCACCCTCCGGTTCGCCTGCGGAAATGCGAAGCGGTGCAGCCGTGCGACGTCTACCCATCGGCATGTTTGGCTTTCCGTTGGACGCGGGCTGTGCTTCCGAAGCCGGCACTCGAAGAAATGCAGAGTTACGCTGAAGTGAGAATAGTGGTGGTCAAAACTGGCAATGAGCGGCCCCGCGTGCACGGAGATCCCCAGTTCTTCACGCAATTCCCTTCGGCAGGCACTCCTCGCAGACTCGTTCCTTTTCAGCTTTCCCCCGGGGAATTCCCAGAGATTCCCAAGTAGAGCGTTGGCCGGCCGTTTGGTGATAAGGACCCGGTCACCGCGGTAAACGATGCCTACCGCTATCTCATGATGGGGCCTGCCGGGTTTTCGCATTCGGTAGGGAAGAATCCCGGGGTCCGGCAGCGTTTGGTACGCCCTGCAGATCGTTCGGAGGCAGCAATGTGCGCACAGAGGATTCGAAGGCTTGCAGACGACCGCTCCCAGTTCCATCAACGCCTGGTTGAACTCGCCGGGGCTTTTCTCCGGAATCCAGGTCTTGACATTGTCCATGACGATCTTCCTGACAGCCGAAGGTTTGGAGTGTCCGGTTATGGCCAGCAGCCGGCTCACGACTCTGAGGGTGTTGGCGTCCACGCATGGGATGGACACGCCGTAGGCCATACTCAGCACAGCGCCGATCGTGTAGGAACCGAATCCGGGCAGCTTCGACAGTGCAGCTTCAGTGTCAGGAATTTTTCCGCCGTGGTCTCGCAGGATGATTCCGGCGGCTTCATGCAGATAGGAGGCCCGCCGATAGTACCCCAATCCCTGCCAGACGTGCAGTACCTGGTCTAAGGAGGCGTTGGCCAGGCGTGAAAGCGAGGGGAAGCGCCGCAGGAATCGCAAATAATAGGGCTGCGCTTGGTCGACACGGGTCTGCTGGAGCATGACTTCAGACACCCATATGGAATACGGATCGGTGGTTTGCCGCCAGGGAAGATCGCGACGAGAACGCCGATACCAGCGCAGCAGGTCATGTACCATGCGAAGGCGGAGGCTACGCGGAAGTGAAGGAGTGTGAGTCATCGGCCGAAGTATTCGATGGAGCGGCATTCACGGTGGAATGAGACGAAGAGCAGCGAAGCGGTTATCCGTCCTCGCCGAGAGTTGATCGAAACGCGGGTCGGCGTGGGCAGAATAGATATTGCTATTCAAGAAGCCGCTGGATATATTTGTGATTCCAAAAGCTCCCTGAAGGTAGGATTTTCCGCCAAATATTCAACAGCTTCCCCATGATTCTCAGCGATAAAGCCATACTCGGGCAAATCGAGGCTGGAAACATCCTTATAGAACCTTTCCGAGAGGAATGTCTGGGATCCAACAGTTATGACGTGCACCTCGGCCGCCACCTGGCCGTCTATGAAGAGGACGTGCTGGACGCAAGGCGTGATAATCGAATCCGCTTTCTGGAAATACCGGAAGACGGCATGTTGCTGCTGCCTACCAAACTGTACTTGGGCGTGACAGAGGAGTATACGGAAACTCACGCGCACGTGCCGTTCCTGGAAGGAAAATCGAGCATCGGACG
>JBBIJR010000054.1:0-6310 GCA_037445875.1 Bacteroidota bacterium | reverse complement strand
GTTGGTTATTGCAATACCTGGACCCTGGAGATATCGGTTCGTCAGCCCGTTCGCGTGTACCACGGCATGCCGATCGGTCAACTGATCTATTTCGAGGTATCGGGGGACATTCAGACGTTATACAACCGAAAGAACTCTGCCAAATACAGCGAGCGCACGTTGCGGCCGATTGGATCCCGCATGCACCTCAATTTCGATCCTTCGACCGGCCGCTGGAAGTGATCCGCGAGTCTGCAGCCATGGATCAGACCAGGACATTACTGATCGTCGACGATGAACCGAGAGTCCTCGAAGTGCTCGTCCGGACGTTCGAGAATCAATACCGCGTCGTTGCGTGCGGGAACGGTACGGAGGCCCTCGAGGCGTTGCGGACCAGCGACGCCAACGTGATTATCACCGATGAGCGCATGCCGAGGATGACCGGCATGAGTTTCCTCAAAGAAGCCCGCCGGATCAATCCGAGGACCGTCAACATCATTCTCACGGCCTATTCGGACATTACGGTTGCCATTGAGGCGATCAACAGCGGCATTGTGTACCGGTATCTCGTCAAGCCGTGGGACACGGAAGAGCTGATGATCATTATACGTCAGGCCTTTGAGCGGTATCTCCTGATCGAGAACAACCGTGCGCTCACCGAGGAACTCGTGCGGAAGAACGAAAGTCTGGAAGACAAGATCCGCGAACTCGAAACGGCAAGGGAGAAACTGCTACGCTCGGAGAAACTTGGCCTGATCGGCCAGCTGACCGCGAGTATTGGCCATGAACTCAAGAATCCCTTGTCCAGGATCAAAGCCGCAGCGGGGATCCTCCGGTCCGAGAAAGAGACCACGACAACAGAGGAGCGCGCAGAACTGCTCCGGATCATAGACAACGAAGTGATGATCGCCACCAAGATCATCAACGATCTGCTCGACTTTTCTCGGGATCGCAAGGCCGTCCTCAAGCCAGAGAACCTCAACAGGATCGTGGCGGATACCGTCGGCCGCCTCAAGATCCCTCCGCACATAGCGCTGGATCAGCAGCTGGAATTCAGTTTACCGGAGATCCCCCTGGACGAAGGCCAGGTGCAGCAAATTCTGATCAATCTGCTCATGAACGCCATCCAGGCACTGGATAACGGCGGTAAGATTTATCTGAAGACCGAACGGGCTGCGGGCCGGGTTGTCGTCAGTATAAAAGATACCGGCTGCGGTATGTCACGGGAACAAGTGGCCAAGATCTTTGAACCGCTGTATACGACCAAACCGAAGGGGATTGGATTGGGCATGTCCATCGTAAAAATGCTTGTCGAAAAGCACGGTGGACGTATCCACGTGGAAAGCCGGGAGAACATCGGCACGACCGTCACGATCGACTTCCCCGCGAACGGACAGCGGTCAGAGGAATGATGTTCAAGCCGGTTTCGGAACAACTGGAGCTGATCAAACGGGGCATCGTCGATTTGATCCCCGAAGATGAGCTGATCCGGAAGCTGGAAAGTTCACGGCGGACCAACCAGCCTCTACGAGTCAAGTTGGGATGCGATCCGTCGCGGCCCGATCTGCATCTGGGGCATTCCGTTGTTCTGAAGAAATTGGCCCAGTTTCAGAGGTTGGGTCACGAAGCTATCCTGGTGGTGGGTGATTTCACCGGCATGATCGGTGATCCCAGCGGCCGGAACAAGACCAGACCTCCCCTGAGCCTCGAAGAAACTCGCATCAACGGCCAGTCTTACTTCAGTCAGGCCTCCCGGATCCTCGACAAGGATCGGACCCGAATCGTCTACAATTCGGACTGGCTGGGTACTATGACCTTCAGTGATGTGGTGAAGCTGGCCAGCCGGTACACGGTCGCGCGGATGCTTGAGCGAGACGATTTCGAAAAACGATTCAAGGCGCAGGAACCCATCAGCGTGCACGAATTGCTGTATCCACTGGCCCAGGCCATGGATTCGGTGGCCCTGCAGGCGGATGTGGAATTAGGGGGGACGGACCAGCGATTCAACCTTCTGGTGGGTCGGGATATTCAGAAGGAATACGGTCTGGAGCCGCAGGTGATCATCACGCTGCCGATCCTCGAGGGGACAGACGGCCATCAGAAGATGAGCAAGTCACTGGACAACTACGTGGGAATCACCGATCCGCCAAACGAGATGTTCGGGAAGATCATGTCCATCCCGGATGACCTTATCTGCCGCTATTTCGAACTTGCGACCGACGTTTCTGCTGCCGACCTCGCGGCCATCCGTGCACAGCTGGCCGATGTGAAAGTCAATCCATCCCACCTCAAGCGCCGTCTGGCACGGGAGATCATCACGTTGTACCATAAAACGGAGGCGGCACGCCAGGCGGAAGAGGCCTTCGACCGTGTATTCAAGCATAAGGACGTTCCGGAGGATACGCCGGTGTTCGAGACGCACGAGAACGAAATGGCCGTAACCCGGCTGCTCACGGAAGCCGGTCTTGTGGCATCCGGCAACGAAGCGAGGAGGCAGATCGGTCAGGGGGCTGTCAGCGTCAACAATGTGCGGGTGACGGATGACCGGATGGTATTGACGATCGACGGGGAAGTGGTGATCAAGGTGGGCAAACGCCGGTTTGTCCGGGTACGAAAGGTGTCCGGCTGAACCTTCTCACTCGACCGCGGGGATGTCGTCCATCTCACCCTCTTCCTCCTCTTCCCTGAACATCATGACCAGGGCCCGTACAACTCCCGTCAGGATAAAAAGCATCATCGCCGGGAAAATCACACGGGAAGGAAACAGCACCACGGCCGGAATGAGGGCCAGAAGGACGATCGCCTTCACGACATCCTCGTGCTTCTTCAGGTTGAAGGCGGGTACGGCTTCGTAGCGAATCCTGCTCACCATCAAAATGGCGACAACCACCGTGACGATCGCGAGGATTTCGGTATGGCGCAGCTCTCCGAACACCGACTGGTCAAACACGACAAACGTCGCAAGACTGATTGCCGAAGACGGTATGGGAAGACCTTTGAAAAACGGGTCTTTCTCCGACACGTCGGTGACCTGCGTGTTGAATCTCGCCAGTCGTATACCACCGAACACAAGGGGCAAGAAACTTACTATGACGCCAGCGACCCCCCATTGGTGAAAATAGGCCTGGTATACCAGTATAGAGGGGGCGAAACCGAACGATGAAATATCCGCGAGAGAATCCAGTTCGACACCAAATTCGGAACTCGACTGAACCAGCCGGGCGACTTTACCGTCCAGAACGTCCATCACGGCAGCCACGACGATCAGCCAGGCCGCCGTCATGTAATCCCCCTGGATGGAATGAATGACCGACAGGAACCCGGCAAAGAGATTCAATGCCGTGACCATCGAGGGCAGGTGCCTTTTCGGAGAGCGTTTCACAGGACCGCAGCCCCTCCTTCGTGTCTGATGTTCAACAGCGCCAGGATCGTCTCCCCACCACGGACCCTCGTCCCCACGAAGACCCGGATGTCGGCATCGGGAGGAAGAAAGACGTCAACGCGGGAACCAAACTTAATGATGCCGAACCGCTGGCCGGACGTCACAACGTCTCCCTCGTGCAAGTTACAAACGATCCGTCTCGCAAGCAAGCCCGCGATTTGCTTGAAGAGGACTCGTCCGTGGCAGCCCTCTATTCCCACAACGGTCTGCTCGTTCTTCAGTGACGCCCGGTGATTGAATGCGGCCAGAAAAGAGCCCGGGACGTAATCGCACTGACGGACGGTACCCTGGATGGGCGTGCGGTTGACGTGCACATTGAAGACGGAAAGAAATATGGATATCTGCCTTGCGGGGCCCTGGAGGAAGCGAGACTCGTGTACGTCCTGTATGAGCACCACACGACCGTCGGCAGGAGATACAACGGCCGCCGGATCGGACGGGACGAGGCGTTCGGGATCGCGAAAGAAATAGACGATCAGCAGTGTGACGAGCCCCAGCAGAACAACCACGGGCCACAGAAACATCCAGGGGGAAAGCAGCCACAGGAAGAGCGAGCCCATCCATAGGGCGGTGACCAGGGCGATGGTCGCGTATCCTTCTCGGGAGATCTTCAAAGCTGGAGCCTTCGTCTACGCCGGAACTTTTATCTTGTCGTCCTTCGTTCGGGGATGCGTGATCCGCTGCCGGAATTCCAGGTACAGCTTTCCGTTCTCACCGTCCGAGTTATGCAGCATCTCTTTGTCCAGCTTCCGGCCGGTCTCGATGTCCCACAGTCGGCAGGTGTCCAGCGTGATTTCGTCCCCTGCATACAACTTACCGTCGGCCCGCCCGAACTCCATCTTAAAATCCACCAGGTTGTAGTTGCGCCGCTCGAAAAAGTTCTTCATCACCGCATTGATCTTGGCCGACAAACGCTGGACCAGACGGATTTCTTCTTGATTCGATTGGGCAAACGCATAAAGATGATATTCATTGACCATGGGATTGCCGAGCTTCTCGTTCTTGTAGTAGAACTCGATGATCGGCGCGGAAAGAACCTCCCCCTCCGGTATGCGAAAACTCTTTGCAAACGAACCCGCGGAAATATTCCTTGTGACCACAAAGACCGGTATCATATTCAGCTTCCGGACCACCAGCACTTTGTCGTTCAGTTTGCCGACATAGTGAGTCGGTATGTGATAGCTGTCGAGGAACTGGTAGATGTAGGAGGATACGTCTGCGTTGATCTGGGCTTTCCCGCGAATCCTGGTCGTTTTCTTGCCGTCGATGGGGATCAAATCATTCTTGAACTCCATCAGCAGGTAGTCCGGATGGCTGGTCGTGTAGAGCTTCTTGACGTGGCCGTCAATCAAGAGATGCTCTTTCTCCAGTTTCTTAATACTGACTTCCACTGGGGCCTCCTGTTTCATCGGGTTGGTTATCGGATTCCTGCTCGGGAGAACAGCGCATCGATGTGCTTCATGCTTTGCCGGAGATCGAAACATTCGTTCAATTCGTCCTTCGTCAAACGAGACCGGACCTCCGGGTGGTCGGCGATCAGCGTGCGAAAATCCGCCGTGTCTGAATTCCACGCAGACATGGCGACGGACTGGACAACGCGATAGGCATCCTCCCGAGGGAGTCCTTTGCGCGTGAGAGCCAAAAGGACCGGTTGACTGAAGATCAAGCCGCGCGTTGATTCCAGATTCTTCAACATGCGGTGCGGGTAGACGACCAGGCGGTCGACGACGCTCGTAAACTGAGTCAACAGGTAGTCCAACAAGGTCGTGCTGTCGGGAATGACGATACGCTCTACAGAGGAATGCGTGATGTCGCGTTCGTGCCATAACGCGACGTTCTCGAGAGAAGCCAGCGCGTTACCGCGCAGGACACGGGCCAGCCCGGCGATTCGCTCGCATGTGACGGGGTTCCGCTTGTGGGGCATGGCCGAGGATCCTTTCTGGCCAGTCGAAAAATACTCCTCCGCCTCCAGGATCTCGGTCCGCTGGAGATTGCGGATCTCCGTCGCAAATTTTTCAATGGACGATCCGATGATCGCGAGCGTTGTCAGGAAGTCCGCATGAAGGTCCCGCGGCACAATCTGCGTGGCGTTGATCGGCCGTAGGCCCAGCAAGCCTGCTGTCAGTTCCTCAACTCTTGGATCCAGATGCTCAAAGGTTCCCACGGCCCCGGAGATCTTGGCCACCGACAGGGCGTCGATGACGCGCTGAAGTCGCGCGAGGTTGCGGCCGCTTTCCTCGTACCACAGGGCCAACTTCAGACCGAACGTTATCGGTTCCGCGTGGACGCCGTGGGTCCTCCCTATGCAGGGAGTCATCTTGAACTCCCCGGCACGGCGAAGCAGTACCGCCCGCAGGTCCTCCAGGTCCTTCGCAAGGACCGCACCGGCCTCGCGTACCAGCAGCGAAAGCGAGGTGTCCAGCACATCGTTGGAGGTCATGCCGAGGTGAATGAAACGGGCGTCGGGCCCGACGTGCTCCGCAACGTTCGTCAGAAAGGCGATCACGTCATGTTTGACCTCGGTCTCGATTTCCAGAATTCGATCGGGGTCAAACCGGGCCTTGTTCTTGATGGCCGACAGCGCATGCACCGGAATAGTTCCCAGTCGTGCCTGGGCCTCGCAGCCCGCCAGGTTGAGCCAGGTGCGGTACCTGTTCTCGTCCGACCAGATCCTGGCCAGTTCGGGCCGAGTGTAACGATCGATCATCGGAGCTGTCGGCGCCGGCTATTTGGACCTTGAAAACGCGTCTTCGGCTTCCTTTCTCATTTGGAGGTTGAGATATGCGGTGCCCAACTGGTGCCAGGCCGATGTGTTGTCAGGCTTGAGCGCCACGGCTTCTTTTAGGGAGGAGACGGCCTTCTCGAAAAACGGTTTCTGGATCTTGACTT
>JBBIJR010000053.1:0-25532 GCA_037445875.1 Bacteroidota bacterium | reverse complement strand
CGTATGCCCATGGATCTCTAGAGATCGCCAGCGCCCTCCGATCGATGGTCGGTTCGCGTCAGCTTAACACAGGCTGAACGCAGCGTGCGCCGGCATTTTACGCCGTGGCTCTTGCTGACTTTTCTCGGTATCTGCCCCGTGGGTCGCCTGGACGCTCAGAACGACTCCCGCGCCTTCGACCGGAGGCGTGACATCGAGCGGATCGTCCAGGACATCCGCGAGTGCCGCAAGTTCGGCGGGGTGCTGGTCCTGTGGGAGAAGTTCCTCGGCAGCACCCTGCGCGGGCACGTTCGTACGCTCGACCGCCATCTCGAACGGGACAGCGCCGACCTGGAGGCCCGTTACCTGCGCGGCCTGCTCAACGATTACCTCGGCCGCGATGACGAAGCGCTGCAGGACTTACGAGCGGTGGCTGCGAGCGATTCGGATTTCGCGGCGTTCGGGCTCGATGCGGTGTATGTGCGGATCGGCATAATCCTGAAAAACAGGCGTGAATACAGCGCCGCGGTCCGGTGCTTTGACCAGGCATTCGAGGCGGACCCGGACGACGGTTGGCCGCTGATCCAGAAAGCGTGGGCGTACTGGGAGATCGACCACTCGGATTCCGCGTCCGACGCCTACTTTCAGGGACTGGCCTCTTTGAAATCGCCGGAACATCTGGACAAGTTGGCCGCAGAAATCCGGGACGTTATGACCAGGAAAGAACGGGTCAGATGGCAGAAAGCCGACGGTCCGGTACGCAGGTTCGGGATGGGCTGGATGACCATGAGCGACAACCTGTTGGGCGACAATCCCTTCTTCGACAAGGGAGGATGGTCGGCGGGATTCTACGCGGTGAAGTCTTTTGATACCCAAACCGCGATCCAGCTGGAGGCCGTGTATGTCCGCACGGGAGCACAGTGGGAAGGGGCGGACTATCAGTTGGACTACATCCAGTTTCCGGTGATGTTCAAGTTTAGTTCACAGGAAATCGAGGACCGAATCGGTTTTCTGATGGGCATCTATGGTGCGGCGCGAGTAAGGGAAAAAGTAAAGATCGGTTCCAGAACGTATGACGTTGAAGATTCAAGCTCGAGCCTGGACGGAGGACTCGTGGTGGGCGGCACGCTGGGCCTTCCGCGCTCGTTCAACGTCGAGATCCGATATGTATACGGAGCGGCCAAGGTTTACAAGGGTGCCCGGTTGTACAACCGCGCTCTGATGGCCTATCTGAATTTTCCTTTTTAGCAGCGGACTTCCACTTGCCGGCGGACCGCTCCAAACCTGTCGCACAAGCATAAACGACGATCAGCCGTCCATGTGACGGAGAAATGAAACTTGTCCTGCGCATTATCAACGGAGGAACAACGATGCATTCGAGGATACTTTTCGCCGCACTGATGGCCTTTGCCTGGCCGCTCTGCGCTCACGCCCAGTTCCTGACCCCCGACGATCTCGGGCAAGCGCTCGTGGAATCGGTGAAAGCGAAGGATTTCGATCGGCTGAAGAGCTGCCTGCCGGACAAGGCGGGTCTGAAGAAACTGACGGCCCGCGACGGAAAGGAAATGAACGACGAGGAGATCGACAAACTGCGGTCCGGGCAGATCGTACCCAAAATCGAAGGCGCCTTCCAGAACATCCTCGACCGCGCCGGGAAGAAGAACATCGATGTGAGCCGGTTGAGCATGAAGAATACGTCGCTCAAAGACATCCCGGGCATGGAGCAGCAGGCCTTCCCTCCCAGAATGCTCTCAACCACATACACGTACGACGGCAAAGAGGGCGTCATGGAATGGCTGATCGTCCAGGTGAGCGACTCGTGGTATCTCATGGACATTACGCTCACGAGTTATACGTTCAATGAAATCGTACCGGACACCGACTAGACGGTCCGTCCCATGAGTCCCCGGCCCATATTCTTTTGCTCACCCTCGGCGTTCCGCGATTGGCTGGAACTTCATCACGACAGGAAAACCGAACTCTGGGTGGGTTATTACAAAGTCGAAACGGGCCGCCCGAGTTTGACGTGGCCGCAGTCGGTCGATGAGGCGCTCTGTTTCGGCTGGATCGACGGCATACGCAAGTCCGTCGACTCGGGTAGCTATTGCATCCGGTTCACCCCGAGGAAGCCGAACAGCCGGTGGAGCGAAGTCAACACGAGGCGGTTCCTGGAGCTCAAAGCGCGGGGGCTCGTTCATCCTGCCGGGGAAGCGGCGTTCTCGAAGAGGAACGAACAGCGGGACCGGTCGGCCTCCGCTGCACGTGCGGCTGCGAGACTGAGTGCGGAATTCGAAAAACGATTTCGCCGGAACGCCCGGGCGTGGAAGTTCTTTCAAACGCAGCCGCCGGGGTATCGCCGGCTTGCGGTGGTGTGGGTGATGGATGCGAAGCGGGAGGACACACGGCGGAGGAGGCTTGACACATTGATCGAAGATTCCGCCGCCGCTCGCAGGATCGCACCGCTGAGGCGCGCCGGGCCATCCTGATTCCGTTGCTGAACAACGCTCCCGGCGTCGCGTCTACACAGCCAATGAATACGATCCATAAGAAGATCGAGGCGCAAGGGCAAACGAGAAAATCAGGGCCAGCCCGTTGTTCCGGACGAAGCCCCCGCAACTTCCAGGTGGGATGGGGAAACCATCTTGTGGGGATTTGTCTTGTTGGACACTTTGGCTTAACGCGACCGACGGCGTGCGCGAACGGGGTGTCAACGCAGGCCTGCCATGAGCGTCCTGATGAGCCTTTTCATGACAGGCGTCCGATCGCTGCTGATGTTTTCTAGGACCAGCCGGGGATGATGAAAAGCGGCCGTCGCTTCAAACAAGAGCATGGCAACGTCCGTTGGATCTCCTCGTTTGATTTCACCGTTCACCATACCCTGTTGTACGATGGCCCGGAGCTGGTTCATCGCCGTCCGAAGATGAGTCTGGATGAACGGCCGGTTCTTCTGCGCCGAGTGTTCAAAGGCCCGATACAGTTCGGGAGCGGCCAGGATCTTCTCGCGCTTCAATCGATGCAGGGCCAGAAACCACTCTGTCACGCGCGATTCGGCCGACCGGTTCTTGCCTGCAATGCGGGCGAGTTCCGCATCAATCCGTTCGAGCCAGCGGCGACTGACGGCGTCCAGCAAAGCTTCGCGGTCCGCAAAATGATTGTACAGCGCCGCGTGGGTGATTCCCAGTTTTCGAGCGACATCGCTCAGGCGGAGTCGGTCGGAGCCCTGCTGACAGATTAACCGCTCGGCGGTATCGAGTGCCTTGTTCTGCAATGCACGGCTGTCCAGTCCGGTTCTCGGCATGTGTCAATGTACAACCATTCCCATCTGTTGGGAAGGATATCTTTCACCCCGGAAGGAGCCTTCAGGGAATGCGTCGCTGAGTTCCTGAACTTCCGGTGGACTCAAGCGGATCTTCAGGGCGCCGAGGTTTTCCTGGAGCCGTCTACGGTTGCTCGTGCCGACCAGGGGAACGATGTCATGTCCGCGATGGAGTACCCATGCTATCGCGATCTGCGTGGGTGTGCAGGCTTTCCGCTCGGCGAAGCGCTCCAAGGTCTCGACGCGCTTCCGGTTCTCGGCAAGGTTCTCCGTAGTGAACCTCGGTGCGTGCGCGCGGAAGTCAGTAGGCTCGAATGAGGCGCCCAGCGCTCCGGAGAGTAGTCCTCGTGAAAGGACGCCGTAGGCCAGTATCCCGACGCCGAGTTCACGGGCTACGGCGAGCAGTTCCTTTTCGATGATGCGGGTAGCCAGCGAGTACTCGACCTGCACGGCGCAGACCGGATGGATCTTGTGCGCGCGGCGCAGTTGTTCGGGCGACGCCTCCGACAGGGCGAGGTAGCGCACGTAGCCCGCCTGGATGAGGTCCGACACGGCGGCGACCGTATCCTCGATCGGCACGCCCGGCGGGATTCGGCCCGGTTGATAGATGTCGATGGTATCCATGCCGAGGCGTGTGAGCGAGTACGCCGCGAAATTCTTAACCGCCTCAGGCCGTATGTCAACCCCCGTGAACCCCCCGTCCGGCGTTCTCAGTCCTCCGAACTTGACGCAGATCATCGACCGTTCCTTTCGGCCCTTGATCGCCTCCCGGATGAGCAGTTCGTTATGGCCAGCGCCGTAATAGTCGGCCGTGTCGAGCAGCGTGATGCCCGCGTCCAGCGCCGCGTGGATCGTAGCGAGACTTTCGACGTCGTCGCGGGTTGCTTTGGACCCATAGAAATCCGACATGCCCATGCAGCCGAGGCCGACAGCCGATACCGTAGGACCGTGTAGACCCAGTTTTCGTGTGTTCACAATGCGCATCCTTGTATAAGTTATAAGTTACAATTAATGTAATATGTAATATCATTATTGTCAATGAAAAATCTGTTGGCAATCACGGATCGGGGTTGTACCATAAACTTCTTATGACGGACGTGGTTTCGCGGTCGTATGGGTGTTGGATGCGAAAAAGGACGACACGCGACGGCAGAGTAGCGAGACTGTCGTCTCGACGACCGTCCGCTTCTCCCGCAAGGTGGAGAATCCGTTCTATCTGAGTTGCCCCAGAGATCATTAGTCGACGCGACGCATCTTCCTTTTACAGAAAGGTCCAGGATATGAAAAGAAAGTCCGCACAACCTCATCGCCCCAAGAAATCGTCCATCCGGTCTGCCCGGAAACGGCCAAAGCCGACCAGGAAGGGTATCATTTCCGGGCCAAATGATTCCATCCTCCGCGATCTGCTTGCACGGCTGTTGTCCTGGGAAGACGCGCACGCCAGCTTCGACTCCGCCGTCGAGGGCGTGCCCGAGGAATTGCGTGCTCGGAAGCCCGAAGGCCTGCCGTATTCGCTCTGGCAGCTGCTGGAGCACGTTCGGATCTGCCAGGAAGACATCCTCGATTTTTGCCGCAATCCGGCTTATCGGGAGAAGAAGTGGCCCGACGATTACTGGCCGGCTTCGCCGGGGCCGCCGTCGGAGAGTGCCTGGGACGACAGCGTGCAGCAATACCGCAAGGACTTGAACGACCTGAAAAAAATGGCCGTGGACAACACGCTGGATCTAAGCGCACGAATTCCTCACGGCAGCGGCCAGACCTATCTCCGGGAGTTGGTGCTGGCGGCTGATCACGCGGCCTACCACGTCGGTCAAATGGCGCTCGTCCGGCGGCTGCTGGGCATCTGGAAGTAGGCATACGGGAATCGACGGCATTTCCGCGAACGGCGAACCATGAAACGAACATCCCTCGTAGGCGCAGGTTTGGGGCTGACCGCTGTCTTGATGTATGCGGTCGGAACGTATCGGAGCGACCGCCAGCCGTCGCCGTTCCGCGCGGATTCGCCGAGGGAGGAGACTCTCACCGATACCTTGCGATTGGATTCGGTTCGTACGGCCATGACCTGTTTCGCTCCGCTAAACCGCCCCACCGAGCGAGTAAACAAGAAACCTTTCGGGCTGCATGTCAGTCCGTCCAATTCGCCGGTCTATCCGGAGCGATTCTCGGGTTATCACACGGGCGTCGATTTCGAGGTCTTCGCGAATGAAACGGAAGAAGACGTTACCGTCCGCGCCGTGTGCGGCGGTGTGGTACTGGCGCGTAAGTACTCCGGCGGATACGGAGGCGTTCTGGTTACGTCCGGCCGGATCCATGATGAACCTATCACCGTGGTCTATGGACATCTCCGCCTGTCCAGCATTTCGGCCCAACCGGGCGACTCCGTGCATGCCGGACAGTTCATCGGTCTGCTCGGCGACGCCTACAGCGATGAAACCGACGGAGAGCGCAAACATCTGCATCTGTCCATCCACAAGGGACCCGAATTGAACATTCGCGGCTATGTGCGCTCGTCTTCGTCCCTCGGGGAATGGCTGGATCCCTTAACTGTAATCAACGATCGGTAGCAAAAACGAGAATCTCGGAGCACACTCAAAGACACCGTAAAGAGACGAGCAAAGCATTGAAAAAGAGTTTGCATGCCTTATGCATTTTGAGGCTTTTGGTGCTCTTATTGGCGTGATCGTCCCCCCGTGTACGGGAGGGGTGAAGCTAATCTATTGATTATTATTAAGTACTGTCGGTTCATCGTTGGTCTTGGGCTGCCTGAAACGGACGGTTAGGTCAGATACGGTGGTTCTGTCTTTCTTGATCTTCGTCTTTGATGTGGAAAACCAACGGATAGTCGGCACTCGTGTAGAGTAAGGAGTTGCTGCGTGGCAGAATGATTTTGCCCATTTCATCATACCAGTTAAGGAGACCTGAACATGACTTTAGTTCGACCCCTTTTCCTGCTGGCTCTTGCGCTGATTTCATTCGGCTTACTTACGTGCACGGGATTCAAGAGCCTGGTTGACCTGCAGAAAGAGTACGGTATTGTGAACATGCCGGAAGCGGAAGATTATCCGGACGATGATGCGGTCATTGTAGTTGAAACCCATTTCACGGATATCGAAATAGAAAACAACTACAACGTCGTTACAACCGAGCGCGTTCACCGGCTCAAGCGGTTGTTCCGAAACCTTGACGACCACGGCGAGATCGAAATACCGATCTACAGCGGCGAAAAACTGCTGAGCATTTCAGCCCGTACCATCAAACCGGACGGAACCGTTATTCCTCTTAAAAGCAGCGACTTCTATCATCTCTCGGGACAATCCGAAGGCAGTACATTCTATAC
Source organism: Bacteroidota bacterium (assembly GCA_037445875.1). Classification (GTDB taxonomy): domain Bacteria; phylum CLD3; class CLD3; order SB21; family SB21; genus JBBIJR01. The sequence goes on along the minus strand of JBBIJR010000053.1, from coordinate 18,900 downwards.
CGATCGCAAAAGTGTCAAGTTCACCTTTCCCGCTCTGGAAAAGGGCTGCTACATTGAATACGAATACACCAAGTTCGATGAGCTTCCGTTTACGATGGGCCGTTGGAACATCCAGCGGTCCGTTCCGGTCCTGCACAACAGTTATTCGCTCAATATCCCCGCCATCCTTTTGGATCACGGGTGGAACTGGCGTTACAAAGCCTTCAATTGTGATATCGGGCAGCCGGTGGTCGTGCGGCCCATCGTCAGGCAAACGACGCTGGATTACAAGATCCTGTATACCTGGACGCTAAAAAACGTCGCGGCTTTCCGGTACGAGTCGGACATGCCGCCAGCAAACAACTACATGGCGCATGTTAGGGTCGCGCCTGCCGATTGGGCAACGTGGGACGATGTAGGACGGTGGTATTACGGTAACTTCTTCAAACCGCGTTTACAGATCGACCGGTCGGTACAGCAGCAGGCACTCGTGTTGTCCAACGGACTGAAGGCCGAGGAGGAGAGGGTGAAAGCCACTTATCGATTTGTTGCGGACATGCGATACGTGGCCGTAGAACTCGGGGTCGGTGGGATCCGACCCAATTTCCCCAACACAGTCCTCGATCGAGGGTACGGCGACTGCAAGGACAAGTCTATGCTGCTGATCGCCATGCTGGAGGCCATGAACATCAAAGCAGAACCCGCGCTCGTACTCACCGGCGATGAAGGAACCGTTGATCCGAGCTTCCCGAGCTGGAGTTTCAATCACATGATCGTCAAGGCAGAGAGCGGAGGCAACGTTTACTGGATGGACCTGACAGCGCGCCACTATGAGCCGGGCAGCCTCCCGTGTGTGTGTGAAGGCATCAATGCCCTGGTGCTCCACCCAGACAGTACGGTGACCATCGAACGGACCCCGACTTCACGTCCCGAAGACAACATCGTTCATATGACCGTGGACCTCGATCTCCGCGAGAACCTCGATCTGCAAGGGAGGGTGCGGATCGCGTACGAGGGGAAAGAGAAGTTCCGTAAGAGGAATTTCTTTGAGGATCTCTCGCTGGAGGACAAAGAACGGTACTGCCGCTCATTGTTGATTGACGAGTATGTGAACGTGGGCGTTGACTCCGTTACGCTCGAAGATGGTCCGGATTCGACGCCAATGATTCTGACATTCCGCTTTGAGGTGCCCGGTGCGGTCAGGAAACAGGGAGACCTATATTTTGTGAAGCAAGATCCGTTCAAGCTATTGACCAATCTGCGATGGCTGTCGAACGAAAAGCGGAGATACCCCATCCGTTTCAACTACCCCATGACCGTGAGGAAGAACATTTCGCTCCGGCTGCCGCCCAATGCTCTCTTCATTCGAAATATGCCGGAACCCGTCCGCCTCTCAAACCCAAGTTTCTATTACGCCAACCGGTACGAAAAGGTGAACGAACAGCACCTGGCCTCCGTCGAGGAATTCCGGATTAACGTCGCCGACGTTCCCAACGTCGAATACGAACAGACGCGGACATTCTTCGATAAGGTCAAGCGAAGCATCGAAGAGCAAGTCATTCTGACGGCGACGAAATAGGGACCGTTCTGCCGCCTGACACTATGTCAACTGGAGTTGTACGATGCTCCGAATCCAGCTGTTGACTGTTGCTGCAATTCTATTCTCCTGTGCACCAAGGACACAATTCGTAATGCCGGAGTACCAGGAAAAGAAAATCCAGAAGGCGTCGCTCGGCGTGGTGGTCCTCGGGCGCCAATCCATTGACATGGAGAACGCAGACGATGCACGGGACGATCTGGGAAACGGCGACCCGCTGGAGATGTACATCGATATGATGGACAGTCTGTTCCCCGTTGCGCTTTCGCAAGACTCGTTGCTGTCCCACGTCCAATGGGTGAAGTATGCCGGGCAACCGAACTCAAGCAGACTACACTGACGATCAATCAGGAGACTACGATTGACCTCTGGCTGTCGGCCGATACCGCAGGTGTTCGGTTCGAGACCGGTTCTCCCCATTCTTGCTGTTTATCCAACGAATTGACGTGTGGCGGGACGCGGGAAGCCCAGGAGCGTTGATTCCGACGGCGGTCGGCGGCATGGCGATGGTCGGTGGACGAAGCGCCGCCCTTGTTCAAAAGGCACAGTACGCCATCTGGCCGTGGACGAATCGTATGTTGCTGGATTGCCACCTCCTCTCGTGCGATTGTCTTTGCGACGACGCGGAATACCTGGGTCCGGGGCGTCAAGCCTCTTGGGCGGGTCATAATGGAAAAGAGCCCTTTCTACCGAAGCGTAACTAACACCCGGCGAGCGCCGGATTCAAAAGCTTCCAGGGTGATTTGTCCCTCGCCGGAGCGGTCGTTCCGTGGAAATTCGACGTACGGGTTGAACACGCATGCTTCCAACTAATGGAAGACGGATCGACCATTTCCAACCGCCTGCACCGGGATGAGCACCGACCCTTGACATGCCAGTCCTCTTGCGCTACCTTTGATTCGAGCAGGGCATTTCATGTTCGATCCCGTCTCCGCGTTCATGCACTCGTGCGGCCTGCCCGTATTCCGTTTGGCTAATCCACCGGTCTCGGAAGAGGCCGAACAATCCACCAACCAGAAACCTATATGAAACCATCCATACCATCCACACGTACACTGGTGCTCCTGTGGTTGTGCGCAGCCTCAGCAGCCGCTCAGCCCAACGACAACCAGGTCATCAAGGACGTCGTGACCAACAAAACCGGATTGATCGAGGCCAGGTGTACGGAAGGCAAGAAAGGAGAACAATACTGGCACAGCGGCGACCAGGCGTGGTACTGGGACCGCGGTGTCGTCATAAAACGGAAAGCCTCGATCTCGGGCGCTCCCAATGCCGTCGTGATCGTCAAAGGCCTCGCCCGATACAACGTGCTGGGCGGAAAATATACATTCAAGAAATTCCTGACCACCTCCAACGAATACGAAGGCATCCCCGCCCCGTCTGCCGATGAACTCTCCGCGTTCGTCAACGCGAACCTGAAGAGGGTTTTCTCCGGACGCGAGCACTCCATCACGGAGGTGAATTCCATGACCCAGAACGCGGAGAAAGGTTGGACGTGGCATGAAGCCACGCGGTTCTCCGTGCAGTTCAACATCGTCTACAAGGAAGTCGTGTCTTACACCGAGGTGGCCGACAAGCAGGGAACCTTCGACATCATGTTCTATCGCAAGGACCCCAACAGCCCTCCTCATAATCTGCTCTCGGTCGAGGTATCATCCCAGGAGACCGGCCGCAAGAAATACTCCGAGCAGCAGATCCGCAACATGAAATCGCTGGCCGATCAGTAGCTCTTCATGGTTCGCCGCAGCCCGTGTCCTGGCCGTAATTCTATCCGAAAGGACGGGGCCAAGCAGTGGTTCATGAGCTCGATGCCATCGTGAACATTGGGAGGAGAGCATGAGGACCGTTCTTGTTTTCTTTCTGGCCCTGATACTGGGTTCGTGCAAGCCGAAACCGGGAGCGGATCCGCTGGATGACACGACCGACCTGGTGGCCTACCTCGATGGCGATGCAGGGTGATGTACGTCCGTCAGGAACAGAGGGAAGTGGTACTGCAGAAGCTACAGGTAGAGTCTCCGGACGACACCCTGTTCACCTCGATCATCGGGGCTGACACGGTCCATTTCCGGATCGTGCCGACCGGCCAGCCGTACATCTATACGATGCTGGAACTGCCCCATTGGGCGAGAGTATGGAAGATATACTTCAATGCCCGCTGCGGACGGATCCACCCGGGGTTTGCCGTGGGCTGTATGCCGACGTTCGGGGAACATGCGGCCCGAGGGAATGCGATGACCTGGGCGGTGAACAACTGGCAATCGTGCGAGAGAGGAGACAGTATCTGCATAGAGAAATACAAACCCGTCGGCACAATCACGTACTACCGGTCGCTCGATTGCTCCGATACGACGACCGCGACCAGGAATATCATGAGGTTCAGGTGTGATTAACCGTAGTCGATCCGACCGGCAACAAACTCTTTCTGGTCAAGATCAACCCTGATTCACCGATTAATGATTGTGATCACCGACCACTGTCAACCGCTAACTGAAAAGTTCCGTTTGTTCACCGCCACCTCTCAGAAACGGCGCCGGATCATCGGGCACGACGTCGTGGCGGTTCAGGCCGTATCGTTTCGCAAACAGTTTGAACGTGCGGGCGATATGGTCGGCGAGTTCTCCCTCACCCCGCATCCGCTTGCCGAATTCGCTCGAACTCAACCTCCCGCCGCGCACGGACTCTATGGAATGCAGAACCTTGTCCTTCTTCGTCGGCAGTTCCCTCTCCAGCCAGTCTTTGAATAATTCCTTGAGCGCGTGCGACAACCGCACGATCGTGTATCCGGCACTGCTGGCGCCCGCTTCCGATGCGAGACGGAGGATCTCGGGGAACTCATGATCGGTAAGGCCCGGAATGACCGGCGACGTCAGCACGCCGACGGGAATGCCGTTTTTCGCCAGTACTTCGATCGCCTTCAGCCGGTTCTGAGACGTGGACGTGCGCGGTTCCATCCGCCGTGCGAGCTCCCGGTCCAGCGTCGTGATCGAGAGCATGACGCCCACCAGATGCTTTTCCGCCAAAGGCTTTAACAGATCTACGTCGCGCGTGATGAGGAAGTTCTTGGTCACGATCCGCACGGGGTTCTGAACCCTCAAGAACACCTTCAACAATTCCCGCGTAATCTTCAGCGTCCGTTCCACGGGCTGGTAGCAATCGGTGTTACCCGAGAGCGCCACGACCTGCGGCGCCCAGGAAGGCTTCCGAAACGCCTCTTCCAACAGCCGCGGCGCGTCGTACTTGACCAGGATCTTCGTTTCGAAGTCCATGCCCGACGAAAAACCGAGATACTCGTGGGAGGGCCGGGCGTAGCAATAAATGCATCCGTGCTCGCATCCGCGGTACGGGTTGACGCTGTAGGTAAACGGGATGTCCGGAGAGTCGTTCTTTGCGAGAACGGTCCTGGTGCGATCGCGAAAGAATTCCGTCGGGACGGTGCGTTCCGGATCCAGGTCCTCTTCGAACACGTCGTCCGCGCTCTTTTCGATGCGCGTCGATTCGAAGCGGTTGCCCGGATTGAATCCCGCCCCGCGGCCGCGCGTCGTCGAGGTAAATTGCTTTTGCGGTATAAGGCCGAATTCGTTATATTTCGTTGCTTCTTGCGTAAGCGAGGAGGGGGTCCGTTTGTTCACGCCCTTGCCCATGACGGAAAATAGGCGGGGCCGTGTACGGTTGCAAGCGAAATGACGGAGACGAAGAACCGAACAGCCAAACGGAAGCGAACCTCAACTGCATTAACCGGAGAACCCGACATGCGAGCGCGACTGAACTTCAACTCGGTGGAACCCGCGCCGTTCCCGCCCTACCGGCGACGTGGCGTGTACTACAACATCGAAGACATCCTGAAAGCACAACCGTCCGACCTCACCGAATCCCAATCTCAGTGGTTCGAATCCGTGGACCTCATCTATCGAACGATCTGCGGCATCCTGTACAATTTCGTCCCAAGTTCCGGGCACCCCGGCGGAAGCCTTTCGTCGGGACGCATCGTGGAAAGCCTGATCTACCGCTTCATGGACTACGATTTCTCCAGGCCGGACACACCAGAAAACGACATACTGGCCTATGCGGCGGGACACAAGGCCATGGGGCTCTACGCGATGTACGCGCTGCGCAACGAGCTGGTCCGTGCAGGAGAGCCAAAGATGCTCGCTCCGGAAAAACGCCAGCTGCGCTTCGAAGATCTGCTGGGATTCCGCCGCAATCCGACGCAGGAGACGCCGCTGTTCAAGAAATTTCACGCCAAGTCGCTCGACGGCCACCCGTCGTGCATCGTGCCGTTCGTCAAGACGGCCACGGGACCGAGCGGGATCGGCGTTCCCGCCGCACTCGGCCTCGCACTCGGCGCCATGGACATCTACCCGCACGACCCTCCCATCGTCAACATCATCGAAGGGGAAGGCGGCATGACGCCGGGCCGCGTGCACGAGGCGCTGGCCACCGCACCGTCGGCCCAGCTGTTCAACGTCATCATGCACGTCGACTGGAACCAGTCGACGATCGATTCCGACCGGGCGACCCAGGAGAACGGACAGCCGGGCGAATACGTCCAGTGGTCGCCGCCGGAGTTGCTCCATACGCACGATTGGAATGTGATCATGGTCCCCGACGGACACAACTTCCACCAGATCGTGGCCGCACAGAAACTCGCGTACAGCCTCGATACGAAACAGCCTACGGCCGTCGTATACCGGACTGTCAAAGGTTGGACCTATGGCATCACCGGAAAGGCCTCCCATGGCTCGGGCCACAAATTCTGCTCGGAGGAATACTACACGTTCGTCGGCCAGTTCGAAAAGGCCTTCGGCGTGCAGTTCCCTCGCTTCACGGGCAATCCGAAATCCCGTCCGGATATCGAGCAGAATTTCTGGGACTCACTGCTCGTGATTCGGCAAGTGGTCGAATCGCATCCTGAGCTGACGAAGGGAACGGTGGGCGCGTTGAAAGCATCGCAAGAACGCCTTCAGAAACGGAACCCGCAGCCGCGGGCGGGTGCGCCTCAGCTCGAGATCGTCTACAAGGACGACGTGACGCCGCAGTCGGCTCCATCCGAACTGCAGCTCAAAGTGGGCCAGTCCCTGACCCTGCGCGCGCAAATCATGGCCGTCATCAATTACCTCAACAAGAAGAGCGGCGGAGCCTTCTTTGGCACGGCCGCGGACCTGTTTGGATCCACCACATTGACCGGCATCAACAAGGACTTCCCGCAGGGATTCTACAACGCGGCCAGCAACCCGGGCTCGCGGTTGATCGCCGTGGGCGGCATTTGCGAGGACGGCATGGGCTGTTTCATGTCCGGCCTTTCGAGCTACCGTCAACACGTGGGTATCACCGCGTCGTATTCGGCGTTCGTGACGGCGATGGAACATACCGCGGCGAGGTGCCACGCCATCGGCCAGCAGAACTACTGGGAAATCACGGGGGAACCGTTCCGTACCTGGATCATCCTGAACGGCCACGCCGGACCGAAGACGGGCGAAGACGGACCCACCCACGCAGACCCACAGCCGCTGCAGCTGTTGCAGGAAGGATTTCCCCTCGGTAAGCTCATCACGTTGACGCCGTGGGACCCGCAGGAAATCTGGCCGCTGATGATCGAAGGTCTGAAGAAGCGTCCGGCGATACTGGCCCCGTTCGTCACGCGGCCGGAAGACGTCGTACTCGATCGCGCTAAACTGAAACTGCCCGATCCTGTGGCGGCCATCAAGGGCGTATATCATTTCCGCAAGGCCGATCTCAACGCGAAATCGTACCACGGCACGCTCGTACTCCAGGGCAACGCCGTCGCCACGATCTTCCTCAACGAAGTACTCGAGAGACTCGACGCGCAGAACCTCAACATGAACGTGTACTACGTGGCCAGTGCGGAATTGTACGCTCTGCTGCCCGAGAAGGAGCAGGAAGAGATCTTCCCCGAGCGGCTCAAGATGCATGCCTTCGGCATGAGCGACTATACATTGCCCACGATGTACAAGTGGGTACGGTCGGAGGAGGGCGTCCGGCGGACGTTATATCCGTTCCGCAGGGGCCACTATCTCGGCAGCGGGTCCGGGGCCAAGGTGCTGGAAGAGGCCGGCATCCACGCCGACGGGCAGATGAGCGCGATCCTGGATTATGCAAAGATGATCCATACGCGATTCCAGGAGAAGAAACTGTTCTGAGTATGGTAGATGCCGTCTCTGCGCACGTGGAGGCGAACGGTTCCCCGGCGGAATCGTTCCTCCGATGCCGCGATGTCGTTGAAGCCGCCGGCGAAAGATCTACAGATAGGGTCTGAATCATGGCGACCGTGAATAAATTTCTCGTGGTCGGCGCAGGTATCATGGGCAACGGAATCGCACACGTGGCGGCGTTGGCCGGATATGAAACGGCACTCGTCGATGTTTCGAAAGAAGCGCTGGAAAAGGCGATGTCGACCATCCGTCGCAACCTGGATAAGGGCGTCGAACTGGGTAAACTCAGCGCTGCCGAGCGGGACGCGGCGATGAAGAGGCTCCGCACGTCGCAGGACCTTCAGCAGAAGGCACGTGAAGCCGATTTCGTTCTTGAGGCCGTGCCGGAGAAAATCGATCTGAAGATACGTATCTTTTCGGCGCTCGATCGAACGTGCCGTCCCGATGTCGTGCTCGCGACGAATACTTCCTCGCTGAGTATATCTGAAATCGCGGCCGTAACGAGTCGGCCCCGCCGGTGCATCGGCATGCATTTCTTCAATCCCGTACACAAGATGAAGCTTGTAGAAATCGTCCGGATGCCGGACACCGACGATGACACCGTGCTCACGACGCAAGAGGTGGCGCGGAAGATGGGTAAGGAGATCGTGACGATCCGGGAATCACCGGGCTTCATCACCAGCCGCATCAACGCGTTGATCGGCAACGAGGCGTTCTACATGCTGCAGGACGGCATCGCGACGCCCAGAGAGATCGACACGGCGTTGAAACTGGGCCTGAATCACCCGATGGGCCCCTTCGAAATGGTGGACCTCGTAGGACTGGACACGCGACTGAGTATTCTCGAATATCTCCATCGAACGCTCGGCGAGAAATACCGGCCCTGCCCGCTGATGGTGCAATACGTGAAGGAAGGCCGGCTGGGAAAGAAGGTGGGAAAGGGCGTATACGACTATTCCAATGAGGGAAATGAATAACCACCTGAAAGACATCCTGGTTCATCTGGCCAGGGCCGGCGTGCGCTTCATTGTCTGCGGCGGTGTCGCGGTCGTGTTGCACGGATACGAACGCATGACGCTGGACCTCGATCTATCGGTGGACATGGAGCGCGAAAACGTGCTCAAACTCCTGTCCGAACTTAAGAAACTGAGCCTCGTACCGAGAGCGCCGGTGGCGGCGGAAGTGCTGCTCGATCCCGCTGAAGTAGATGAAATCGTGAAAACCAAGCACGCGCTGGTTTTCACGTTCGTGGATCTTGAAAGACCCTTTCGTCAGGTCGATGTGTTCCTCGCGCATGATTTTTCGTTTCCGGCCCTCGCTCCCTTCAGCGAGGAGATCACGTTGGAGGGAGAACGGATACAGGTCATTGCCAAATCGAAGCTGATCGAAATGAAACGAGCGATTCAACCGCCGCGCGACAAGGATGAGATGGACATCCGCGGACTCTCCGGGCTTTCCTGATGCAGGACGAAGCAAAAGCCACGGACGAGGATTTCAAGAAGGTCCTGGATCGGTTGAAGCCCGAGGACTTCGACGGCCACACGGAGTTCCACCGCCTCACGCCCGAACAACGGTTGATGTGGTTGTCCCAGGCCGCCCAGTTTTGGCACGAGTGCGGGGGACTGGCCCGCCAATCCAAAGACCAAGAAATGAGCTGACTTTGTGCTGATCGATCTCAATGCTCCGTTCGCCGTCGTGGACGTGGAAACCACCGGTAACCGCTCGGACGTGGGCTATGTCATCGAGATCGGCATCATACGCATCGAACAAAGGCAGATCACCGATACGTTCGAGACGCTGCTGAGCATTCCCCAACTGCTCACGCCTTTCATCACACGCCTTACCGGTATTCGCGACGAAGACCTTGCCGATGCTCCGTCCTTCCCGGACGTTTTGGACCGCATCCGGGGATTGTTCGACCGTGCTTACTTCGTCGCACACAACGCGAGTTTCGACTACGCCTTTCTCAAGTCAGAGTTCCAGCGCTGCGGGACGGATTTCTATATGGACCGCTTCTGCACGGTCCGCCTGGGCAGGAACTTCTTTCCCGGAAAGAAGCACTACAACCTCGACGCGCTGATGGACCTGATGGGGGTAACGACGGACCGGCGGCACCGGGCTATGGGAGATGCGATGGCGACGGCACAGATATTCCTTCGCTATCTGGACCTTCCGAATGCGCCGGAAGTTTTTGCGCGATACGCGAGGTCGTTTGAACGCAAGGACCGCTGGCGGGAACGGCTGGAAAAGAAGATCGCAGGCCTGCCCGAAAGCTGCGGGGTGTACCTGTTCAAAGACGCTTACGATCTCCCTTTGTACGTCGGCAAGAGCACGCACATCCGGTCGCGCGTACTGGGCCACCTCCGGGAAGACGACCATCCTCGAAAACGGCGGCTCTTGCGCTTCACCGATCACCTGGATTTCATCGAATGCAACAGCGAATTGGAAGCGCTCATTCTGGAAGCCAGGTTGATCAAACAGCACCTGCCCCCCTACAACGTCGAGCAGCGTCGGTGGAAGCAGCAGGTTTTTCTTCGCGTGACGGACGACCCTTATCCGAAGATACTGGTATGCGAATCGCGTTCGGAGGAGGGCTTCCACGTCGGGCCCTTCCGCAGTCCCCGGTTCCTCGAGTACGTGCTCCAGCGTCTGCAGAAACATTTCCGCCTCTGCCCGGAGTTGATGAAACCGAAGCGCAGCAGCCGGGGGTTCTGTTTCTCTTACCACCTGCGCCAGTGCGCCGGCGCGTGCGGCGAGGCCGTGCCGCCCGACGAGTATCGTGCGACCGTCCTCGAAGCAATGGACGTTCTGCAGGAATACACCCGCATGACGCGCCGGGAAACTATCGACGCTTTCCTGAAAGCGCGGGACACCCGGACGCCCCGGCTGGAATATTTTCGAGACGCACTGCAGCGCGTGAAACAACAGTTGCGCGAAGTTCCTGAAATGTTCACCCGCCGCTACCTGATCGTGCACCCGGTTCAGCAAGTAGCCTATTTGATTTGCGACGGTCTCTTGCGCAAGGTGTTTCGAGGGCAGGAGTTGGAAGGGCTGCACTCGATCCGTGAGTTCGCCATGGCGAGGGACGTGCATCCGCCGGACACGCGGGAAGCGCTGGACGAGCGGCTTACGATCCAGCGCTACGTGCGCCAGAACCGGCACCGTCTGCAAATGATTCCCCTCGACGACGAGGCCGCATGATCGACTTGAGCGACAGGGTTGCGTCCAACGATACGCCCCGCCGTTTTGCGATCGGGTTGGATCTGGGAGGAACCCAACTCAAGTACGGCATCGTCACGGACCGCGGAGAAGTCGCCTACCGCAACGTGGCCGACGTCCCCTCCGATCCCACCGGAGCGCAGGTGCTGGCCATCATGGCGGAAGCGGCCCATGCCTGCACGATGTTCGCCCGCATGGAACGCATCACGCTCGAGGCGGTGGGGGCCGGTTGTCCAGGCACGATCGATCCGGATGCCGGACGGTCGCTGGGTCCGACGCCGCATCTCCTTGATTGGAAAGGTTCGGAGATCGCGCGCACGCTGTCGGACGCGACAGGACTGCCGGCCTTTGCCGACAACGATGCCAACCTGATGGCTTTCGCAGAGTATCTGTACGGCGCGGGCCGGGGGGCCCACTCGTTCGTCGGTATCACGTTGGGAACGGGTGTCGGCGGGGGCATTGTGCTGAACGGTGAAATCTACCGGGGCGAGCGGTTCAATGCCGCCGAGCTGGGGCACGTGGTGGTCGAAGCGGAGGGCCGGCCATGCCGGTGCGGCAACCGCGGCTGTCTCGAACGATACGTCGGCTCCAAATACATCGTGCAGGATGCGATCCGGGCAATGAACGAAGGAACCCCGTCGCTCATTCGGGAGCGGGCTGGAACGCTCGAGGACGTCACGCCGAAGATCATCTTCGAAGCAGCGGGAGCGGGTGACGCTCTGGGCAATCGGTTGGTACGGCAGGTCGTGACCTATCTCGGCGCGGGCCTGGCCAGCATCGTCCATGTTCTCAGTCCCGGAGTGATCGCGATCGGGGGTGGAATGTCGGAGGCCGGGGATACATTTGTGGAATGGATTCGCGAGGAGGTGAGGGGTCGCGTGATGAAGCCGGCCGCAGACCACCTCAGCGTCGTTCGGGCTGAGCTCGGCAATCAGGCGGGGTTGGTGGGCAGCGCTGCGTGGGCCTTCCGACGGCTGCGTACATCGTGATTATTCTTCCAGCTCCAATTCTTTCAGCATCGATTCGATCTTTCGAAGCCGCTTGCGGTCGCTGGCCACGGTCACCGGGAGTTTTCTCGCCTGCTTCAACAAGGCAATGCCCTTTGCCCGCTCGCCGCTTTCTACATACAACAGAGCGAGTTCCACCTGATGGCGCATGACGCCGGGTGCGAGCGCGACGGCTTTCTGCAGAGCGGCGGCGCCTTCATCATAACCACCCGCGGGAAGACCGCCCATCAGCAGTGCCGCCAACTGCCGTTCCAGCCAGCTGACGTTGCCCAGCGCACGATGGAAGGAGCCCAGGACCGACCAGGCGATATCGTTGGCGGGATCGAGCTCAAGGGCCCGGTCCAATTCCTCCTTGATCTCCCGGCTCAGACGCACCTTGGCCCGGCTGCCTTCGAACATCGCGAGGCATCCCAGCGACGCGGCAAGCCACGCATGGCCGTACGAACTTTCGGGCTGCGCCGCCACGCAGCGGCGGGCATAGCCCTCGGCCTTCGCGTATAGTACCTTCCGGTTTCCGCCATCCGCCACATCCCCCATGCAAATACACACACGGACAAGACGCCACAACAACTCGGGATCGTCGGGACGTTCGGCCAGCGCGGTCTCATACGCGACGACGGCAGAAGGGTAATCGATGAGAACAAACGCCCGGTCACCGGAGGCAAGATCGTTTCCCCCAACTCCCCACGACAGGATCATCAGCAGATGCATGGGTCCTTTCATATCTTCAAGGGTTTTGCATATCCGGTCAGTTCGACATAACCGCGTCCGCCCACGTCCCGTCCATCCACTTTCGCCTCAACCTGCACAGCACCCTCCCAGTACGTAACTCGTGTACTTTCCTCGGTTATCAGTTCCTGGTCCGCCGCCAGTGGCCGGACAACGGCCTCGAACCTCCGTTCGGGCACTCGTACCTTCCAGCGCGAGGGATACCGGGCGCCGGAACGAGGACTGCTCCATGTATCGAGGACTTCGATCGCGAAATCGCCGCGGTGCAGGTGCTCCGTTCGGCCGCCCTTGCCGATCCATGTCCCGCTCGATGCCGGTTCGATCGTCCCGTCCTTCAGCCGTAATTGATACAGCATGAGCTCTTCGTCATTGTCCAGCTGGATACCGAACCAATCCCAGCCCTCCTGATCGTCGTCGAGCCGGTTGCTGCCGAACTCGCGGTCCATCCATGCCTGGCCCTCGACCTCGATCGCCTCGCCGCCCAGCATCAAGAGGCCCTCCGCCGCCAAGCGCGACAGAGAATAATAGTGCGTCGCCTTTCCCCGCTCCTCCGATTTCTGCGACACACCGTCGATCCCGTGGATGGTGGGCGTTTTGGAGGGCAGTAACACCAGCTGCAATTCCACCGAGTCCTGCGCCGCCTGAAGATGATGATAGCGGCCGAGCCCCTGTGCTCTCCAGTCGTCGATCCAGACGCGATACAGGTCGGTCCGGGCGCCGGATGTGCCGAGCGCTCCTCTGCCGACCCGCTCTTTGTAGAAGAACGTCCCATCTCCGACATTAGTGATTGCAAAATGAGCGAAGTACACCGTCTGCGATGCCCACTTGGACTGACGCCGTTCCTCCCTCGACAAACCCATACGGAAGAACGTCAGTTGGAACCCGAACGTCCGCCGGGCCCTGGGGCGTTCCGTGAGATGCCCCGTGTAGTACCACCATTCCAGTCTGTACTCCGGATGGGCAAAGTGGTCGCGGGGAAAGCGGAACTCATATCCCGGCAATGCGAGTTGGAACTCATCTTTCTTCTCGCTGAGTGCCTCGAAGGCCCAGTAGCCGCATGCGAGTACGACGATGCCCGCGGTCCACGCGATCCATCGTATGCGCCTCTTCATAAGATTGCTGCGGCCCTATTTTCTGAAGGTAACGGAAAAATGGTCGGTTTCGCCAATCCGCACGCTCTCGAGCCGGACCGAGGGCGGCAATTCAGATTCGAGACGCTGATAGAAGTATTCGGCGATCTTTTCGGAGGTGGGGTTGACCTCCCGAAAATAGGAATGGTCGTTAAAATCGGTGTGATCAAACTCATGAAGGAGATCGAGGACCGTCTTCCGGAGCACGGCATAGTCGACGGTGAAACCCTGTGCATCCGTCGCGTCCGCGGCAAGCACGACGCGAAGTTTCCAATTGTGACCGTGAGTACGGCCACAGATACCCGGATAGTCCCGCAGCGCGTGGGCCGCCGAAAAAGTCTCAACCAGTTCCAGGAAATACATCGCGAGCCTTTACTCAGGATTGAGTGACGGAGCGGAGGTACCTCAATGCGTCGGGCACGCTCTCGAAAACGACCAGCCGCGAGATCGTGGCGCGGGCGAAATGGAACAGGAACAACTCGTCGTTAAGTTCATACACGGCAAAGAAGTCCTGGCCCTCGGGTCGTCCGTGTTCTTCGATCAGCGAGGACTCCGGATGCCCGTCCACGGCCCGGTACAGTATCTCGAGGTTTTCACGGAGAAGTTCCAGCGTCTGCATCGGAGCCGGACGCCTACTGAGCGCGGCGGTCGGTCATCTTGGATTCGCCTTCGTCGGAGGGAGGTGAAGCGGCGTGATAGAGGACGACCTTGTTCCGGCCGGTGTTCTTGGCCTCGTACAGCGCCTCGTCCGCGGCCCGCACGAGCGCATCGTCGTCCCGCGCATCGGTGGGAAATTCGGCGATGCCCACGCTGATGAGGATGTTGAAATCGCGGTTGTCATATTCCGAGTAGAAGTAGCGGCTCTGCAGATCGCTGCGCAGCCTGCTCAACACCATCGCCGCGTCGTATCCGCGGGTCATCGGCATGATCACGCCGAACTCCTCCCCGCCGTACCGGCAAACGATGTCCTGCGAGCGGAGCTGCTTCTTGACGTGCGTGGAAAGCGCGTTGAGGACAAAATCCCCCGCCCGGTGGCCGTACGTGTCGTTGAACTTCTTGAAAAAATCGATGTCGAACAGTACCAGCGAGAGCGGATTGCCGTACCGCCGGGACCGGTTGATCTCCACGAGCAGGCGGTCGTCGAAGAACCGGCGGTTGTACACGCCGGTCAGGGAGTCCACATATGTGAGCTCCATGAAGTTGTGCGAAACCTGGAGCGCGCGTTCGATGCGGATCTGGAGTTCCTGCAGATCAAACGGTTTGATCAGCAGGCCGTCCCCTCCGGCACGAAAGACCTTGAGCTTGGTCTCGAGATTGTTCACGGCGGTCAGGACGATGATAGGAATAAGTTTCGTGCCCCGCTGGTCGCGCAAACGTTCGATCAACTCGATCCCGTCGATGCCCGGCATCAGGATGTCCACCAGCACGACGTCCGGCTTCTCCGTTGTGGCAATCAGCAGACCTTCTTCGCCGGTGCGCGCCGAAATGACCTCGTAATTGCGGTTGGTCAGGAAATCCACCACCATGGTCATGACAGCCGCGTCGTCCTCGACGACGAGGATGCGGTTCTTGATGTGAAGATCGGTGGCTTCCTTGGTCACGATCGATTTTTTCTTAGGACTCATGGATTATCGGAAAATTAACCGAGACTCTCCAACAATTTGCGTTTGGAATCGGTCAGCACGCCTTTCTGCTTCAACTCCTCCGCGTAGGCCTGCAGGAGGAGGGGATTGCATTCCTTGATGCTCACAGCCACGATCAACTCGACCAGGTCGTGGATTTCCTCCAGTGTGACGAATTTTCCTCCGGTCTTCTCCGCCAGCCATTGGAACGTGCTGCGTGTTTCAGCCACGTTGTTGCATAAGACGGTATACACTTTGACATGCTTTTCGATCAGTCTATTCGTCTCGATCCGGTAATCCCGGCCGCTGGTACACTCGTCGAAGGAGTCCATGACGCCGTGGGGAGGCTTGTCACCGATCAGTATCACCGCTTTGCCCTTCGTGCCGGGGGACCAATCCAGCTGGTTCACTTCGAACAGGGCGCATTCAACGGCTTCCGCACCTCCACCGCCTGCACCGGGTGCGATGTCCGGGGACCGCAGAAATCTGATCAACTCCTCCTCTTTGTCCGAAAACGGCTGGGTCAGCGTCACATAGGGTCCCTGTTCATGATCCTTGTAGACCACCACCGCGATACGCGCGTCCGGTACCCGTTTCCGGATTTCGCGCAGGATCAGCTGAACATGCATCTGCACTTCCGTCAGGTACACATCCATACTGCCCGTCGTATCGAACAAGAAGACGATTTCCAGCGCGCTCGCCTTCCTCACCTTGTCGAGGATCGGGCGGGCCAGGGACTTGTGTTCAGCTATCTTCTTGAGCAGAGCCTCTTTCTGCTTGCGGACAACCTCCCCGCTCATGAAAGTCCTTCGGATGAACGCACGTGTGTACGGCCGGATACCTGAGAATATAGGTCAAACGCCACACACAGACAATCCAAAAAAAGCTGTTCCTCACACCTCGCGCCCGAGCCGACCGTGATGAGAACCGGCACCACCGTCGGAGACCGTGATACGCGTGAGGAACAGCCCTTCTTACAAGATTTATGCGTGAGACAAGCCGGAAATCAGCAAGTCGAAGTCCGCAGCCGTCTCCGATAGGCCAGCACCCAGTCGATCAACAGCTTCAGGGCGAACAAGAAAGCGCCCAGGCCCAGGCCGACGACGAAGATCGTGGAACCGCACATGCCGCCTTCGGCTGACTCCGCGGTCATGGTAAACTTTCCGGTGTCAAACACTTTGTCCACGTCGAATTCCCACGTTGCCGTGTTGCCCTCTTTCTTGTCGGCGTTCGTGTTCTCGATCTTCGACGGCATGGTTACGTGGAAGGTATATTTCAATTCCTTCCACATGGTACGGGCCGTGTCCGTCTCACCGATTCCGGCCGACTTCTTGGCGTCGAATTCTTCGCTAAAGGTCATCTTCTTGTCCTTCTTCTCGACCTTGATCATAGTGTCGTCGAAGGGAGACTTGAAGTTGTTCGCGTTGTCCACTTTCTTGGAAGCCATCAGATGGTACTTGGCATCCTTTTCTTCCTCGCTGACTTTCCATCCGTCCTTTTCAAGGGTCTCTTTCTTGCTCTTCAATTGATCCTTGCTGTCCTTGGCGATCTGGATGTCGATCTTTCGTTCCATACCCATGTTGTTGTCGATCGTCGTCCATGTCTCCGTCTGGAAACAACCCAGACTCAGAAAAGACAACACACTCAGGGCCATGCCTAAGCGAAGCCAACTGCTTTTCATGGTATTTCCTCCTCGGGGGTTTAGGTGTGGATTAGATTCGTACTAAGAAAAATGCGTCAGGCGACAAAAAAGGTTGGTAAATGCGAAAAGGTCAATCGGACAGGACTGGTAGACAAAAACATAGTAAGTGAATTCATCAACAATTGCAAGGAGATTTCTGAGAGGAAGGCGGCCAATCCGTCGTGAAAGAGCTATGCAGTATTCCCTGGATCTCGTATCTTGAACCGGCGCCGACCCCGTGTCCGGTTTCGACCGCTGACATAACCCTGTCACCGTGCGTTCGTATCTTCACGAAGACATCGGAAAGGACAAACCGGGTGGTTTCGAGAAATCCTGAACTGGAAATACTCCCCAATCTGGGCCCTATCAGCACGAAATGGCTGCGTGAGATAGGCGTCCATTCGCGCCTCGACGTCGAACGGGTGGGAGCGATGGAGATCTACGTGCAGCTGAAACGGCGATATCCGGACCGGGTCTCCCTCAACCTTTTGTATGGACTGGAAGCGGGGCTTCGGGGCGTCCACTGGACAAAGCTGCCGAAAGAAACGAAGGAACGCCTCAAACGGGAAGCCGCTCGGGTGCTGGCTTCAGAGCCGTAGACGGTGCCTGCGCCGCTCAAACATCTGTTCAGCCCCGAGTACCTGCGGCCGGCGGAGTCCGAAAGTGTTCCAACTCGGACAGCGGCGGGTTCCTGCGGGCCAGACCGTCGAGATAAGAAAGACTCACTCTTTCGCCGAGCGCGCGACGCGTCGTCATTACGAAGGACGTCATACCCTGTCCGTGCGCATCAACGGCCAGCCATCGCGGACCGCAGAGTTCGATGTCGTGAAGGCCTCGGACCGGCCGGCCACGTGAGGGAAAGGAACCATGGGTGCAAAGCAGAACCGGTCCGTCCGTGATCAACTCGGCGGAGGGGATCGGCGTTCGATCGGCCGAGCGGACGAAGTGGCGGAACTGCTGATCCGCGACCAGCGGTCGTTCGACGAAGCAGTGGAGACGCTGTTCGACGGCGAGGCGGTCGCCCGGGCGCGAGCTGCCGATGCGTTGGAGAAGGCGACTCGCGTGCATATCGAGTTCCTCCAGCCCCACGGGGGACGGCTGATTGGATACCTCGCAACGTTCCAACAGAAGGAAGTACGCTGGCACGTGGCCCAGATGCTGCCGCGCCTGGTGTTGAAGAAGGAGGAACTCGTTGCCGTTGTTCACAACCTGATGACGTGGCTCGAAAGGGAGGACAGCCGTATTGTCCAGGTGAACTGCCTGCAAGCGCTCGCAGAGCTGGCCGTTCGATACAGCGTGCTGCACCGCCGGGTTCGCAGTTTGATCACCCGCTATGGGAAGACAGGCAGTCCGGCCGTTCGCGCCCGCTGCCGACGATTGGCGATCCGTCTACGATGAATTCCTTCGCTGCGTCTTGACAACGAATGCTTTTCTGTTGACATTAGCGCAGTTTTCCGGTCAAGACGATTTCCCACTCAACGGAGAGGTATGTCATGGAATCCCCGGACTTGTTCTTCCCGATGCTGACGGCGTACGCCACGCAATTGCCGGTGTTCATCGTATGGGTTGTGGGCCTTGTGTTGGCCGGTGTTCGCTGGTCGCGCCATCCCAGGGTCTCGCTGCTGGCCGTCATCGCTCTGAGCCTGCTGCTCCTCACTTTCTTTGTCAATGTGTTCACCGGTGTATGGCTGCCTCATCGGATAATCGGAGGCGGCATGGGTGCCGCCCAGATGCAGTGGGTGTTTGCGGTCCGCGGCATCGTCGGC
>JBBIJR010000052.1:19061-25912 GCA_037445875.1 Bacteroidota bacterium | reverse complement strand
CCTCTCGAGTCTTTTTTATGAACACTTGACTTTACGCCGTCTCCATACTACTTGATCATCAGCATCTTCCGCGTGGCAACGTTTGTTCCGGCCTGCAGTCGATACACGTACACGCCCGTCGAAACCTGCTGACCCGCCTGATTGCGTCCGTCCCACGCCACGGAATGCATCCCCGCCCCGCGCGTCTCGTCGATCAGCGTGCGCACTTCCTGGCCCATGCTGTTGTAGACCTTGAGCACCACACGCTCCTCCGACGGAAGCTCAAAGCGGATGTGCGTCGATGGATTGAACGGATTCGGATAGTTTCCCAGCAGGGCGAACTTCGCGGGCGTACCGCCGATCACCGGCTCGCCGTCCTTCGCGATCATGGCGCCGCTCGTGCCGGTGACAAGAATATCATCCACATACGCTCCCTCTGCCACGCTGGAACTATTGGAGTAAAAGATCCAGCGGAAGCGGAAATTCGTCCCTGCCGCCGTCGGGACGGTGTAGGTCTTCTGCACCCAGCCGCCGCTCGAACCGTACATGCGGCCGCCCGTGAACTCCACCCACGAACTGCCGTTGTAGTACTGGAAGGACACGTAGTCGTTGCTGTTGTACGTGCTGTACCAGGTCCAGAAACTGACCTGCACGCCCGTGTACCCGCTGATGTTGACGCCGCTGTGCTGCATGTACGCGTTCATGTAATTGTCGTACGTGCTCGTGCGGCCGTGATCGGCACACCACGCGCTCCAGCTGCCGCCGTGCACCCGCGCTCCGCCGCTCGAGCTTTTGTCGCCCCAGTAATCGCGGCCGCTCGTTGAGTTATTGTCGTACGCTGTCCAGGGCCCACCCGGCACCGTGTTGAGTTCAAAGCCTTCCGAGAAAAGCGTGACGGTCCCACCACCGCCTCCGCCGGGATCCGAACCGACACCGACCGAGTACCAGGCGTTCTTGACCGTCAGGAGCTTGGCTGCGTCACCCGAATACAGCGCCGAGCAGGCGCTCTCCATCGCCGTGCGAGCCTGCGTGAAGTCCGTCGTAGCGGTGAAATAACCGCCCGTGTTGCACAGGTACCACAACGCCGCAACCAGATCGGCGGACGTCGAGAGCGTCGAACTGAAGGGGTTTACCGTCACACTGTAATGCGTGCCGCCCAGCGTCATGAGATAGAAGGCCTTGTTCGGGATGCCGCTGTTGGTATGCACGCCTCCGTAGTCGTTGCTGCTGTTGGGATTAGATGTAGGCGTAACATAGTACGTGCCGCCGACCCGATCCGGCTGCTGGTACGCGTTGGGGTTGGAGAAACTCCGAAAGGCCGATGATGGCGACTGATACACGTCCTCGCCCAGCAGCCAGTCGGTATAACTTCCCTGCGCATACGCCTCCACCAGGTAGCCGAAAATGTCGGAGATCGACTCGTTGAGCGCGCCGGAGTGGTTCTGGTACTGCAGTTGGGAGGTCCGGTCGGTCACACCGTGGGTCAGTTCGTGCGCCACGACATCCAGTGCCGCGGAGAGCGGCCGGTAGGTCGTGCTGCCGTAGGTTCCGCCCAGGGAAAAGGCCATGAAGCCGAGCGACCCGTTCCAGAATGCGTTGATCGGATCCGCGGAATCGTACCAATCCTGAATGTGGATCACCGGCATGCCGGCGTTGTCGATGCCGTTGCGGTTGTGTTTGTTCTTATAGTAAACCAGCGTCGCCTCGAAATTGACGGCGCCGCTGACGCCCGCCTTGTGCACGTTGTTCGTGGAGCTGAACGTCGACGTGCTGTTGTACAAGTAATCCACCTTCGAGAAGTCGTAGTACAGGCCGTTGACCATGTCGTCGTGATTGGCGTTCAATCCGTACACGTTGCCCAGACCCGTATGGACGAGGTCCACCATGTTGTAGGCGCCTTTCGTGCCCCGGATATAATTGTTGAGCAGGGTTGAACCGCCCGTACTGAAGTCCGTTCCCTGATAGACATGCAACGGATTGACGGTGTTGCCGAACGCATCCGTGCCTGAGCCGTTCACGGATCCGGTATGAATGTTGGTGAACTCCAGGAGGACCTTGCCCGTGTGAGCATCGACGATCAGCGTCTTGTCGAACTTCAGTCCCGCCGCGATCGTCACGGCATAGACCAGATGTTCCTTGTCGCTCTGTTGATCGTAGAACACGGCCAGTTCGGCCTTTTCGATCAGCGAGCGCTCGATGCCGTTGTCCGCCTTGATCCGCTCGATGGCCTCGAGGTTCGAGAACGAAGGCACGGTCGTTTCCAACTTGACGGCAGGAACGAAATTGGCGGTGACCGAGTGGACACGCCTGGCCTTGTTCAAATGGACGGTGAGCGTACGTTGGTATACGGGAATACCGTCATACATTTGCTGGAACCGGACATGTTCCATGCCGTGTTCGTCTCTCAGGTCGGAGGTGAACAGCAGTTCTTTCTCCACGTCTCGGATGCCGAACAGCCCCTTGTTGGCCTCAAGGAAGACGCGGGCCGCATGATCCCCCTGCGCCAGGAGCGGTACGGCATCGGACAGCTCACCGTAGACGATGTCCACGCCGCCGCGGCTGTTTGTCAGATAATTGAGGTCTGCCCCGCGAGCCCTGGACTCGATGCTGAGTTTCTGCAACGCGGACTTGACCTGTTCTTCCCGGCTGGAGGACTGCTGGGCAAAGCCGGCCGAAGTTCCCCATAACATGCAGGCCGCAACGAAAAGGCGTGACAGTTTAGACATCTCTCTCTCCCTTGCAGATAGGTTTTCTTGGACAGGATCCGTTAGAAACAGATAGACATCAAGAGTTCCTACAATCCCCGTGCCGCTCAAGACGGCCTAGATTGAAAGAATAAAAACAATTGGTTGTGCCCGTAAGCGGCCTAGAGTGTGCAGAACACTGCACGTAACCACTTGTCGAGTATACTATTTCCCGCAGAGGAGATGGACACAATCGTGAACAGTAGTCACGTAAGTCATTTGTTAATAATGGCACAATGGGAAATTCGTAGTGTAAACTATCCAGCACAAAGCTGGTTGTTTAGATGTGCAGGAAAAGGAACACAAACAGGATTGTTTACTGATTACTGTTCATTGATAACTGCAATATGCGGTTATGCTTGCTCAGGGTTCAATCTGCGTGTGGAGACCGATCTCCTCGAGAATTCCGGAGACGCGAAGACATTCCCCCAGGCTGCCTTCGAAACAGACGGCCTTGCCGTTGGTGTGAACTTCCCACGCCAGAGCTTCGGCGCGAGCGGTGGAGCAGCCCGTGGCTTTGATGAGTTGTGCGATGACCTCGTCGAACGTATGGATTTCGTCGTTGAAGAGGATCACCTTGAGAGGCGTGTCGGTCGCGGCCGTCGAGTCGTAGTGGGGATCGAGGCGTGTTTGTTCCTCACCGGCCATCCGCCTGTCCTTATCGTTTAGAGGTTGAAGTCTGCGCGGAAATCCTCGACGTCGGCACGCTTCTTCAGCGATTCCAGCCAATCACGGTAAGCGCGCTGCTGTTTGAGGCTGAGCAGCTGCCGCTTGAGGTCCTGTCGGGCTTGTTGATACTTCTGCTCGTCGAATTCGTCCCGGGCGGTCACTTCCACCAGATACGAACCTCGGTTTCCTTTGACGACGTCGCTGAGCGCACCGACGGGTACCTGGAACGCGGCGCTGTTGAGTCGAAGGTCGCGCCCTACACCCGGCAGTCCGGCGGTCATCGTCAGTTTGCTGAGATCGCGAACGATCAGGGTCGAGTCGACGGATGGCAGATCGTTCAGGCTCTGGATCCTGGAACGAACGGTCCGTGCTTTCTGGTCGGCAAGGTCCTTTCTTTTTTCTTCGATCACGGCGTTCCTGACCCGGTCGCGTACTTCTTCCAGCGGCTGTACGGATTCCGCGTTGTGTTCGACGAGGTGAAATACGGTAAATCCGAACGTCGTCCGGTGCGGCCGGGTGGTGGCGCCGACTTTTTCGCTGAACGCAAACCGCACGACATTCCGCAGCCGGTCGGGGAACCCCGCGATCATTCCCTGTTCGTTCTGGGTAAGCTGCGTCGTCGTGTCCGCTTTCAGGGTCTGACGGCTTCCGTACTTGGCCATGGCCTGTTCGAACCCCTCGTCCCGCGCAGTTTCATAGAACCCGTTGGCGTTTTCGCGGGCCGTCTCGATCGTTTGTTGGCTGGCCGACAGCCGCATCAGAATATGGCTTGCCCTGACGCTGTCTTGCGGCTCTTTGGCGTCCGCGGCCTTCGAAGCCCTGGTTTTCCCGGGGAAGAACTTCGTGTCCTCGATCTTGATGATATGGTAGCCGAACTGCGTCTGGATCGGCCCGATCACCTCGCCCGGTTTCCCGTTGAAGCACGCGTCTTCGAATTCTTTGACCATCGTGCCGCGAGAGAACCATCCGAGCGATCCGCCGGTCTGATTGGCGGCACGGTCCTCGGAATACGCGTTGGCCAGCTCACCGAAGTCCTTGCCTTCGCGCACCTGCCGGGCCACGTCGTTCAGCCGTTCGAAGAAGGCGGCGGAATCTTCGGCGGTGGCTTTGTCTTCGAACGATACAAAGGCCAGCCGCGCCGTCTCCTTGACTTTGAACTCGTCCCTGTGCTCGTCGTAATACTTCTGCAGATCGTCGTCCGTGACCTGGACCTCGTCCACTTTGAACTCTGCGGGACTGAAAAAGACGAACCGTCCGTCCAGCTTCAGGTTTCGCCGGATATACTCCTGGCGCAGTTCGCCTTCCGTCACCTGAACGGTCGAGCTGATGATGCTCTGCACCTTACTGAACGGCAACTGCACACGCAGGATCGATTCGATCTGGGCCCACTGCTTCGCCAGGCCCGGATTATTCAAGGCCTGGACGTACTTCGTCGCATCGAACTTTCCGTCGGTCTGGAACGTGGGGTTCTGGCGGAGAAAATCGGGCGGATTGACGCGGAGGTTGTACACGATCTCCGAATCGCCGACGGTGACTTCGTTTTGCCGGATGAACTCCGTAAGCAGCATCTCCTCGACGACCTGGTTCCAGATCTGGTCGCTGATGGATTCGAGTTCCGACTCCGACAGTTCCCCTCCGTCGCGCTGCTGCTGGGTCTGCTGGACCTGGTTATAGTAGGCCGCCTGGAAATCGGCGTAGCGCACATCACTCCCGCCGACCTTTCCGATGATGCCGCGGTTCGTGCGGGCGATGTCCGAATAATTGGCCCCCCACTCGATCACGATCAGGGCGATAAAGCAGATGATGAGAATCCACAGGAAAATGTGGGTCTTCTCTCGAATCTTGGTCATCATAAAGACGAGTCTCCCGGAAAAGGATCCAGCCGGTCCACGGTCATTTTTAGGGGCACGAAAATATGACAAAAGGCCCTAAAATGCAATGATCAAATATGTCACGAGCTAGCTCGTGGCAAGCGAGCCCGCTCTTGCTACCGATGGCGTTGCGTCAGGGCCTCCTTGTTTACGGATTATGCTTCGACATGAATTGGATGATTTCTCCTACTATCTCCTCCACCGTTCGTCCGTCCGTCTCAACCGTCGAGTGGGCCGCCTCGTACCCCGGCCGGCGGGCTTCGAGCAATTCTTCGATCCGGTTCGCTTCGTACAACGGCCGGTCTGGAGAGGGTGCCAACCGTTGACGCACGGTTACGGCCGAGACACGCAAATGCACGATCCATCCGCTCTTGCAAACGGCATCCAGGTTCTGCTTGTTCATGAGGGCCCCACCGCCCAGCGCAATCACCGCATGACCCGGCTCACCGATCAATCGCTCGACCACGGAAGCTTCCCATCTTCGGAATGCGGACTCGCCCGCTTCCGAGAAGAGCTCCGCAACGGACAGGCCGACCGATTTCTGGACTTCGTCGTCGGTGTCCACGAACCGCCAGCCGAGGCGCTTTGCCAGGGCGATGCCCACGGTCGTCTTTCCGCTGCCCATGAACCCGCACAGGTAGAGGCGTTCAATCGATTTCTGCACTGGTCTCATGCGGTACGGGAGATCATGGGCGCTGTTATACATCCGTGCAACACCTCCGGCGTTGCGGCAAAGCACGACAAACCCGCAAGATCACGCGGATGCCTCGAACGAAATCGCCGTAGGCGATCCATATCTGTTGTACATGGCCGAGATAAGAAATAGCAACGAATGAAACCCCGATGGGGTTTTTGGGCTCCTCTCGAAAGACCGCTTTCTACATCCATGCAACGCCTCCGGCGTTGAAGAAAGGTACCACGAACGTCGTTCAAAAGAGACAAGATTCAGGAAGATGCATCGAACGAGATCGCCTCCGCCGTTGAGCCGACCGATGGAAAGATGCACAAGGCGATAATCGAACGCATCGGATCGCCGTAGGCGATCCATGTCGGTCGCACAAAGATCACCTAAAGTTCATGGAACCCCGTCGGGGTTCCATCGCGCTGGTGTCAGCGAATGATCACCGCCTTCATCCTCACTCTCGAATAGGTACGCCGAATCATACTTAACTTCATATTCCCTCAGCAGGTCTTCGTACTCTTCTCGAAAAGTCTTGTTTCGATGATGCCGTTGCTGATTACCAATGTACTCACATATCCGCCCGATCTCTGATCTGAAACCGGGGCAGGAGATTCTTCTCAATTCTTGCGAAATTCTCATGCATGAAACCCCGATGGGGTTTTTGGGCTCCTCTCGAAAGACCGCTTTCTACATCCATGCAACGCCTCCGGCGTTGAAGAAAGGTACCACGAACGTCGTTCAAAAGAGACAAGATTCAGGAAGATGCATCGAACGAGATCGCCGTTGGCGATCCATATCTGTTGTACATGGCCGAGATAAGAAATAGCAACGAATGAAACCCCGATGGGGTTTTTGGGCTCCTCTCGAAAGACCGCTTTCTACATCCATGCAACGCCTCCGGCGTTG
>JBBIJR010000052.1:0-18961 GCA_037445875.1 Bacteroidota bacterium | reverse complement strand
TTTGGGCTCCTCTCGAAAGACCGCTTTCTACATCCATGCAACGCCTCCGGCGTTGCGAAAGGTACCACGAACGCCGTTCAAAAGAGACAAGACTCAGGAAGATGCATCGAACGAAATCGCCGTAGGCGATCTATGTTGCTTATGGCCTGGAAATCATATGAACCGCTTCACCGTACCGATTTGTGCAGGAGGGAGAAGAAGTTTTCGAGGTCGATGTTCCCTCCACTCAGCACGATACCGATCTTCCTGCCGCGAAGATTCCGGTCGTTCTTCAGTACCGCGGCGAACGGCACTGCGGCGGTGGGCTCGACGACGATCTTCATACGCTCGTAGATCAGCCGCATCGCGTCGACCACTTCGGAATCGCTGACCAGGACGATGTCGTCCACCCTCTTGCGGATCACCTCGAACGTGAGCGGCCCCGGCGCGGTGGTGCGCATGCCATCGGCGATCGTTTCCGGCACCGGGATGGTCACGATCTCGCCTTTGCGGAAGGACAGGAAAACGTCGTTGCCTCTTTCCGTCTCCACGCCAACGATGCGGACATTCGGCATGAGATGCTTGAGCGCAACGGCATTGCCCGAGATGAGCCCGCCACCGCCTACGGGAAAGAACACGCAGTCGAGTTCCCCGATCTGCTCGGCCATTTCGAGCCCGATCGTGCCCTGGCCGGCCATGATGAATTCATCGTTGAACGGCGGGACGAGGATGCGGCCTTCTTCCTCGGCGATCCTGCGGCCGATCGCTTCCCGGTCTTCTTTGATCCTATCGTACTCGACGACGTCGGCGCCGTAGCCACGCGTCGCTTCCATTTTTGGGCTCGGCGAGTCGGTCGGCATCACGATCCTGGCGCTCACGCCCAGCAGCCGGGCGGCCAGCGCCACCCCCTGCGCATGATTGCCGGACGAGAACGCCACCACGCCGCGCTTTCTTTCCTCCGGCGTCAGGGACGCCAGCTTGTTATACGCCCCGCGGAACTTGAACGCCCCGACGCGCTGGAAGTTCTCACACTTGAAAAACAGCGCATTGCCGGCGATTGCATCGAGCGAAACAGACGTCAATACGGGCGTGCGGTGCACCACGCGTCGGATGCGTTCATAAGCGGCCGTGATGTCGGAGAAGGAGAGCATGATTACCGATGGGGAAGTTCGCTTTCCTAGAAGTCAAAGACAATGATTTTATGGTGTGGCTTCTGATCCCGTGCCCGGCTTCGAAAACCGGTGTATTATTTCGCATCACTTTTGTAATCTAGTGGCATGCCCGTGCGATGCAAAGGACCTCGATCATAAAAACACCCTCCAGACGATGGCACATGGCCCAGGATTACGAGCGTACGTGGTGGAACATCCGAAAGAACGAGGTCGACTTCAACTTTTACGCGGCCTACGCGAGGGAGCTCCGATCATTTGTGGACGGTCTGCTCCGCCTCAACGCCGAGACGCAAGTTCTGGAGATCGGCAGTGGAGCCGGAGGGATCGTAACCTTCCTGACGGAATGCAAGGTACGTTTTGCGATAGACCCGCTGGAAATGTTCTATTCATCGGTCAAGGAGTTTACCCGGCAGCGGGACATCGGCGTCCGGTATGCGTGCGCACGCGGAGAGGAACTGCCGTTTGCCGATGAAGCGTTCGATCTCGTCCTGATGGACAACGCACTGGACCATTGCGAAAATATCGACCGGGTCGTACAAGAAGTTCGCAGGGTCTTGAAGACAGACGGAAAAGTGTTCTTCAAGCAGAACGTCTATCACGGCTGGGGGTGGCTGGTGAGGTCTGCACTCGAACCGTGGATCATCGACAGAGGCCATCCCCATACGCTGACACGCCGAAACCTTCAGAGGCTCTTGAGACGGAACAAGTTTGTTCCAATAAAAGCGAGCCGCACAGGTTACTTACGGGCCTGGGGGCAGGACCTTCTGTCGGGGAGCATGAAGAGGTTGGTCAAAGCTCTGCTGGTGGTGCCTCGAGACAAGGTCACATACCTTCTTCAGAGAGAATGACATCACCTCAGACAACGGCAAATGACTCGCCGCGATCGGCAGGGAAGGGAAAACAGCTACCCGGACCTTCTGCTTTCTCTTCACACGGCTTCGGCCCCTGCGAAACGCGGTCCTTCGCAGCCGTTCCTTAGATGCCTTCCCGGTCTTTGCGGCCGACGTAGAGCAGGTTGACCTTCTTCTCTTTCCGCAGTCTGGCAAACCATTCGCGAATGCGGTTCAGGGGCGCAGGCGGGTGAAACGTGATGGCGCAACAGTCGACCGTCGTGAAGCCAGACCCGGACAGTAGCGCCGAAAGGGACGCGGCCGTCCAGCGGCTGAGATGCTGACCGGCGTGAAAGATACAGCCGCATTCCGGACACAGCACCTTTCCGCCTTCGAGCGATTCGTCGTTGGGCGTGGTCACGATCAGATGGCCGCCCTTTTTCAGCGCACGATGGAGTCCTCCGATCAGGACCGTGCGCTCATCCTCCAGCAGGTGCTCGATAACGTCGAGCATGAAGACGATGTCAAACGAAGAGGACGCAAACGGCAGGCCGGCGTCCTTGATACAAACTGCACCGCAAAACAACGGGTGGGCGCCCATTCGCTCGGTGATCAGCGACACGTACCGATCACTGATATCCACACCCGTTACGTACAAGCGGCGCGCGGCCAGTTTGGCCATGAAGTTGCCGGCTCCGCACCCGACGTCCAGCGCTTCCTTTCCCAGAGGCACTCGAAGACGGGCGAGTTCCTGAGCAAATGATCCCCCGCCGACACGGCGAAAGAACGTTCCGTGTACGCCCGCCTGGTGGCAAAGAAGTCCGCCGTTCGCCGGACGGACACGCGGTTCCACGACGCTTCGTGCGGAACGAATTCACTCATGACGGTTTCGGCTCAACGTTGCCGTGTTGTGAACATGCCGCGCCGGCTGGGGTCCGGAGAGCATCACACCTTCACGCACACGTTCTTCGGCTCCGTGAAGAACCGCATCGCCTCGAATCCGCCCTCGCGGCCGACGCCGGATTGTTTCATACCGCCGAAGGGCGTGCGCAGGTCGCGGAACATCCAGCAGTTGACCCACACGATGCCGGTCCTGATAGCGTAAGCCAGCCGGTGCGCACGTGTCAGGTTTTCCGTCCAGACGATCGACGCGAGACCGTACGGAGTCCCGTTGGCGTACTGCAGAGCCTCTTCCTCCGAATCAAACGGGACCAATGTCACCACCGGCCCGAATATCTCTTCCTGATTCGTGCGGCAGTCGAACCGCAGCCCTTCGATCACGGATGGTTCCATGAACCATCCTCCGCCGCATCGACCGCCGACGCTCACGGTGCGGCCGCCGCAGAGAATGCTCCCGCCCTCCTTTTGAGCCAACTCCACATACGAGAGAATCTTTTCGAGGTGCGGCTTGGAGACGATCGCGCCCTGGTCTGTGCCGTCCAGCAGAGGATCGCCCACCTTCAGCCGCTTCACGCGCCCGACGAATTCCTCCCGAAAACGGTCGTAGACCGGACGCTCGATGAAGATCCGTGAACCGCACAGGCAAATCTCGCCCTGATTGGAGAACGACGAACGGAGGGTGGTCTCCATCATCTCCTCCCAACGGCAGTCGGCAAAGATCAGCGTCGGGTTTTTGCCGCCGAGCTCGAGCGAGAGCTTCTTGAACAGCGGAGCGGCAGTGCGGGCGATCTCCGCTCCCGTCTTCGTGCCACCGGTGAAGGAGATGGCGGCGATGGAGGGATGGGCGCTGATGGCCGATCCGACCTTCGGACCCAGACCGTGTACGATGTTGAGCACGCCGGGCGGGAGGCCGCAGTCCCGGCAGATCTCGGACAGCAGATAGGCCGTCATCGGCGTGATCTCCGACGGCTTGGCCACCACGCAGTTCCCGGACGCCAGTGCCGGTGCGATTTTCCATGTAAACAGGTACAGCGGCAGGTTCCACGGTGAAATGCAGCCGACTACGCCGAGCGGCTGGCGAAGCGTGTAGTTGATCGCCCGATCCTCGGTGGGATGGGCCTCGCTGGCAAATTGCACCGCGGCCGTCGCAAAAAAGAAGAAATTGCTCGCCGCGCGCGGGATGTCCACGGAACGGGCCAGATGAACCGGTTTGCCGTTGTCCATCGACTCGGCCAGGGCCAGTTCCTCCAGTCGCGTCGTGATCGTGTCGGATATCCTCAGCAGCACACGCGACCGGTCGGCGGCAGACAGGACCGACCAGGACGGGAACGCCCGTTCCGCGGCCTCGACGGCCCGCTGAATGTCGCGCTCATCGGAATCGGGTACGCGCGCATACGCTTCCCCAGTCGCCGGTTCGAAATCGTCGAGGTACCGGCCGGAAATCGGCGGCACCGTCTGGCCGTTTATGTAATTGTCGATGGTTTTCATTCAGCCTTCCTCACACTGTCCGTGAGTTTCCTTAGCAGCCGCATCGCAACGCCACCTCCTGCCGGGTCCCCGCGAGCCGTTCGGCCTTTTGAGCGCCACCACCGGGCTTCACGCACGCCGCCGCTCTCGATGCACTCGGTCGAAAAAAAGGTCCGTTTCCTCTGCGTAGAGTCTCGCCATCAGCACGTTCACGCCCCTGGCCATTGCCTCCTCGCATTCGAGTGGAGTCAGCGGTACAAGATTGAGCAGCCGGATGTCGGCGCCGCCAAACTCCAGCCGATCCCATCCGCCTTCCACAAATGTCGGATGGAACAACAGCGACGAGCAGGATGGGAAGCAGGGAATCGCCCCGGCATGCGGAATCAGGTGCCAGAAATCAAGAAACGAGCGGCGCAGCAGCGGATAGGCCGCGAGGTTGGCCAGGAACGCCGCGGCGGCCGATTCGTCGTCGTCGCTCAACCCGCCCCGCACGGTCCAGTGAATCTCGGCGCGGTGGGAACAACCCTTCATGACGCGGTCCGAAAGACCCAGCGTCGTCAAGGTTGCTACCGGTACGTCACCCGTAGGCCGCCAGACGTACACGTCCAAGCGCTCGAAAGCGGGCGTTTCCCCGGCCGCGGCCGTTCCGAAATGGTAGATCGTATCGGGATCGCCGTACCGTCGAACGTGCTCTTCGAAGACGTGTTTCAGGAGCGGAGAAGGATCGAATGCGCCGCGATCGCACATGGGATGTTATCCTCGGTATGGACGGCTCAATGTACTCGACGCCCGTGACGTTGTCACGTGCAAAATACACGTCAGAACACACGCAGCCCGTCGGGAACAGGCCGCTCGGTCGTCAACAGCACCACTTCACCTTCGGACCGCAACACCCCCAGCACAAGACACTCCGAAGAGAATCCCGCAATATTCTTCGGAGGAAAATTCACGACCGCGACAACTTGTTTGCCCAGCAGATCGGCCGGGCTGTACAGCGCCGTCAGTTGGGCACTCGACGGTTTCCGGCCGGCCGCCCCGAAATCCACGACGAGGCGGTACGAGGGTTTGCGCGCCCGTGGAAATTCCTGCGCCTCGACGATCGTGCCGACGCGCATCTCCACCCGGTCGAAGTCTTCCCACGTTAGCATAGACGATCTCCACGTGCAAAAGTGTTCTTCGAATTCGTTCGATCACGTCATCCCGAGTCCGAGGACGACGGCGACGCCGAACAACATCGCGGCAACGAGCAGACGTATCGTGCGCATCGTCACGCCGTGCGAATAGCGGTTCCCAATCCAGGCTCCGAAAAAAGCCGCCCCCAGCACACAGAGCAGCAGGCCGGCGTGGGCCTCGAGGCCCGACGAGACGAAATGGCGCGCGTACACTCCCATCCGGGTCACGTCCACCATGCAGGCAATGACGATGCCCGTCGCGATGAACGCCTCTCTCGAAAGGCCGGCGCGAACAAGGAACGCGCTTCGGAATGCGCCCTGATGACCGGAAAGTCCGCCGAAGAATCCGCTAAGGGCCCCGCCCAACAGCCACTGCGACCTGGGGAGCAGCCGGTCCCCTGCGCGCGGCGCGAGTTCCAGCGCGGCAAAGCCCGCCATGAGGACGGCCACGATCAATTTGACCGGAGTTACGATTCCGGTGGTCTCCCCGAGCGTCCACGTGGTCACCGGTTCAAGGTCGGACAGCCAGAACAGCAGCCACGCGCCGGGAAACGCCGCCAGCGCCGCGGGCACGCCGAAACGAATCACGACCGAGCGGTCGGCCCATTTGCGAAGAAGAGCGAGCTTGAACAGGTTGTTGAGGAAGTGCACCACGGCCGTCATGGCCACGGACAGATCGACGGGAAAGAAAAGAGCGAACGCCGGCAGCAGCAGCGTGCCGAGACCAAACCCGGAAAAGAGCGTGAGCGCGGACGTGCAAAAGGCGGCGAGAGAGATGATCACATAGTCCATACGGTCGATTCGCACGCAGGCGCGCTAGCGGGACTGCAACTCCGTGGAAACGTCTTTATTGACCACGATGTACTTCGAGTTGAATCTGAAGCGATCGATCTTCCACGCTCCCGCCCGGCGCACGAGGTGGAAGTCGTAACTTCCCACAAACGTCCGCGTGTACGGGTCGGGTTTGCCGAGCAGGTAATGCATGGCGATGCCGTAGCAGAAAACGTCGGCCTTGTCGCCCTTCACGGTGATGAGGAAGTTGCCCGCCTGATGGTGGACGGCGGGAACGTCCTTCAGCCCATGGTCCCAGGCGGCGGTAATGTCGCGGGCCGCCAACAGGGCCGGCTGCCCGCCGGCGAGCGACGTCATGTCGAACAGGACGGAATCGTCGAAGCAAAGCTGCACGGCCGTCCAGTCCTTTCTGTCCGTGTTGATGAACAAGCGATGGACCACGGACTGAATGTCGTTCTGGTCCATCAGCGTGGAGACGCGCGGGTCGGGGGCGCACGCGGCAACAACGGCAACAAACAAACCACGTTTTGAGGTTCATCGTATCCCCTTCAGTTCGTTGCGCGGTCATTTGCTTTCGAAAACTCTCACAAACATCCCAGCCTCCCTCCATCCACCGGCAGGTTGATGCCGTTGATGTACGAAGCGGCGGGTGATGCGAGGAAGGCTGCCGCCGCCGCAATCTCTGAAGGTTCGCCGAATCGTCCGGCGGGGATTTCAGCCATCCACTCGGCGGCGATCTCCTCCGGTGTCTTTCCCGACTGCCGCGCTCGCGCTTCGAACAGCGAGAAAAGGCGCTCGGTCTTCGTCGCGCCCGGGAGGATGTTGTTTACCGTGATCCCGAACGGCGCCAGCTCGGTCGCTAGTGTCTTCGCCCACCCGGCCACCGCCCAGCGGGTCGTGTTGGACACACCGAGGTTGCGGATGGGTTGTTTGACCGAGGTCGACACGATGTTGATGATGCGGCCATACCGTTCGGCCTTCATGCCCGGCACGAACGCCTGAACGAGCACGTGATTGCAGATCACGTGCTGACGGAACGCTTCGACGAACGCCTCGACCTGCGCATCGACGATCGTCCCCGAGGGAGGCCCGCCCGTGTTGTTAACCAGGATGTGTACAGGTCCATGCGCAGCCGCATATGGCTGAACGCGCTCACGCAGTTCCTCCGGCCGCGTGAAATCGGCTACCAGATAGTCGTGCGCGGCCAGCGGCTGCAATTCCTTCACCACCTGCTGAAGGGCCTGTTCGTTGCGCGCGACCAGCGTAACCCGGGCGCCCAGGCGGGCCAGCTCCACGGCAACGGCCTTTCCGATACCCTGCGAACTGCCGCAGACAACGGCGTTCTTTGCAGACAACGAAAGTTCCAAGCGTACTCCTCAAAGCACGCGATGCTGTTTCGGACGCGCAATTCCCAATCGTTCGTTCACTGCTTCGGCGCCCACCTTTTCCGGCTGCGCGCATCCGCCGTATCGAAGATCTGATCGAGATGGTGACGCAGATGGCGAACGTAGTCCTCGGCGACGAACCGCAGCGTGGCCGGCTTCGGGTAGCCCATGTCGCACGTCCGGTCGAGCGCTGCGGGATCGATGGAACGGATCACGTGCGCCAGATGACGGTTGCACGAATACCACAGCTGGACCAGTTCCTTCCAATCTTCCTCCTGATATCGCTGCGCGGCCACCCAGTGTTCCTGATCGTACACCCAACGCCCAATATCCGACTGTTGCAGGCGAACGATGCGCTGATGATTGTTGAGCGCCGAATCGATCGCGTGTCCGATAATCTCCTGGATCGACCACTTGTCCGGATACGGCTTTTCGGCGGCCTTCGAAGGCGCGATCGCGAGCAGCCGTGAACGCGTGTCGTCGATCAATTGGGACAACTCGTCCGCGGCCGTGTGAAGGGGGTTGTCCGCGCGCATCGTCGTGTGCCGTGGTTCAATCCTGCCCGTAGAAGAACCCGAGGTTCTTTTCAATTTCGTCCGGCAGCTTCGGCAGCTGGGAGCGCGGGATCAGGAACGTAGAGAGATTGAAAAAGTCCACAAACACCTTGTGCCGTTCCGTGGTTTCGCGAAGATACTGGTGGCCGGAGGAACCGCCGGTTCCGATCTTGGTGCCGATCATACGATGGACCATCAGCGTATGGCGGTACCGCCAGGTCGTGAGCAATTCGTCGATGTCCACCAGCGTCGTAATCAAGCGGAACGGGAGATGAAGGATTGGCTGGTCGCGGTAGAGGCAGATCAGCAGCGCGGCCTCGGTGGCGCGGTAGGACAGACGACGAACGCCCTGACGGACCCATTCGTCGTGTCGGGCCGGATCGAACAGGGCCTCGAAGTTCTCCTCCGTGTTTTTCAACTGGCGCAGTTGTTCGCTTTTTTCGTTTTCTCCCAGTGTGGGATTTTTTTCGATGATCGCACGATCGTTGCGCAGCATCCGTTCGACGGCCTCGCGGTACGTTGCCCAGAAGTTGTAACGCCCAAACTCGAGGAACGGCGTCCGTTCGAGCCATTTCTCGACGAGGACGAACAGCGACGGCTTGCGGTCGGATTCCTGCAGCAGCTGCTGGTGCTCGGGAGAGAGCCTCGAGTAATACGGGGCCTGGTTGTAGGACAGGCGCGTCCCGTACTGCAGGCCTAAGCGGTTTTCGATGAGGCGGAACTGGTAGCTCTGGAAACCCGAGGCCGGCACCAGGTAATCGCGGAATTCGAGGAAGTCGAGCGGCGTCATCGTCTCGAGCACGCGCAGCTGGTCGATCAGGATCTTCTGGATCTCCGTCACACGCATCAACCGCGAAACGGCCACACCGATGCTGCGTTCGTCGATCCGGTCCTTCTCGAACAGTCCGATGACCGACTCCAGTTCGAAGAGGATCTGCTTGAACCAGAGCTCGTACGCCTGGTGCACTACGATGAAGAGCATCTCATCGTGAGCGGTTGCGCCGTATTCCTCGCTCTTGCGTTGCTGACTGCCGAGGAGCCGGTCCAGCTGCAGATAGTCGGCGTAGTATACGGGTGGATAGGGTTTTTGCATCGTGAATCCTGGCCGTCCGCTGTTATCGGCCGAACCGATCTTCGAACGACTTCACCTTGTTCAATCGCCGGACGTGGCGCTCGGCGTTGGAGAACGAGGCCTTCAGAAATGCCTGGATGATCTCGATGGCCAGCAGCGGGCCGATGATCCGGGCGCCCATGGTGATCACGTTCATGTCGTCGTCCTCCACGCCCTGGCGCGCCGAGAACGTGTCATGGCAGAGGCCCGCCCGGATGCCTTTGAACTTGTTCGCCGCAACGGTGGCCCCGACGCCGCTGCCGCAGATGATGATCCCGCGCTCGGCCTTGCCTTCCAACACCGCACGGGCCACCGCTTCCGAAAAATCCGGGTAATCCACCGCGTCGGTCGAATGCGTACCGAGATCGATCACCGAATGGCCGGCCTTCTGCACGGTCTCCATGACGGTTTGCTTGAGGGGAAATCCCCCGTGGTCACAGCCAATGGCAATGGTCACCGATGACCTCCGTCAGAGGGTTTGGTCGTTCTCTTTGAAATTCCGGTACTCTTCTTTGTTCCTATCCCACGCATGATTCAGATCGACGCGTCCTGCCCTTCCCAGGGGCCTTCTTGTCCCTCTCCGGATCGGCGAAATCGGCCGGACTGCCGACGGTCGGGTACCTAACGCCGTTTGAGTTTAACAACCGTTAGAGTTCTTTGACCTCTTCGTTCAGAGGGATCACAGTGTTGTTCGATGTAGAGCTGACGGCGCCGCTCGACCTCGGCGAGGCGTTCGATCGGACGGCGGCGAATCCGGTAGGCGCAATGATTATCGGCGTCCGTGAACGAGATCATTTCGATCGTTCGTTTGCTCTTTTTTCGGTCCTGTCTTCGGTTTTCTGTTCGAGTCTTTGCGCTTCGAGCCGTTATGGCTTCAACAAAAAAAGGCTCTGACCTTCATCGGAGCCTTCTGAAACGTACACAACGTCGATCTTACTGCTTGAACATGTCCGCGTTTTTCTGCGTGAAGTGTTTCCATTTCTCGGGAACGTTTTCAGCCGCAAAGATCGCTTCCACGGGACATTCGGGTTCGCACGCGCCGCAATCGATGCACTCGTCCGGGTGAATATAGAGTTGGTCCCAACCTTCGGAATCGTAGATGCAGTCGACCGGGCAGACTTTGACACACGCGGTATCTTTCACTCCAATGCAGGGTTCACAGATCACATAGGCCATGATGAAGCTCCTTATCGGTTGCGTTTCAACGACTGAGGCTCGGGGAGCCGCGTTCATCAAATCAGGCGCAAGTTAACCAAACGTCCATCCATAGTCAAGGACTATCGGGCGGGAAATCGGGGAAGAAACAACGGCCGGGCAGCTTCAAACCCTTTACCAGTCAAGCACCCAGGCGAAGATCAAGGGAGCGACGATCGTGGCATCGGATTCGATGATGAACTTCGGCGTGTGGACGTCGAGCTTGCCCCAGGTGATCTTCTCGTTCGGGACGGCGCCGGAGTACGAGCCGTAACTCGTCGTCGAATCGGATATCTGGCAGAAATAACTCCAGAACGGGATGTCCTGCTTGCCGAGGTCCTGGTACAACATCGGGACGACGCAGATGGGGAAATCGCCGGCAATGCCCCCGCCGATCTGGAAGAAGCCGACGCCCTTCCCGGACGAATGTTTCACGTACCAGTCGGCGAGGTACGTCATGTATTCGACCCCGGTCTTGATGCACGACGGACGCAGTTCCCGTTTCATGCAGTAAGCGGCGAAGATGTTGCCGAGCGTGGAGTCCTCCCAGCCCGGTACGACGATCGGCAGGTTCTTTTCCGCGGCGGCAATCATCCAGCTGTCCTTCGGATCGATCTCGTAATGCGTCTTGAGAACGCCCTCTCGGAGCAACCGGAACAGATATTCGTGCGGAAAATGCCGTTCGCCCTTCGAGTCGGCTTCCTTCCAGAGCTGCAGCGCATGGCGCTCGATCCGGCGAAAGGCTTCCTCCTCGGGGATGCACGTGTCGGTCACACGATTGTAATGGCTCTGCAGCAGCTCCCATTCGTCCGTCGGCGTGAGGTCGCGGTAGTTGGGAACTCGCTTGTAGTGGGTGTGGGCGACCAGGTTCATCAGATCCTCTTCGAGATTGGCGCCCGTGCAGGAGATGACGTGAATCTTGTCCTGGCGGATCATCTCGGCCAGGGACTTGCCCAGTTCCGCCGTGCTCATCGCGCCGGCCAGCGTGACCATCATGCGGCCTCCGCCTTTCAACTGCTCTTCATACGCGCGCGCCGCATCGACCAGCGCCGCGGCATTGAAGTGGAGAAAATGCTGTTCGATGAACCGAGAAATGGGTCCTTTCATGGCGGCATCTCCGAATTCTCACCCAATGATACATTCAGCCATTTGAATTTAGCGGATTCCCAACCGTTGTCAAGCAGGCAATCCGAATATTCCCGGCGCAGCCAAATCCGCCCGTCAAATCTCGCGGACGAGTTCCAGAAACCGCTTGTACGGGATGGCCAGGAGACTTTCGGCCTGCAGGGCGCCGTTGGTCAGTCCGATCATCGAGACTTTTGCGGCCGTTTCCTCATCGGGCGCTTCGTAAATGTCCAGAAAGTCGTATGACCCCAGCAGCGCGTAGTGAGCGAGGAACTTCACGTCCGGGCATTTCTGCTTCACCTGATCGAGCCAGGCTCGACCTTGTTGGTCACGCTGTTTTAACTGGCGCGTCATTTCGGGGGAGAGCTTCGTAAGGAGAATGAAGGTTTTCATCGCGAGCCTCCTTTCGTGGCTGGATGCATTAATATAAACCCGGGGCGCCGGACTTCCAATGAAAAACACCTGCAACATTTCGCGGATTCGGCCGTCGGATACCGTATCCCGTTGGAATACGACCGGCCGTGCGGACCTATCGCATCCGGTCATGAACGTTCAACCTTTTCCGGAAGGAATCGCATGAAACGTCTCTGGTTCATCGTACCGGTGCTTGCCGCGTGCAACGCCCAGGAGGCCGATCTCACGTATGACACGTCCGTGGCCCATCCGGCCTACACGTCCGCCTCGCCCCGTGTGCTCATCGACGAGGCGCACAGGAATTTCCACACGGCGACCGGCCGTTACGCGCCGTTTGCGCGGCTTCTCGAACACGACGGTTACACGATCAAGCGTAACGGAGAACTGCTGACGGCGGACGTGCTGGCATCGTGCGATGTCTTCGTCGTATCCAATGCAAAGGGGGAAAAGGAGAAGTATCTTCCCGCATTCACCGAGGACGAATGCGGCGCCGTGGAGAAGTGGGTTCGAGAGGGTGGGTCCTTGCTGCTCATTGCCGATCACTATCCCATGGGGTCGGCGGCCGAATCGCTGGCGCGACGATTTGGCGTGGAGATGGGCAAAGGCTACGTGTCAGACTCCGTGCATTGTGAACCGGGTTCGAAATGGAAGGACGACCTCGTGTTCAGCCGCGAAAACGGCCTGCTCAAGACCCACGCGATCACGGAGGGGAGAAACGCCGCCGAGCGAATCGGGCGGATCGTCACGTTCACCGGGCAGTCGTTGAAGGCGCCGCCGGGATCGGCGGTCCTGCTGGAGCTGAGCCCGTACGCGGCCGAGGCGGTTCCCGACTCGATCTGGAAAGACGGGGGTAAGACGTACACGCGATTCACCGATCCCATGCCGCTCCACGGGCGATGCCAGGGACTGGCACTGTCGTTCGGCAAGGGCCGCGTGGTGGTCATGGGAGAAGCCGCAGCGTTGACGGCACAGATATCCGACGGCGAAAAGGTAGGCATGAACGTACCCGGCAACGACAACCGGCAGTTGGTCCTTAATATCCTCCACTGGTTGTCCGGGTTGATCTGACCCGCATAAAAAAAGAACGGGTTGACCCGCAGGGGACAACCCGTTCTCGATGTTCGTTCGGGTGACGATCAGTACATGTCACCCATGCCGCCGCCCGGCATCGGGGGCATGGCTTTCTTCTCTTCTTTCTTCTCGAAGACGGTCGCTTCGGTGGTGAGCAGCAGGCTCGCGACGGACGATGCGTTCTCCAGCGCCGTACGCGTCACCTTCGTCGGGTCGATCACGCCGGCCTTGAGCAGGTCTTCGTATTCCTCGCTGAGAGCGTTGAAGCCGAAATTCTCGGCGCCTTCCCGCACCCTTTGTACGACGATGGAGGCCTCGATGCCGCAGTTCTCCACGATTCGGCGGATGGGTTCTTCGAGCGCACGGCGAACGATCGCCACACCCAGCCCCGGGTCGCCGTTCAGCAGCTTGTCGTTGATGCCGCCTTTGCCTTTCTCGAGGGCCTTCTGAGCGCGAAGCAGGGCCACGCCGCCGCCCGGGATGATGCCTTCTTCGACGGCCGCACGCGTCGCATGAAGCGCATCTTCCACGCGCGCTTTCTTTTCCTTCATCTCGACCTCGCTGGCCGCGCCGATCCGGATCACCGCCACGCCGCCGGCGAGCTTGGCCAGCCGCTCCTGCAGTTTCTCCTTGTCGTAGTCGCTGGTCGTGTTTTCGATCTGGGTCTTGATCTGGCTGATCCGGCCCTTGATGTTCTCCTTCTTGCCGGCCCCTTCGACGATCGTGGTGTTGTCCTTGTCGATGATCACCTTCTTGGCCGTGCCGAGGTAGTCGACCTTGGCGTTCTCGAGTTTGAAGCCGGCCTCTTCGCTGATCACCACGCCGCCCGTCAGCACGGCGATGTCCTCGAGCATGGCCTTGCGGCGATCGCCGAAGCCCGGCGCCTTCACCGCCGCCACCCGCAGCGTACCGCGGAGCTTGTTGACGACCAGGGTCGCCAGCGCTTCGTTCTCCACGTCCTCGGCAATGATGAGCAGCGACTTGCCCATCTGCACGACTTTCTCGAGGATAGGCAGCAGGTCCTTCATCACGGAAATCTTCTTGTCGTAGATCAGGATCTTCGGGTCTTCGAGAACGGCTTCCTGCGTGTCGGCATCGGTGATGAAGTACGGGGAGAGGAACCCGCGGTCGAACTGCATGCCCTCGACGGTGTCCAGGGTGGTCTCGTATCCCTTGGCCTCTTCGACCGTGATCACGCCGTCCTTTCCGACCTTCTCCATCGCGTCGGCGAGCAGCTTTCCGATCTCCGCATCGTTGTTCGCGGAGATGGCCGCCACCTGCGCAATCTGGGACTTGCCTTCGACTTTCTTGGTCATCCTCTTGAGTTCATCGACCACGACCCGCACCGCTTCATCAATGCCTTTCTTCATTTCCATCGGATTGGCGCCGGCGGTCACGTTCTTCAGGCCCTCGCGATAGATCGCCTGCGCAAGGACGGTCGCCGTCGTCGTACCGTCTCCCGCCACGTCGCTCGTCTTGGACGCCACTTCGCGCACCATCTGGGCGCCCATGTTCTCCACGGGATCCTCCAGTTCGATCTCCTTCGCGACCGTCACGCCGTCTTTAGTCACCGTGGGTGCGCCGAATTTCTTGTCGATCAGCACGTTCCGGCCCTTGGGACCGAGCGTGACCTTGACCGCGTCGGCCAGCGTGTTGATGCCTTTGATCAGCTTTGATCGGGCATCAACAT
The DNA here is from genome assembly GCA_037445875.1 of Bacteroidota bacterium. Lineage (GTDB taxonomy): Bacteria > CLD3 > CLD3 > SB21 > SB21 > JBBIJR01. The sequence goes on along the minus strand of JBBIJR010000052.1, from coordinate 4,105 downwards.
CGAATACAATCTCTTTGGCTGCCATAATACTAGTCTCCTGCGTTTATCGATTTGTTGATATTAACCTTGAATGGCCAGAATGTCCGACTCGTGCATGATGAGGTACTTGTCCCCTTCGTAAGTGACCTCCGTGCCCGAGTATTTCCCGAACAGCACCGTATCGCCCGCTTTGACCGTCATCGGTTCGTCCTTCTTCCCTGCACCTACGGCCATCACCTTGCCCACCTGCGGCTTCTCCTTGGCCGAATCAGGTATGATGATCCCGCTCGGAGTCTTCTCTTCGGCTTCCAGGCTCTTGACAATAACCCTGTCATGCAACGGCTTGAGTTTCATTTTATCCTCCTGTGATTTCAAGATTTAAGTGAAAGTGAATGATCGAGAAAAGTCAGCATATCCTTGGATGAACGAATGCAGTGACGCGCGACTGTGCAATACGTGTACCATGGAACTCGCGGCAACAAAATACAATCAGTTACAACAAGAATCAAGGCTCATGTTAGCAATTATGGCCATCGAGTGCTAACATGTCATGTTTTCGCTGTTTTTTTGGCAGTTTCGCCATGACAATACCGCAGTCGATCGAGGAAGACGGTTCTCAATAGCCCGTTCTGCTTGATGATCGGTGAAAACCGGCACGGCCGTTTTCGCAGGCACAGCCGGAGCAAGAAAAAAACTTTACTTTTGAAATCGATTCCCCTATCTTGCTGCTCTTTACGCGCAAGAAACAATCGAACCGGCACGCTGAACCGGAAATCCGGTTTTCATGGCTGAAATTTGGAGTTGGGTATGAGTACGTGGCTGATCGACAAGTGCAAACCGTTTTCCAACATGGTGGAAGATGTCAAGGCCCGGGGTCTGTACCGCTACTTTACGGAACTCGAAACGACGGGTATCTACATCAAGGTCGCAGGCAACAGCCTGGTCAATTTCTCATCGAACGATTATCTCGGCTTAACGCACGATCCCCGGGTGATTACGGCGGCCAAGAAGGCCCTCGACGTCTACGGGTCGGGCCTCTGCGGTTCCCGTTACGTCGTGGGGACCACAGTGGAACACGTCCGTCTCGAACAGAAGATCGCCGAGTGGAAAGGCAAGGAATCCTGTATCGTGTTCACGACCGGATACCAGACATTGCTGGGAACGGTCTCGGCGCTGCTGGTGACGGCCGACGACATGCCGGAAGAGGACATTGTGCTGGCGATCGACAAACTGAGTCATGCGTGCATTCTCGACGGCTGTGCGCTCGGGGTGGGAACGCCGCTCACGCGCGGCTCGACCAAGATCATGGACGGCCAGATACGGTACTTCCGCCACAACGATCCGCAGAGCCTCGAGGCCATCGTCGAAAGCGTGGCGCGCAAGGGCAAGAACGTGATGATCATTGTCGAGGGCGTGTACAGCATGGACGGGGACATCTGCCGTCTGCCGGACTTCGTGAGGATTGCGAGGAAGTACGACGCGGCGGTGGCGGTGGACGACGCACACGGCACCGGCGTGCTGGGCAAGACCGGCAAGGGTACCGCGGAGCATTTCGGCTTGGAGCACGAGGTCGACCTGCTTATCGGGACGTTCAGTAAGGCCCTGGGCTGCGTCGGCGGGTTCGTGGCCGGGCAGAAGGACGTGATATCGCACATCAAGCACAAGGCCCGCAGCCTGATCTTTTCGGCCTCGCCACCCGTGTCCAACGTCGTGTCCGTCTCAACGATCATCGACATCATCCGTTCCGAGCCGCAGCACCTGCAGAACCTCCGGGAGAACGAGAAGTACTTCAAAGGCATACTGAAAGAGTACGGATTCAATTTCGCAGACAGCGAGACGCCGATCATCCCGATCATCATCGGCGACACGGAAAAGACGATGTACATGTCGCAGAAGCTGTTCGAGAATGGCGTCCTGATGCTGCCGATGATCTATCCGGCGGTGGCCAAAGGGCAGGAACGGCTCCGGTGCACGATCAGCGCCAAGCACAGCCGGGCGGACATGGACCGCGCGCTGGAGGTCCTCCGCTCGGAGGGCCGCAAAGTGGGCGTCATTTCCTGAGCACACGCCCCTGAACGTATCATCGAAGGGGTTGTCAAAGTTCTTTCGATGTCGTCTTCAATGTTGGTAGGCGCAGGCTTTAGCCTGCGAATATTCAGTTTGAGCGCAGCCTGAAGGCTCTTTTTCTTTTCAACCCCCCCACGCGGCCTGCCCGGCCGGGCGAAGGCGTTACCCCAGGACCCGCTGACATTTTTCTTTGCTTTTATTGTGCCGTCACGTACCTTTTTCAGGGCCTGCCTTTAGGTACTTTCGTTTATCTCGCAAAACCCTCTCTGAGGGGGGAGGAAACCATGAGAACGTTGTTCAGATCTCTGACGCTGGTTCTGCTGTCGGCGTCCGCGCCCGGCCTGCTGCACGCTCAGTACTCGGGCACGTACACGATCGGCGCCACCGGCCATTTCACCACCATTGGAGCCGCGTTCGACTCGCTCGAACAATACGGCGTCAACGGTCCGGTGCTGCTGGAACTCATCGACACGGCCTACACCGGAGGGTCCGGAAGAGTACAATACATACCCGGCACCTCGGACATCAACGCCGTAACGCTCAAACCGGCGTTCGGTGTCTCCCCGGAGATAACGTTCACCGTCCTCACGGGCGATTCGGCGGCGTTCCTTTTCCTCGGTACATCGTACGTCACCGTTGACGGGTCCAACAACGGCACGGATTCCCGCGACCTCACCATCACCGTGACGTCGGGTCTGAGTTCGTTCAACACGTTCTTCCTCCTGGGCGGCCACTACATTACCATCAAGAATTGCAACATCCACATGCCGGCCACGGGCACTTCCGTCTCGTCGGGTGCGGTGAGGTTATACTACCGAAGCGGCCAATCCTGGACCATCAGCAGCGATATCTTGATCCAGAACAACCGCATGATGGGCGGCGGCGCGTGCGTGTATTCATTCTCGACGTCCACGATGAGCAATCATCAGAACCTCTACGTGTTCGACAACGAAATGGGCAGTTCCGCCCCGGGAGACTCCATCCAGAACGGGCTGTATACCGCCTACAACACGAACCTCCAGATCAAGCGCAACAGGATTTCGGTTCACAACCGGTCGGCCACGGTCCGCGGCATATATTTGGGTTCCAGGACGGTGGACGCGGTCGTGCAGGACAACGAAATCGAGGTGGCGGTTGACCATCAGACCACCAACGCATACGGCATCATCGTGACGAATGCAGCCGGGGGAACCGGGGCCAGGATATTCAACAACTGGATCAAGGGCGTTCGAAACGTGATCACCACAACCGGGACCAGCGGGCACGAGCACGCCATTCGTATCGAGAACACTCCGGCCGGTTCGACCGACTCCGTCGCGTTCAATTCCATCTACGTGGACGGAACGAGCGCCAAGAACACCAACGTATTCGGCGTCATGATCAACAACGGCACCGGCGACGGGAACGCCGTGGTGTTGAACAACAACATCCAGATGACCGGTTTGCGCGGCACCACGGGCTCCGTGGTCGGCATCGCCCGCCTGAGCACCTACACGGGTCTGCAATCGGATTACAATAATATCTATCTCGACAGCGTCGGAACCGACACTCGGCGGATGGTCGGCGCGTTCCAGACCGGCGGTGCGGGCGTGTCAAGCCCTTACTACACGCTCGCCGACTGGCAGGTAGCGTCTGGTCATGACGCGAATTCGCACGCGGTCAACCCGTACTACGCGAGCACGGTGGAAGGCGCCGTGGATTTGCATCTTACGTTTGAAACGGCCTTTTATTCCGGTGAGATCCTCAATGCCGGCGTTGCACTGGGCGGGACGTTTGCGTTCGACAAGGACGGCGAGCCGCGAGGCTTGACGCCCGACATCGGATCGGTGGAATTCGGCAGCGCCTTCAATAATCCACCCGGTGCCTTTCATCTGCTGTCGCCGGCCGACGGTTCCCGTTTCGTGGTCAATCCTGCGGGCTCGGAGCCGATCACCGTCGGGTGGAATGCCTCCGTGGACCCGGACGGCGATGAGGTGAACTACTACTTCCAGTTTGATACGTCGCTGTCCTTCAGTACGTTCTACGGCGAGAACGACCCGGACACCGCGTTCACCATTTT
>JBBIJR010000051.1:19448-27019 GCA_037445875.1 Bacteroidota bacterium | reverse complement strand
TATCGGCATAATGGCCAAACCGCCCTCGGCCTCTTATGACGAACCCGCCTGCGCCGCAACACGGTCGCCGGCCTCCCACCGGTACGACCAGTCCTGCCTGAGCCTGACGGGGGCCTGAGTCGAGTTCACCTGGGCAGGAGCCGGCACGACACCGATGAGCATCAGGACCGCAACCACGGCCGCCGCACGGACCGTTCGCCGCCATCTGAAAGAAGCGTCACGCATGGTCAGAATACGTGTGAAAAAGTTATGTACAAACCCGTCCGGTTCTTTGAAAAACCGTAGTCGACCCGGACGATCGTGCTGTGCCAGTAGAACCGAAGGCCTGACCCGTAGCACTTCCTCCAATCCACCGGATCGAACGAGGGGCCGTCTTTTCGATTGTATATGTGTCCTACATCTGCAAATACAATGGCGCCGAGGTACATGTTTCTTTTATCCGAAAGCAGCACACCGCGCCAACGTATCTCGGAATTCCAGAGAAATCGCCCCTGCCCGCGCACGCGCGCCGCCGGAAGACCGCGAAGCGTACTCTCTCCTCCCAATTTCAGTTCCTGGTAGAAAGGAATATCGCCGAACGTCCGGTCCGCCTCGATCCGGTAGCCGATCACCCAGGCCTCCCCGAGGGCAAGGAAATGGCGGTGTTCGAGGCTCATCAGCCAGCCGTTGAAACCGCCCGCCGGGCCCCACTGGTACTCCACCAGCAGCTCCTCGAGGAATCCGTCCCGGGTGTTGACGTAGTTGTCGCGGGTATCGTAGCGCAGCGACGAACCGATCTTGAACAACCAGCCGCCCTTGAACCCGGTCGGACGCAGGTCGTTCAGGATGCTGGCGGAATCGGCGTTCGGAGCGATGGACGTGTGGTTGACTTCGAATCCTATTCTGTGCCGCCAGGGCAGCTCGAGATCGCGAATCCACTGGACGGTCAGTTTCGGCGAAACCATCCGGAACGTTCGCTGAGCCCTGGACAGATCGAGACTGTCCACCTCGGCATCGCTCAACTCACCGTAATAGTTGGCGAACGCCTGCTTGTCCAGCGAGGCCTGAATGTCCATACGCTGTCCGGACATCAGTTCGGGTATGTCCAGGGAGAGCTGGTGGGCCCAGTTTCCCTCGGTCGTCAGGAACAACTGCGCCTTGAAGGCGCGCCGGTACGGAACGGTGCGTCCGTTGTAGTCGTACACGGCGACCCGCACACCGTAGCCGACGCCTTCGTCGGAGCTGTAGTTGAGCAGCGGGATCGGCGTGAACCGTCTGCCGACCGTTTTCCGCGCAATGTCCTGATCGGAATCTTCCAGATGCCGGGCCCCGTCCTGAGCATGAGCGGCCACGCCGATCACCGTCAACACCGTCAGGAACCATTTCACCACATCCATTCGACACCGCAGGCGGTTGATCAGGACTTATGAATCGATTCGATCGGTACACTCTTACATCGTCGGGCGTGCGATACGGCAGCAGTATTCGACAGCGAGCGCGAATCCACAGGGACAGTAGAGAGCCGGGCTTGAAACGGCGGTTACCGGTAGCACAGGAGGGTGGACCAACTTGCGTCATTCCCCGGTAACAGTCAAGCGCGCGTCCGCGGTGAGGCCGATGTACGGCTGGGCGGATGAAAATAGGCAACCCCCGGAACCGCCGTCTGCGAAAAGGTGATACTCAACCATCCGGAACTGAAGCCTTTTCGGTGTTCTAATCTTTCTTTGCAAACGTTTCTGGGCTCGCCCTGGAAGAAATACGTTGACAGTCGTCCATGCGTGGCGTAATTTTCACTATCGCATGCAGCATATGCGACCTTCCGCTATCGGCGCCAGACAGACTTCTTCGCCCATCGGGATTCCGCGGAGACTCAACCGAACCTGTGGATCATGGAAGAAAGAACCCTTGCGAGGAACCTCACGGAACTCGAGGCTTTGTTTGACTTCATACAGTCTTTTGCGCCTCGCCACCGGGTTCCGGATCGCGTGATTGCGTCCATGAGCCTTGCGGCGGAGGAACTTTTCACCAACATCCTCAGCCACAATCCGTCCGGTCGCCGTCCGATCGTTGTCGGAGTTCTGGTTGAAGGAGGGCAATTCAAGATCGTCATCACGGACCCCGACGCTCCGGATTTTGACCCGACGGCCTACCGGCCGCCCGATATGCAGGGGACCCTCCAGGACCGGATCGTAGGCGGCCTGGGCCTGCACCTGGTGCAGCAGATCGTCGATGACCTGGTCTACGAATACCGCGACAGGCAAAGCCGAATCACATTGATCAAGAACATGGAGTGAAGCCTATGCTGGCGATCGAGCAGCACGAAGGGGTAGTCGTTCTAAAGGGCCGATGGGATGCGGCCCAATCGGACCACGCGAGAGACGTATTCGATTCCGTCCACGGCACCGCCGTCGTTGATTGCCGCGAACTCGACTACATCTCGAGTTCGGGACTGGGGGTACTATTGCGGACGCAGAAGCGCCTGGGGACCGCCGGCCATGCCCTCAAGCTGCAGCACATGAACGGCCACATTCGGGAAATCTTTAGACTCTGCGGATTCGACCAGATCTTCGAGATCGAATAGCCTGGTGAGGGACGGCCTCGCCACGGAAAGGGCGATAATCGGCGCTTTACAGGGCGAACCAACTTTTCGGAACCTGGATTGTATTTATGACGTCAGAACAAGAGAAAGCATGGGTCCGGGAATGCCGGGAAGGAAACACAAGAGCCTTTGAGCCGTTGGTCAATGAGTACAAAAAGCCGGTCTATAATGCCGCCCTGAGAATGGTCGGCGATCCGGACGATGCGGCGGATATTACCCAATCCGTCTTTGTGAAGGCCTTTACCAAGCTCCACACTTACGATGAACGCTATAAGCTCTTCAGCTGGCTCTACCGGATGGCCATCAATGAGTCGATCAATTTTCTCAAGGAAAAAAGACGATTCCAGTCGCTGGATGAAGACGTGGCCGCTCCGGAGGAATTGCCGGAGGCTCACGTTGACGGGGAGCGGCTGAACAAGGAGATTCAGGAGGGTCTGATGCAATTGAAACCGGACTATCGGGCCGTGCTGGTGCTCAAGCACTTTCACGACCTGTCCTATGAGGAGGTGAGCCGGGTCCTGGACGTGCCGGAAAAAACCGTGAAGTCCCGGCTGTTCACCGCCCGCCAGTTGCTGAAAGATGTCCTTTCCAAACGAGGGATACGATGATGGAAGACCGGTACCTGCAGTTGATTCATCAGGAACTGGACGGAGTGAATTCACCCGAAGAGCACGCGGCGCTGGGCGCGTACCTGGAGGCTCATCCGGAGGCCCGGCAGTTGTACGACGAACTGGCCGCACTGTCCGACAGATTGAAAGGGGTACCGATGGAGGAGGCTCCGGCGGACCTGACATACCGCGTGATGACGGCCATTGCAAGGCCGCAGAAGAGTCCTGCCGCCGCTCGATCGTGGCTTCCGTCCGTCCTCGAAGACCTCCGCGCCTGGAAGTGGAGATACGCTCTTTCTTTTTCTGCCGGTCTCGCGATGGGATTCATCGTGCTGGTCGTGGCCCTGGACACGACCGACAACACCGCCTTTTTGCGCGGAGTGATGGGACTGAAGGGAGATGTTTCCGGGTTCGTGGACACGGACGCGGAGGCTATCACTCTTGGATCCGTCCAGGGGAACGTTCACGTCGCGTCTTCGCCGGACTTCCTGCGCATCGAAGTACAGCTGGAGGCGGCTCGCGAGGTGGAGTTCCGCATCGGGTACGATTCGACGGCGCTTGCATTCTGCGGCATGAGGCTGTCGGACAGCGAGGATACCAGTGTGCTGCGGCTGCAGGCCGGCGAGATACAGATCTCCCGTGCACGCAAAGGACGCTATCTTCTGATCTTGCGCGGACAAACCGACCGTCTACAGCCCTTGCACTTCCTGATCCTCGACGGTCAGGCTCTTCTGTACGACGGAATGCTCCAGACCGGCCGTAATCGTTGACGGTATGTCTGCTCTCTGGCTGCCCGTCTTGAAGGTTTCCGGTTCCTTCGTTCCCGCCCTCGTGTTTCTTGCGGCCTTGATGGCGTTGGACGGCTACAAACTCGTCAGATTCCGGGCGATTCTCCTGAGTTTGTGCGTGGGCGGCTGTGCGGCCCTCGTCGCGTACGTCGCCAATGCGTGGCTGTTTCGCTCGGCCGTCGCACCCTCCTGGATCATCGGCCGATGGCTCGCACCGGCGATCGAAGAGACGCTGAAGGCCGTTTTCGTCTACTACCTGATCCGCTCCGACCGGACGGGTTTTCTCGTGGACTCCGGCATCCACGGATTCGCCGTGGGAACAGGCTTTGCACTGGCGGAGAATGCATACTATCTGGTCCAGGATATCGAAGTTCCTGCTTACGGTTGGCTCGTCAGGGGATTTGGCACGGCCGTGATGCATGGAGGCACAACGGCCATCTTTGGCATCGTGTCGAGGAAACGGACCGACGAACAGCGTGCCGGTTCGTTCCGCGTGGGTTGGCCGGGGTGGACGGGAGCGATCGCTCTTCACGTAATGTTCAACCACTTCCTTCTGCCGCCTCTGTGGACGACCGCTCTGGTTCTGGTCCTCTGGCCGGCTGCGACCATGGTCGTATTCGGTTTGAGCGAGCGCGAGGTAAAACGGTGGCTGGGTGTGGGTATGGACACGGATATGGAACTATTGGACCTGATCCGACAGGGCCGCGTGTCCGGCAGCCGCGTGGGACGATACCTGCAGCGCCTGAGGAAGCATTTTACCGGCGAGACGCTGGCCGACCTGCTGTGTTACGTGCGCGTGCACGCAGAACTGCGGCTGTTCGCCAAAGGGATGTTGATGGCGCGCGAACTGGGGTTTTCGCTCCGTTTGAACGAAGACGCGCGATCCAGGTTTGCGGAACTGGGCTACCTCGAGAAACAGATCGGGGAAACGGGCCTGATGGCGCTGCGTCCTCTATTAAAGAAGGACGTGCGCGATCCGTGGGTAGTTCAGCGTTTGAGGGCGTCCACCTAACAGACCCGGTGCTTTCGCACTCTGATCATTTCTTTTTCTGCCACAACAGATGTTCTATGACGAAGGGCGCTTTCCAGCTGTGCTCCTTCAGAATATAGGCGCTGGCCCCCACGGTCTTGGCCTCTTCGCTCAGCGTCTCTTCGTCGTACTGGCTGAGAATGAGCACGGTCGCGTCGGGATGGCGGTGGCGAATCTCGCGCGTCACGGAGATGCCGTCCCGGTCCCCCAACCGCACGTCCATCAGGACCACGTCCGGCTGCAGCCGCTCGTAAGACTCCAGCGCTTCGCGCCCGGATCCGCATTCGTAGCACTGCATGCCTTTGTCGAAATGGCTCCGCATCATCGAAACGACGAGCTCCCGAAACTGCGCGTTGTCATCCACCACCAGACAAACCACGGCGTCTCCCTGGATAACGTCCGCCGAAACCGGCCGGAAACATCTGCTCTCCTCCATGAAAGTAAGTCATGAACGGGCAGATGCCAATAAAGGAGAACCCGTAAAATGATGAGAAAAAAACAGGTAGGTTTTCTACGTAGGTCTACGTAGGCTTTTCCACCGACGAACGCTGAGCCAATCGGCGGCGGGCGTCGCCAACGAACGCTCAAGCGTTCCCTACCACATGACAGACGGCTACTTCAGCGAGGTCTGGTGCTCCATCGCGAATTGCAGCAGTTTGTGGGAGCCGCTCAGGTTCAACTTGCGGCAGATATTATGGCGATGGGTCTCGACCGTTCGGGGACTGATGAACAGCTGATCGGCGATTTCCTTGCTCGTCCTCGCCTGCGCCACGAGTTTCAGAATTCGGATCTCCGTTCGCGTGAGCAGGCGCAACTCGGGGATGGTCGCCTGCGTTTGCAGGAACTGGACCAGGTAGTTCGATATCGAGGCGCTGATGTAAAACTGGCCTTCGCCGACCGTGTGCAGGCACTCTACCAGCTCGGACGCGGCCCGGTCCTTCAGCACGTAACCTCTGACTCCGCAGCGCATCGCCTCTTCGAAGAACTCACGGTTGTCGTGCATGGTCAGAATGATCACCTGTACGGGTAAATGACGGCGGTGAATTTCTTCCGTAACCTGCAGACCGTTCAACTCGGGCATGGCGACATCGAGAACGGCGAGGTCCGGCTCCAGCGATTCAATCCCCTTCAGCACCTCACGGCCGTTCTTGTATTCCGCAATCACCGTAAACGCGGGATCTTCCCGGATCAGCTCTCGGAACCCGCGCCGGATCAACTCGTGATCGTCGGCGATGACGACTTGCAGGGAATGCTTACGAGCCATGGGCACCTCCGGTCGGCGGTAACACAGGTATGTCCAGTTCTACGGTGCAGCCCCGGCCCTGTTCCGAAAGAATTCGAATCCGGCCGCCCACCATCCGTGCACGTTCCTCCATATTGAACAAACCCATGCCCTGCGACGACCCGTCCCGGCTGAAGCCGCATCCGTCATCCAACAGCAAAAGGCGCACGAATCCGTTCATTCGCCGGACGGTCAGTTCGATCCGCGAGGCCGCCGCATGACGGATGACGTTGGTGACGGCCTCCTGCAGAATCCGGTACACATGGATGTCGCTCGGCGGTGCGATCGCATCCAGGGCCGCCAACTCTCCCTGCACGCAGACGGAGAGGGCCGAATCCGTTTTATGCATCATCGCCTGCACCGCACGGGAGAGACCCAGCTGTGCCAACTGGACCGGACGGAGGTCGTGGGCAATCTCGCGGACCTGCTCGATGGATTCGATGAGCAACCGGCTCCAGTAGTCCAGGTCCTCCGGCGTCACCGGCCGCGGATGCGAACTGTGACGCAGCCGCTGAATCTCGTTGTTGATCACGAGCAGGTTCTGGCCGTGGCTGTCGTGCAGCGTACCGGCGATGCGCTGACGCTCGTTCTCCTGAGAGGTGATCAATTCGCGGGCAAATTGCTCGCGCATCAGGCGCTCCCTTTTGTGGCGAAGCCACCGTGCCCGCAAACCGTAGAAGACCGATCCCATCATCGCGGCGGCGGTCAGCAGATAAAACCACCACGTGCGCCAGAACGGCGGAAGGACCGTCACGTCCAGCACGGCCGGTACGGGATTCCACACTCCGTCGCCGTTGCTTCCTTTGACCTGAAAGCGGTACGTTCCAGGCGGCAGTTTCGTGTAGGTGGCGGTTCGTCTCACTCCGGCGTCCACCCACGCGGCGTCGATGCCGTCCATGCGATACGCGTATCGGTTTCTCCGCGGGTTCGCAAAATCCAGCGCGGCAAATTCGAAGCTGACAAAATTGCGATCGTGCGCAAGGACCATCGGCCCGGTGTCCGGCAAGGGCTGCGGCTGGCCGAGGACGCTTACGGCGGTGAGAACGACCGGCGGCTCGTTTGCGTTGTCGATCACGCTGTCCGGGTGGAACCGGATCGCGCCGGCGATCCCTCCGAACATCATCTCCCCGTTCCGCAGGCGGCGGTAGGAAGCGGTATTGAACTCGTTGGACAGGAGGCCGTCGCTGACGTCGTAGATCTGGATGGAATCCGTTTCCAGCGACAGGCGGCACAGCCCACGGTTGGTGCTGATCCAGAGCCGGCGCCGGCCGTCCTCCAGTATGCC
>JBBIJR010000051.1:0-19438 GCA_037445875.1 Bacteroidota bacterium | reverse complement strand
GAGGCTACACGCGCATTACAAAGACCGGGCATCGCCGAGGAGACGGCGCGCCCACCGCCGTCCCGGCGCACCACGCGCCGGTGCCGGTCCAGACGGGTGATGCCGCCTCCCCACGTACCGACCCACAGATCGCCGCCGCGGTCCTCGTGAAGGCACATGATGATGGGACTCGCGACGGTACCGGAATCGCTGCTGCGGTGCGGCCATCGCCGGAACCGCACGGATCCTCCACCGGGCTCCAGCCGGTTCAACCCACCGCCCCATGTACCGACCCAGAGGCCGTCACTGGCTTCATAAAGCGTTTGCACGTTGTCGTGGCTCAACGACGTGGAATCCGCGGGATCGTGATAGAACCGTCGAAACGTCCCGGTCGTGCGATCAAGAAGATTCAGGCCGCGGCTGGTGCCTACCCACAGCCGCCCCGACCGATCCTCCAGAACGCACCACACCTCGTTGTGGCTGAGACTGTTCGGATCTTCTGAATGCAGGATCGAAACCGCCGGGGCCTCGCGGGAAGGCCAGCGGTACAGCCCGCTCAGCGTTCCCGCCCACACTTCACCGCCGGCGTCCTCATACAGAGCGTAGACCACGCTGGCCAGCGGCGTCCCGGTGGATACAGTCCTCACACGCAGCGTCGACGCGGACGGGTCGAGTTCGGCGATCCCGCCGCCGTACGTTCCCATCCAGATCGAGCCGTCGGACCGTTCGAGGATCGGGTAGATGTATGCGTTGCTCAGGTCCGTCTTCGCACTGGCTCCGGATGCATAGTGACGGAAAGCCCGCATGCGCGGCGAGAATTTGTTGAGTCCGCCGAACGCGGTCCCGACCCAGACGTTCCCCGCGCGGTCCTCGAACAACGTATTGACGTAGTCGGCGCTGAGACTGTTTTGTTTAAGCGGATCGTGCCGGTGCAGGAACCAGGCCGTTCGGTCTCTGTTCAACAGATAAACGCCCGTTTCCGTACCGATCCACAGCCAGCCGTCCCGCGTCTCCAGGATCGAATGTATGATCGGACGTTTCACGGATGCCGCGAACAGCCCGGCGAACATCGGGACGGCTGGCGGATTCCCACCGTGAAACACGTGCAAACCGAGATCGCTCGCGATCCAGACGTCGCCGGATCGGGACGCATGCACGGCGCGCACTTCACGGATACCCGATGCAGCGCCCATCGGTCGCAGGGCGCCGGCGGCGTCGAGACGGTAAAGCCCCATGTCTTCCGTGCCGATCCAGAGTGCTTCGCGCGCATCCCACACCATGGCCCGAATGCCCATACCGTGCAAGGCGGAATCGGTGGAGATGTCCCAGGGGTCTCTGCGCGCATCCACCCGACCGAGACCTCGATCCGTGCCCACCCACAACACACCCGGCGTCATCGGATCTTCAGAGATACAATTGACGACTCTGCCCGAGAGTCCGCCCGCTCCGGAAGTGCTCGGCAGCAGGTACACGAACGACCCGGTCTCGGGCTCAAAACGGTTCAGGCCCTGGTCGGTCCCAAACCAAAGCATGCCGCGCGAATCGCTGAAACCGCAGTGTATGAAGTTGTCCGAGAGGCTCAGGGAATCAAACGGGATGTGACGATGGATTTTGAAGGAATAGCCGTCAAAGCGGTTCAGACCGTCGAAGGTCCCGATCCAGAGGAATCCCCGGCGGTCCTGCACGATGGAGAACACCGAGCTCTGCGATAGTCCGAGTTCCAGGCTGTAGTGTTCGAACTTGATATCCGGGTCCTGTGCCGAAAGACGCGCAGCGGTAACCAGCCCGATGCACCCCAGCACGAACAACATGCGGAGTCGTCCTCGAAGCGCCGGATTCTCTTCCGCACCGGCGGCCCGGTGGTCAATCGGATCCTACCATGGCCAGCAGTTGCTCTTCGATCTTTGCCTCGTCACCCTCACTGTAGCCCTTCTTGAAGAAGTGAACGGTGCCGTTCTTTCGGATCATGACCAGGGTCGGCAGCACCGCAACCGATTGAACAGGGTCCATGACGCGAAAGCGCTCTGCAGTCTTCCCGTACCGATCCATCAATACGGGCAAGCGAACCGGGTTGGTTTTCAGGTATGCGGCCAGTGTCTCCCCGTTTTCCGCCACATTGACAAGAAAAAACTTGATGCCCGGATAGCGCTCCTGCAAACGCTCCAGTTCGGGAATCTCCTTTCGGCACGGGCCGCACCAGGTGGCAAAAAAACTGATGACGGTCGGGTTGCGTTCCTTGCGCGACCGCGGGAAATCCCGCGGCTGCCCGTAATAGTCTCGGGAATAGAATTCACCGCCGTCGAGCAACCGGAGAAAGAAGTTCGGCGCCGGATCGCCGGTGTTCAGAACGCTGTCCTGCTGCCGCGCAAGAAGGAAGGACGAGAGAACGAGCAGAGAAATACCGATCGTCCGTACCATGCAAAACGTTCCTGCCGAATGGGTCGATGTACATGGAGGGAAACGGGAAAAGGTAAATCAGGTCGGTTACAAAGTCCAACAAAATGTCGCACGCCGAGCCCGGCTTGCGGCCTATCCCCGTGCTCGCTGAGCCGTCGACGGGCCCTGACCGGATGTCATCTACCCCGAGAACCCGCGAGGAACGCCTGAAGATCGTATTGCGCGAGATCCCCGATTCGATCGACGGCGATGTCGGCCGGCGGATAGGCCGCCAGGACTTCCGGATCAACGGCGTAGTGGCCCTGGCGGGGAAAGACGGTCGTGACGCGCGCTCCCCAGATCTTCTTTACGGCCGTCAGGATCCGCAATTTATCGTCGATCATCACGTAGTGATCGGCGGGATAGCGCTGCTCCACGTCGTCGAGCTCGTGTTCCTTGTGAATGTAGATCAGTACGTTGCGATCAACGGCATCGAACAGGCCGCTGCGTTCCACCTTGCGGGGCTGGAACACGACGTCGCCGTCCGAGAGGATGACGGCCGTGCCCCATTGTTTGACGTGGTCGATCGCATCGAGGGCGTTGGGAAAGAGGCGATTGGCGAACGGATAGTTGACGAGAAATCCCGAAACGGCCAGCAGGTGCGGCTCGCGGGGATTCTCGATTCGGTAGCGCTGCAGCGCTCCGAGATAGTCGGCGTATCCGAGTTCGGCCCGCATTTGTTCGAAGATGTTCCAGTACCGCTGCTGCCGCCCGTGGCCTACTTCTTTTTCGAGATAGCGCTTCAGGTCTGCCGCGACCCGGTCGTTGTCCAGCAGCGTATTGTCGACGTCGAACAGAAAAACGGTGGTTTTGTTCATGAATCCCTGCCAGGGAATGATACTGCTTCAATATAGGAAGGCGACGGGCTATTCTCAATGGAAACGTACGGAACGGAACCGCAACGGCTCGCTTGTCGGCGAGCGCCCCGGTTATGGAATTCCTCGTCCGGTCGGATTTTGTTATTGCGAATCGTCCACAAATTTACTTATCTGTGACGAACCAGACGGTGATTCGAACGTATGGTGATTCGACCAATCCGACCGTTTTCACTCCATTGACGAAAGGAGGCCGTATGCGCATCCCGTACTGTGCTTTGATCGTTACCGTGCTGAGCATTGGCTGCGGCGAAAAGAACAACGGAAAGATACCGATCACGACTTCATCCAGCGAGGCCCGTCGGTTGTATCTCGAGGGCCGCGACCTGTCCGAGAAGCTTCGCATCCGGGAGTCCCTTTCTTATTTCCAGCAGGCCGTGGAAAACGACCCCGATTTCGCGCTGGCGTTTCTTGCGCTCTCGAACAACGCCCAATCGGCGAGGGATTTCTTCGAGAACCTGGACAAGGCCGAGTCCCTGGCCGGCGACATTTCCGAGGGGGAACGGCTGATGATCACCGCCGCCCGGCACGGCGCCTCGGGCCACCCGGGTAAACAAACCGAAGCGTACGAAAAGCTGGTGGCCCTCTTTCCACGGGACGAGCGGGCCCACAATCTGCTGGGCGCCAGTTATCATTTTGCCGAGCAGAAATACGAAAAGGGCATCGAGGAGTACCAGAAGGCCATCGCGATCAATCCGAAGTTCTCATCCCCTTACAACTCGCTTGGTTATGCCCTGCGGAGCCTCGAAAAATACGACCAGGCCGCGGACGCCTTCAAGAAGTACATCGAGCTCATCCCCGACGATCCGAATCCGTTCGATTCGTATGCGGAACTGCTGATGAAGACAGGCCGGTACGACGAGTCCATCGAGAACTACCGGAAGGCACTATCGGTGCGTCCCGATTTCCCTAATTCCTACATCGGCATTGCCTGCAACCAGATCTATAAGGGGGCGTACGACGAGGCCATGGCGGAGCTGGACCGTTTTTACGCAGTCGCGAAGAACGACGGCGAGCGCCGGACCGCCCTGTTCGTGAAGGCACTGGCCTACGTGGACCAGGGCAAGTGGAGCGAAGCCGCGAAGGAAATAGACCAACAGTATGCCCTCGCCGAAAAAAGCGCCGACGCGGGCGCCATGTCCGGCGACCTATTTGTCCTAGGTGCGCTGCTGCTGGAACAGGGCAAGGCCGACCAGGCGCAGTCAACATTCGACCGCGCGTTGAAGATCAGCGACGAATCCAGTCTCTCCGACGGCGCCAGGGCCAACACGCGCCGTTTTCATCTGCTGAACTCGGGGCTCGTGGCTATTCAGCGGAAGGACCTCAAGGCGGCCAGGTCGATGGCCGACGACCTGATGGCACAGGCCAAGGAAGCCCACAATGTCTTTCAGATCATGGGCTCCCACCAGCTCCTGGGCATGATCGCTCTCGCAGAGAGGAATTTCGCGAGGGCCCTGGCCGAACTCTATCAGGCAAACATGCAGGATCCGTACAACCTGTATCGGATTGCGCTGGCGCACGAAGGCAAGGGCGAGAAGAAAAAGGCGGAGGAGATGTTTGGAAAGGCCAGGAACTTCAATGCACTGGCCACGTTGAATCAGCACTTTGTTCGCCTTAAGATGAGATAGGCCGGCCCGTCCACGTTCGAGAGACGGGCGGCGGGAATGCCGACGGCTGGTTCGTGTGCCCGCGGGGGTAGCGCCTCGGTATGGGAACTGATCCGACGAAGACCGGAGGGCAAACGTTGGCCCTGATAGGATGCCCTGCGCGTCTTCTGAAGGGCCTCCGGGTCACTTCGTGAGGCTGCGTTCGATCGCGCGTGCTTCTTCTTCGGTAATGCGTGTCAGCGTCTCGTAATCCTCGCTGCCGTTGACCAGGAACTCGTAGTCCAACTCATAGTGAAACCACGCTCCGCACTCCGGGCACCGGCGGACGGCATGGCCGCGCCCACCGGAGACGTTGGATGCGAGCTCCTCCAGGTGATACGCCGCATCGGGCAGAGGCGCGGCGTCTTCCGGATGGCCGTACTTCGAGTAACCGTATTCCGCGGGACCGAGTGTGCCGCAGGTCGTGCACTCGTATGTAACACTGGTCATGAATTCGACGGCACGTTCGTTAGATCCGGACGATCAACCGTCATCCCCAGTTCCTCCGAAAGAAGTCGCCACGCCGTCTCGATGTCGTCTCCGGGCGCCATCGGCTTACCAAACTCCACCTTGATACTCCCGAACGGCAGCGGGAGTCTCTTTCGGTCCCATGTTCGCAGCCGGAGGCATCGCTCGACGTGAAACCGAACCGGAATGATGGGCACGCCGCTCTGACGGCTGATGTGCAGGACGCCTTTCCTGGCGATCATAGACGGTCCGGCCGGCCCGTCCGGAAACATCACGGTTGAAAAGCCTTGTTTCAGAAATTCCACCAATTCGTCCGCCGCCTTGACTCCCCCATGGCCGCTCGACCCTAATACGATCTTGCGGACACCGACCAGCCGGAGCAGCAAGTGGACGGGCTTCATGAACCAGAACGGATGCTGCATCCACGCGTGTTTGCGGTGACGAAGGAATACGCAAAGATAAACAAGAATGAATGCGTGCCAGTGACACAGAATGTAATTCTCTTCCCCGACAGGAGCCTGCCCACTTAGCCTTATGCGGCTGGTCGAGTGGACCAACCGGGTGTACGCGTACAGGAGTACGGCCACAGCCATGCCGTAGAACCATACGAAGGGTCTCCAGAACCATGGTAGAGTATCGACGCGATACATACTCGCTGCTTCAGACTCCGGACCGTTCCAACCCGCGGTCCCCACCGGAGGGGATGGAAAAACTGAAAACCGATCCTTTTCCTTTGATGCTCTCGACCCAGATCTGTCCCCCGTGCATCTCGACGATCTTTTTGGCTATGGCGAGGCCCAGACCCGAACTGCGTTCGCCGCCCGTCGGCCGCGCGCTGAGGATCTTGAAGCGTGTGAAAAGATGCTTCATGTCCTCTTCGGTCAGTCCCTGGCCGGTATCGTGCACGTGGGCTATGACGACGCCGGGACCCGCCTCGCACGACACGCGCACCGTCCCGCCCGGATAGGTATATTTGATCGCGTTGGACAACAGGTTGCTCAGCACCTCGCCGATCTTCGCGCGGTCGATCATGACCTCGTAAGAATCCTTTTCCACCACCAGTTCGATGTTCTTCGCCTGGGCAGTCCGGCTGTACAGCTTCTCGCATTCGGTCAGAACGGAAGAGAAGTTTTCCCGATGAAGGTCGAGATTCACGCGGCCGGATTCGATCGCCGAGATGTCGAGTAAACTCGTAATGAGTTCGTTCATGTGGCGTGCCGCACCGAGCACGGTATCCAGGTCGTTCGCCGTCTGGCCCAGGTTGGCCGTGCCTTGCCGCAGGTCCTGGATTGTGAGATCCAGATAACTGATCACGGCCGACAGCGGACTTCGCAGGTCGTGCGCCGCAATACCGAGGAACTCGTTCTTCTTGTCGTTCAATTGCGCCAGTTCTTCGTTCTTCCTTCTCAGCTCATCTGTCCTTAAGCGGACGACGCGTTCCAGTTCCTCTTTCTCCCGGATCAGCTTCTGGTCGTGCCAATGGAAGGCCAGCACGAGGAGCCCCAGTCCTGTCAACCCGAACAAGATGTACGACCACCACGTGCGATACCACGGCGGACGGATAGAGAAGGCCACGCTCGACCCCTCGCCGACAACTCCGTACACGTTTCTCGCTCGAACGTGAAACCGGTACTCACCTTCCGGAAGATTGGTATAATCTTTCTTGGATTCGCGGTTCCACTGCGACCAGTTTTGATCGAACCCTTCGAGCCAGTACTGAAATTGCGTGTCCCTCTCCTCGTCGTAGCTCGTCGCGCCGTACTCAAACCGCGCAAAATTGCTCGCATACGGAAAAGGTGTTTCGATGCGGTCCATGGGAACATCGCCGGCATAGACGAGCTTTTGTCCCATCCACAGCTGTCGAATCATGGCGTAGAAAGGCCGCTGGATTGGCGCGTCCCGGAAGGACTCATAACGGATCAGTCCGTCCACACCGCCGGTCCACAGCGTGCCGTCGGATTCGATCATGAGGGAGTATTGCCGGGAACGCTGGACTCTGCTGAGTACGGTGGATTCCACTGCGTAGCCGCCGGTTGACGACGCCCGCGAAAGAAAGAATCTTTGACTGGAGAAGACCCAGACGTTGCGGAGAACGTCGTGTCCAACGAGGAAGATGTCCCGCGTCGTGTCCGCGAAAATGGATCCGAAGGTCGAGTCTTGAACAAAGCGTCGGGCGGAATCGTCGAACCGAAACATACCTTTGTCCGTCACGAATACGGGATGAACAGGCGTGGCGTAGGCATGTACGAATCCTGCCGGCAAACCTGTCTCCTTATGGTACCGTGCAATAACGGATCGGCCGGAGTCCTCGGCGGACGGGTTGGCAACATGGACCACACCCTGGAATGAAGTCCCGACCCACAAAGAACCGTCCACGGCCTCAACGATCGTACGGACTTCCTCATGCACGCCCGGCAGCCTGCCCATGTTGTCCCATCGGCCGCTGGCAAGACGGAATATCCCGATACCGTCCTGCAATCCTGCAAAAACGACGGAAGTATCCATTCGCGACCGGCACAGCGTGAACGTCACCTGGCGGGTCAACCGTCTGACGCGCTTCTCCTTCATCGCCAGGACGCCCTCGTTGGTACCCACGAGCAATTCCGGACCGGCCGACAGCAGCGACCAGACCTGGCTCGCGATCTCCGGCCGTACCGAAAAGATGGGCCGATACGCAGCGGAAGTCAGCTCGAAGAGTCCCTGTGTCGATCCGACAAAGAGACGGCCTTGATGCCGGGAGATGGAGAGGATCGTACCTTGCAGACCGTCTCGTTCATCGAAAAACGACAGCGGCGAATTGACCTCGATCCGCGTGACGCCCTTGTTGGTGGCCAGCCAGACGGCGCCATCTCGGTCCTCGAACAAACGATAGACGGCATCGTCGCTGAGTCCGTCCGCGGAAGTGACCGTTCGAAGATCGCCGCTATGTCGGTCCAGAAGGACCATGCCGTGCCGCAAGGTTCCGATCGCCAGCCTCCGGTCCCTAAGAAGAACGGCATGATAAAGTTGACTTCTGGACAGAACCGTATCTGAATGGAAAACCGTGGCCCTTCCGCCGCTGATCAACTGAAGCCCTCGCGACCGCGAACCCACCAGCATCGAGTCCGGACTCCAGGGAAGAATGAAGTAGACGCGGTCCTCCGCGTACATTTCCCCGGCCGGGGCCGGCTTCAGACCGGAGGTGTCCAACTCCATCAGCCCGACGCCTACCTGGAGGATGTAGTTCCGGCCGTTGCAACGGAAAGCCCGGTGGAAGGATCCGGAGGGCTTTATGACATCGACGCGTTCACCCTGGAGGAGGAAGACGTACTTGAAGGTACAGAAGTAGACTCCGTTCGAATCTGCGAGAATGTCCCACACGTCGCTGAAATCCCGGTGACCTCCCGGTACGAGGGACACGACGGAACGGTAAACAAACCGTCCGCTGGAATCCGCCTCGAGAAAACCAAAATCTCCCTTGGCGCCTGCGTAAATACGGCCACGCACGTCGACCGCAAGCGAGCGAACCACCGTTCGATTCGCCGAAGGGATCATTCGCCAGTGCACACCGTCGTACTGAAGGACACCGTTATTGTTCCCGAAGTACATGAGGCCCCTCTCGTCCTGGACAATACTCCAGTTCTGCGTACCCGCATCATCTGGGAAGTGGTTCTGGTAGAAGTACCGTCCGGCGTCCTTTTCGTTTCCGGACTGTGCCAGAGCGGCGGACGAGATCGCGAGAACGGCCACTGCGAAGTAGTAGCGTCCCATGGGATGGGCATCCGTGTTAGGGACAGAACCTGTAGTTCAAGATAAGAAAACCGTCTCGGACAGGCAATACAAGCAGTTATCAGTAATCAATGGCCGGAGAAACCGACGATGGCGGGCGTGACATAATACGGCTGCGCTTTCCGGCTCCGATGCCCAAGACACCGTGAAAAAACCCGCCCTGAAGGATCAGAGCGGGTTCTTTCGAGAATGACTTTGGCGATCTCGCCGGCTGTCGTCAGAACTTGAACGCGAGTTTGGTAAAGTAGAACGCGCCGCTGGAACCCATCTGCACGGCATCCCACAGACCGCCCGTCTCGGTTTCGGTGTCCTGCTGCGTCGGATACACGTTGAGCAGGTTGACGGCGCCCGCGGTCAACGACAGGTTCTGCGTCAGATCGTATCCGAGCGTCAGGTTCGTCACGATCTTCGCCTTGTACACATCGTCCGTGCCGAGCCAGTCTTCCAGCGTAACTTCACCGAATCGGATGAACTGCAGATCGGCATTGAGTCGCTTCAGCTTGTAGTCCACGGTCAGCGTGATCTTGCTGTCCGGAGCCGAGGCGAGGAGGAACAGTTTTTCGCGTCGTCCGAAGTAAATGTCTTCCTTGCCCGCCAGCTTCTGATTGGTATGCACATCACCCAGCGTCATGTCGTTGAAATTCCCCGCCAGCGTCGTGTTGATCCGGCCCTGACCGAGCAATTCGGACCATCCGAGGACGATATCGATGCCTTTGGTCTTGGTGTCGATGGCATTGGTGAAGAACTGCGCCGCCCCGACCCCGAGGGCCTGCAGGTCGGCCCCGATGTCCGGATCGGTGTCCTCAAACGCGCCGGTCAACACGATGCGATCCTTGATCTCCACGTAGTATCCGTCGACACTCGCCGTGAAGCTTCCGTACCGCGCCGTGAAGCCTCCGCTGATGTCCGTCGCCGTTTCTTCCTTCAACGTCGGTATGCCCAGCGCGCGGCTGATCGGACTGTTGTTCCTCGCAATGATCTTGTCCACCGGCTGTCCGGAAACGAAGTCCGTGAACGTCGAATTGAAGTAGATCTGGGCCAGCGACGGTGCGCGGAATCCTGTGCTCGCCGAACCGCGTACGATGAAATCGGGCATTACCTTGTACCGCATGGCCAGTTTTCCGTTCAACGTGTTGCCGAAGTCACTGTAATGCTCGAATCGCACGGCTCCTCCGACCATGAACTCTTTCGTGATGTCGAACTCCGCATCCACAAAAGCGCCAAGATTCGTCCGGATCGCATCGACCTCATCGGCCGGCTGAAAACCGGGAAATCCCTGTGAACCTCCCGGACGAAGCGTCGTGTCCATACCGGTGAAGTTCCCATCGTCGTCGAAGGAAGAGTCGATGCTGAATATGATCTGACCATAGGTCTTGTAGGAGCCCTCCTCACCTGCGAAAATCTCATAGTTGTCGATACGGTACTCAGAGCCAAACGCGATGTTGGCTCCGCTGAGGATATCCGGGAAGAACCGGCTGAGGCTGAGACCGGTCGTATTCTGCGCCAGCGAAAAGCCGCCCGCGTCAAACCGCGTCGGAGATTTTTCCAGCAGCGTCGCGTTCAGCGTCCCGTCGATGATGTAGTGGAACCGGTTCGAACCGATCGTGTTGTTGAAGTCGACCTCCCAACCGTTCCATTGCGATCGGAGCCCCGTCGACACCGACTTGTCGGAGATGTCGGAGGTAATACGCGGATTGAAGCCGTTCGGGTAAATGGCGAGAACGTTTCGCTCGCTGTCGGGCGTACGGGTCCAGGCATAGGCGTCCGTGTACCGCTGGTTGAATCCGCCGTACGCATAGAAGCTCGAGTGCGGACCGAGCGGCACCGCCGAGTTCACGAATAGAGCAAAGTTATCGCTCCCCGCATCTCCGAATTTCTGACGGTAGATATCGAACTCGGCCGGATCCGCGGGCCGGTTGGTCTTGTTCCTCGTCATGTAGTCGAGGGTGAAGTTCGCATAACCGTCCGTTCCGATTCGGACGCCGTAGTTCCCGGTCAGCGCGGTCGTTTCTCCGTCGTAGTCGTTCGGTTTCAATACTTCGAATTTGGAGGGCGGTTTCGCGTTGTACGCGCCGGTCATCACGCTGCCGGTGAATTCCTCGACGGACGATTTCAGAACGATGTTGATCACGCCCGCGATGGCGTCGGAGCCGTACTGGGCGCTGGCCCCGTCGCGCAGGATCTCGATGCGGTCAATGGCGCCCGCCGGGATGGCGTTCAGGTCGGTGCCGGTATTGCCTCGGCCCCGCGAACCGAAAATGTTGATCAGCGAAGACTGGTGGCGGCGTTTGCCGTTGATGAGTACGAGCGTCTGGTCCGGACCCAGTCCGCGCAGCGTGGCAGGATCGATGTGATCGGCCCCGTCCGCTCCCGACTGTTTGTTCGAGTTGAACGAGGGAGCCAGATACTGCAGCAGTTGGTTGACCTCGACCTGCCCGGAGTGGTCCGCGATTTCCTTGACGTCGATCACGTCGATGGGAACGGGCGTTTCCGTGGCCGTACGCGTGAAGCTTCGCGTTCCGACCACCTGGATCACGCCCAGCTGGATCGGATTCTCCTCCAGCACGATCTCCAGCTCGGACTCCCCTTCCAACGTGACTTCCTTTTTGTGGTAACCGAGGTAACTGAAGATCAGCGTGGCCGATGACGAGCGGGCCTGGAGGCGAAACTCGCCGCGCGTGTTCGTCGTGGTGCCGTGGTAGGTCCCCTTCTCGACGATGTTGACTCCGATGAGGGGCTGCCCCACACTGTCGGTCACGGTCCCCTTGACCTGATGCTGAGCCATGGACGCTGCGGGCAGAGCCACGGCGAGCCACAGAAGTAGCGTGTATTTCATAATCGATCCTCCTGAGGGTTAGGTAGTGCATGGGTCCATTCGGGTACCTCTCCCGCTAGCCGTCATTCCAGTAGTTGATCATGGTCTCCTCCTTGATGATTGAGTCAACGTACATTCCGCCAACGCATACGTTCCGGATAAGATGCATCCTCGAAAGGGACGGATTCTCCCGTCTCGAATGAGCATGTGGTGCAGAGCATGCGAGGTTGTCCAAAGATTCTTTCAATATCGTTTTCGATGCAGGCGCAGGCTTTAGCCTGCAAATAGAGTTTAGGCGCAACCTGAAGGCTGCGGTTGACCTTATTGAACAGCCTGCCGTCGGAGCGTGCCGGTCAATCCCAAAAGGAATCACGTGCCAGAATTCAGCGTCTACAGAAAGGAGAAACGGACATCCTCGAAGTCGCCGGGAACAGCGGCGGCCGGGCGCCGTTGAACAGGTTCAGGTACCGGATATTAGAAAACCGAATCGTCATAAGCTACTGGAATCTTAAACGTCTCCGGACTGCGACGTTTATCGTCTCCACCAGCCTCTTGGATGATGAGCGGTAGGAAGACGGGCCGCCCTGTGCTCGGGCAACCGGTCTCCATGGAAGCGAACACGGACTCCGCTCCTAGTGGGCCCACTTCCCGTCTACCAAACGCCGGATGCCGCGGGGATTGGATTCCTGGAGTTCGGCCGGCAGCAGGGCCTCCGGGAAATTCTGGTAACAGACGGAACGCGCGAACCGTTCGATCGCGCGCGTGCCCACCGAAGTGGACCGCCCGTCCGACGTGGCCGGAAACGGCCCGCCGTGCACCATGGCATGACCCACCTCGACACCGGTCGGGAATCCGTTGAAGACGATGCGGCCGGCGGCGCCTTCCAGCTGTTTGACGAGATCGCCGCCGGAAGAAAGATCCTTGTCGGTGGCGTGCAAAGATACCGTCAGCTGTCCCTCAAGCCGGCCGATGGCGCTGCGAAGTTCCTGCCGGCCCTCGCATAACACGACAAGGGTGGCCGGTCCAAATATTTCGTTCATCAACTCTGGCCTTGAAAGAAATACGCTGCCACCGGCGGTGAACAAGGCAGGGGCAGCCTGTGCAGGGCCGTTCGACAACCCGGCGGCCCGCACGTCCACACCGGGAATGGAGGAGAATGCCTGCAGGCCGTTTCGATACGCGGACGCGATCGCTTCGCTGAGCATCGTAGCCGCAGGCGTACTTGCCATGAGCCGCACCAATTCGTTGAGAAACGGAGCCGCGTCGCCGTTGTTCTCCATCAGCACCAGGCCGGGGTTCGTGCAAAACTGACCCACGCCGAGCGTCACGGAAGCGTGCAAACCGTCGGCGATTTCACGGCCGCGCGTCTGCACCGCGTCGGGCAAAAGGATGACGGGATTGATGCTTCCCATTTCCGCGTAGACGGGGATGGGTTCCGGGCGCGACCGGGCGATCTCCAGCAGCGAGAGCCCTCCCTGGCGGGACCCGGTGAAGCCGACGGCTTTGATGAGGGGATGACGGACCAGTTCCTTAGCCACCTCGAAGCCCGCGTCAAAAAGCAGGGAGAAAATTCCTTCCGGCATCTGCGTGTGGCGGGCCGCCTTCAGGATCGCCGTTCCGACCCGTTCGGACGTTCCCTGGTGTGCGGGATGGGCCTTGACGATGACCGGACAACCCGCGGCCAGGGCGGAGGCCGTATCGCCACCCGCCACCGAGAAAGCCAGCGGAAAATTGCTCGAACCGAACACGGCCACCGGGCCGAGCGGTCTGAGCATCGACCGCACGTCGGGTTTCGGTACCGGTTGGCGCGAAGGGTCTCCACGATCGATCCGCGCATCGACCCACGACCCCTCCTGCACAAGGTCCGCGAACAGCCGAAGCTGAAAGCACGTTCGTCCCATTTCGGACTGCAGGCGCGGGACCGGAAGCGCCGTCTCTTCAAAAGCTCTCCGCACGATCGCTTCCGCGTCCGTCTCCAGCTGGACGGCGACCTCGCGCAGAAAGTTGGCCCGCTGAGCACCGGAGGTGGACTCGTATTCGAGGAACGCATGATGCGCGAGCCGTGCGGCGGAGTCCACCTCATGGGCCGTTGCGGACGTGAAGGCAGGCTCGATGGCCGCCCCTGTCGAGGGATTCACGCCGTGGAAGGTCGCGCCCTGATTACCGGTTGACTTCCATCCAATGATCGACAGACCTTTGAGTTTCACGGAACCTCCGGGCGCCCGGCCAGCGCGGTATCGATGACAGCGACGGCTTCCTTCAACTCGCGGCCGACGAGCGGAAGGCGCGGCGGCCTGACGCGGGCGCTGCCCATGCCCACTTTTTCCTGGGCCAATTTGATGAGTTGCACAAATTTCGGCACGGTGTCCATTCGCAACAGCGGCAGGAACCACCGGTACAACGCCGCTTCGCTCTTCACGTCATCATGAATGGCAAAATCGAACAGCGCGACCGATTCCTTCGGGAACGCGTTCACCAATCCCGCGATCCAGCCGGACGCGCCCGCGTGGATCCCCTCGACGATCAGATCGTCGATCCCGACGAAGATCCGCAGGTGACTTCCGGGCAACGACCGTATCTGCGTGATGCGGCGGACGTCCGCGCTCGATTCCTTGACGGCGTGAAGATTTTCGTTCTCGCCAGCGAGTTCCGCGATATGTTCGGGCAGGAAGTCCGTCCCGTAGGCGATCGGGTTATTGTACAGCATGCACGAGAGCGGCGTTGCACGGATCACCGCCTCCACATGGGCCTTCATCTCACGCCAGTCGGTGGAATACACATACGGTGGAAGTACCATCAGGCCTTCACAACCCACATCGGCGGCGGCCTTTGCCAGTCGCACCGCTTCGGCCGTGCTCAGCGACGACACACCGGCAATAACCGGCGCCTTGCCTCCGGCGGCTTCAACGCATGTCTTCAGCACATCGATCTTTTCATCATACCCCAGCGTGGCCCCTTCGCCCAACGATCCGAGCGGCACGATGCCCTTGCATCCCGACTGGATCAGCCACGAGACGTGCCGGGCCATGAATTCATGATCAACGGAAAGATCCGCTCGGAAGGGTGTTGTAATGGCGGGCATGACGCCGTGCCAGGTGAGCATGGAATGGGTTCCTTGGTTGTGAATCTGAGCGCCGTCGGGAGGATATTAGCAGATTAGAGAACGACAAACAAGATAAACGTGGGAACGGAATCCCGGCATGTTCGAGCCACAGGCGCCGCTCCGCGCCCGACGATTGGCTCTCGGCGTGGGCACCGCCTTACTTGTCGGCTTGACATCGCCGTCAGCAAGCAGTATATTGGATTGTCATTATGACATAAAGTCATTATCAATCATGACAGCCTACCTTTCACGAGAAATTCGGCATACCGTGCGCCGGGCGATGAACGTGATGCCCGTCGTGGTCATCACAGGAATGCGACAAACCGGAAAAACGACGTTCCTGCAAAACGACAGTCTGTTCGACGGTTTCCGTTATGTCACCCTCGATGACTATGCCTACCTCCAAACCGCCTTGCACCAGCCTGAAGAATTGCTCGCTTCGGCGGATCGGATCTGCATCGACGAAGCTCAGAAAGCACCCTCTCTCATGACCGCGGTCAAACGCACCGTCGACCGGAACCGCCGCCCCGGTAGAATCGTCCTTTCCGGGTCGGCAAATTTCTCGCTCTTAAAGGAAATCTCTGAGAGTCTCGCCGGCCGCTCTTTGCATGTTTCCCTTCAACCGTTTTCTCTGCGCGAACGGACGGGCTCCATTCGGCAACTCCCCTTTCTGGCCAAACTTCTGAATGGCGAAACACCCTCGCATATTCCGGCAGGCCGGCCTATTGCATCCGCTGAGATATTGAAAGGCGGAATGCCCCCGGTCAACTATCTGTCGTCGGCATCGGCGACATTGTGGTTTCGCGGGTTTGAACAGACGTACCTGGAACGGGATATCAGAGAGCTGGCCCGGGTGGACGATGTGCTCGGGTTCAGGTCGATCATACGCTTTTCCGCCCTTCGCAACGGTCAGATCGCGAATCTCAGCCAACTGGCCCGCGACGCGCGACTTTCCCTGGCCACCACCACGCGCTACCTGCGCCTCGCCGAAACCTCTTTCTTGTTCAGACTATTGCCGCCCTTCCTTCGCAACCGGACCAGTCGCTTGATCAAGTCACCCAAGCTCTACGGCGCCGATTCGGGACTCACCGCATTTCTCGCCGGCGTCGAAACGCTGGACCATGACGAACCTCTCCGCGGTCCGTTGTTTGAAACATTCGTCCTGCAGAACCTGACGGCTATCGTGGAAGCTCATGCACCTGAAACACGGTTCGCTTTCTGGCACATCCAGGGCCGCCACGAGGTAGATTTCATCCTGGAACACGGGAGACGTTGTCTGGCGGTCGAAGTAAAGGCTTCGGGACGATGGTCCGAATCGGACTTGACTTCGCTCAGGGTTTTTCTGCATCGCGTGCCGTCGTGCGAGGCGGCCATTCTGGCCTATAATGGCACTCAGTCCGCACGATTGGCGGAGAAGCTCTGGGCCATTCCCATTAGCACGCTCATTACCTGACGGTTTCCCGGACGCGAGCGTCACGATCCCCTTGCAGCCCGACTGGATCAGCCACGAGACGCGCCGGGCCATGTATTCGTGATCAACGGAAAGGTCCGCTTTGAAGGGCGTCGTGATGGCGGGCACGACGCCGTGCCAGGTGAGCATGGCAGGAACTCCGATTCGTATCATGTGTCGCTGGAAGGGAATTAGCAGATTAGGGAAATACAAACAAGGGTGAAGTGGGGTTGATGCGGAAAGAGCACAAAAGTGAGGTCAGGTGTGGTTCTCATGCCAGTTACCACCATCACCCCTGATACGTCACATCAATAGGACAATCCGCCTATGACAGTTCCCCTCCTTCCCAAGGAGGGGTCAGGCTTGCACCGAGTTTGCCGAGGTGAGTGGTTCTCGCGCCAGAAATCGCCATCACCCCTGACCGCTCTTCCTGATAGGAAGAGGGGAACTTCCTTAACCCGATACGTCACATCAATAATGACAATCCGTCTATGATAGTTCCCCTCCTTCCCAAGGAGGGATCAGGCTTGCACCGAGCTTGCCGAGGTGAGTGGTTCTCGCGCCAGAAATCGCCATCACCCCTGACCGCTCTTCCTGACAGGAAGAGGGGAACTGTTCTAGCGCCGCCGCTATCGAGTCATCCAATTCCACACCACCGCCACCAGCAGGCTGAGGCTCATTGCGAGGACCATCAGCTGGACAAATGTTTCTGTTCCGGGTCTCACGATCTCAAAACCTCCTCGCAACGCCCAGTTGTGCGTACACCGGCAGCACATCTTCATGCTCTCCCCGCGCGTTGGTTTTGCCAAGCCTCAGATTGACATCATACTGCCTTCCAATGCTCTTGACGGCCTGGATTCCGTAGAAATAGTGCACGCCGGTATTGAGATACCATCCATCGTGTATCCGGGGAAAGTCTCTCTTCATGAGGCGCGAATGCTTCAGATGAGTCACGACCGCACCGTCGGCGCTCAGTTCCACTGCGGCATGAAACGCCGGCTTGAAGTAGCCCGCCACCAGTGCGAATTCCCCGCCAAAGGACGCCATCCGGACGAGCGATGTCTGATGACGTCTGAAGTTGCCCATCGCCTTGCCCGATAAGGCAAATCCGTTCTTTTCCAATAACTGCACGTGCGTGCCGAGCCTCAATTTGAAATCATCGGTCCAGCGGCCGCCCATCGGCATCGAGTAGTCGAACGTGATCAGCAGAGGCCGGATCGTCGGGACGAATCGTCCGTAGCCGGCATGGGCCGCGACGCCGAAATCGTATCCATAGGACGCATACACCACGTTGGATCGGTCGTTTTTCATTGACGCCCAGTTCACGGTCTGGGCGTGACCGACGCGCGCCAACGCGCCGGCCAGGATGATCGTCAGAATCACATTTCGCATAGATCGGGTCTCCATGGTTTGTCAGGTTTATTTCGACACTTCGTTGAAATAGTTTTTCGCAAGCGGATAGAACCGATCCCACGCGAAGTAGGTCATCTCATGACCCGTGCCGGGAATTTCCTCCAGTTGCACATTCGGGTAGGCCGACGACACGCGCTCGGCATGGGTTCTCCCATACGCCTTGTTCCACTCGCTGTAAACAAACAACACCTTTGTCGTAAACTGACCGAGGTGGCTGGTGAAATCGAACCCGTGCTCATCGGCATAATCCAGACACGCCTTGTTGCAGACCGCGCCAAACCGCCAATAGGGCTCCATTCCTTCGACGCCCGTCTCGTTGCCGTCGGCGAAATTGGCCGCCGCCTGCAGACCGGCTTTGTAATCCAGAATGCGGTGATTGTCGCCGGTGATGAATTGATCCAGGTAGACGAAGTCGTTGCTGGTTTCATCCAGCGGATGGAGCGTCTTGAACCGCTCGATATAGGCCTTCGTGTCCTCCCACGTGAAGCCCCCCGGCTCCGCGAGTACGAGTCCGCTGATCGTGCCCGGATGCGCATTCACATACGCCGTGGCGAGCATGGCGCCCCACGAGTGTCCCAGAAGAAACACTTTCTGGCCGGGGCCGCCCCGGTAATGATCGATCACCGCCTGCAGGTCGTCGACGAAGATCTGGATCGAATACGCATCGGCATCGTGCCGCTTCGACAGGCCGCCGCCCCGTTGATCGTACAGGACCACAAAGAAGCCGTCGTTTACAAATTCGGCGCAATTCAGCAGGTAACGGTGGTCTCCGCCCGGACCGCCGTGCAGCACGACCAGCATCGGATCGTTCGGATTCCCGAACGTCTGCGCGTGCAGTTGCGTGGAGTTGACATGGATGGACGGCAGCGACGAATCCTCGTCCACCGTGAGCGGAACCAGCAATCCGGGGTCGTCCATCTCGTGCGTTTCGCAGGCGGCGAACAGGCCGGCGAAAAGAATCCAACCGGCCGCGCTTCCAAATCGGAGCGTACGGTTGAGCTTTTGCAGGAATTCCTGAAACGGTTTCATACGATGGTCTTTCATGGTCTTTCTAATGGTATTGTTAAAACGTGGTTAGTCTAGAAATTCACTCCCAGCTTGAATGAAAGTGTATTGATCCTGGCCAGGTTGTATTCCACTGCAATCCGGGCGAAGGAGATCTGGGTCACCGCGCCCACGCTGGCCTGCGCGCCAAGCATATTTTCATCTTCAAGTTCGACGACGGCGCTCTTTTCATGCGAACGCGCTAGGTAGGTCGAGACCGAGGCATACGGGGACATGGAAATCCGATCCGACCACACCGAATACGTTTTGCTCGCCATCAGGTCCAGGCCATACACCGTAAAATCCACATCCTTGGGCCCGTACAGGGAAACAAAACTCAGACGGGCGGACGCGGCGTACTTCTTCGCCGGGTCATTCACAAGGTTGTATTGCACCTGACCTCCGTAGAATCCATAGTTCGCGCCGGGACTCTTGGTCCAA